>NZ_JBEXYU010000026.1:0-159936 GCF_040631115.1 Nonomuraea sp. NPDC005692 | reverse complement strand
GGCGTCCGCGGGCACGGCCCCCGAAGGGAGGAACCCCATGAGACGGGCCCTGCTGACCGGCCTGCTGCCACTCCTGCTCGCCACCCCGGCCGCCGCGACGCCGGCCACGGAGATGTCGGCCACGGAGATGTCGGCCACGGAGATGTCGGCCACGGAGATGCCGTCCGCCGGGGCGGCCGTGCCCGCCGCAGCGACCGGTGCCGAGGTGGTCGAAGGGGCCGAGGTGGTCGAGGTGTCCACCGCGGCCCAGCTCACCGGCGCGCTGGCCGCGGCGGTTCCCGGGCAGACCATCAGGCTCGCTCCCGGCGAGTACCACGGGGCCTTCGTCGCCCGGCGCCCCGGAACGTCCGCCGCCCCGATCACGCTGACCGGGCCGGCGGACGCCGTCCTGGTCAACGACGGTCCCTCCGGCACCGCGCCGTCCTGCCCCGTGCCCGGTGGCGGCTGGGACTCCGGCTACGGGCTGTGGCTGTACGGAGCGCCGTACTGGCGGCTCGCCGGGTTCACCGTCAAGGACGCCAAGAAGGGCCTCGTCCTGGACGCCTCCCCCCACGTGGTGATCGACGGCGTGTACGTGCACCACGTCGAGGACGAGGGCGTGCACTTCCGGCGCAGCTCGTCCGACGGCGTGCTGCGCGACTCCCGCATCACCCACACCGGCCTCGTCCAGCCCGGTTACGGCGAGGGCGTCTACCTCGGCTCGGCCGGCTCCAACTGGGGCTGCCACGGAAACACCGGCGGCGCGGACCGCTCGGACCGCGTCCAGGTCACCGGGAACACGATCGGCCCGTACGTCGCCGCCGAGCACATCGACGTCAAGGAGGGCACCAGCGGCGGCCTGATCAGCGGCAACACCTTCGACGGCACCGGCGTCAGCGGCCAGAACTCCGCCGACTCCTGGGTGGACGTCAAGGGCTCCGGCTACACGATCGAGAACAACACCGGCACGTTCGCCCCGCCCGGCACCCTCGCCAACGGCTACGAGACGCACAATCCGACCACGACGCCGTCCTTCCTCAACGGCTGCGGGAACGTCTGGCGCGGCAACAGGTCCGATCTCGGCGGCGTCGGCGCGTACGCCATCAAGATCACCTCGACGTCGAAGTGCGCGGCCGACCCCAACGTCGTCCGCTCCTCCAACACCGTCACCGGCGCCACCCGCGGGCTGACGAACGTCCCGGTGACCCCGGGCTGACGGCCCGCTCGGGACCAGCCGCCCGGCTTTGCGGGCGGCGCCCTCGCCGTGCCGCGCGCCGCCCGGGTGAACCCCGCGCAAAGGGTTAAGAAACCTTCCTAACTTCATTGACAGCCCTCAACGCACTACGCCACGATCCCGGTAAGCGGCTCGGCGCGGCTTCCTTCCCCAGGATGTGACGCGCTCAGCGAAAGACTCCTGCCCCGGCCGCCCACGGGACCGTGCTCCGATCTCTCACCCCCAGGAGAATCGCCATGTCCAGAGTCCGCCTGGCCGTCATGGCCGTGATCGGCCTGCTGGCCGGCCTGCTCGTGGCCGCCAACGCCTCGGCCGTCACCGCCGAGACGCTGCTGTCACAGGGCAAACCCGCCACCTCCTCCTCCAAGGAAGCAACCTCCTACGCCGCCGCCAAGGCCTTCGACGGCGACCTCACCGGCACCCGGTGGGCCTCGGCCGAAGGCCACGACCCCGAATGGCTGCGGGTCGACCTCGGCGCGTCCCAGCAGATCAGCCGGGTCAAGCTGACCTGGGAGGACGCCTACGGCAAGTCGTACAAGATCCAGACCTCCGCCGACGGGAGCACCTGGACCGACGTCTACTCCACCACCACCGGCGACGGCGACGTGGACGACCTCACCGTGACCGCCACCGGCCGCTACGTCCGCATGTACGGGACCGTGCGCGGCACCGAATACGGCTACTCGCTGTGGGAGATGCAGGTCTACGGCGGCGGCACCCAGCCCACCGACCCGCCGGGCGACACGTTCGTGGTGGCCGCCGCCGGTGACATCGCCGAGCAGTGCACCGCCAGCTCCTCCTCCTGCGTGCACCCGAAGACGGCCGCCCTGGTCGAGTCGATGAACCCCGAGTTCGTCATCACCATGGGCGACAACCAGTACGACGACGCCCTGCTGTCGGACTTCCGCAACTACTACGACAAGACGTGGGGCAGGTTCAAGGCCAAGACCCACCCGGTCCCCGGCAACCACGAGACCTACGACCCGGCCGGGTCGGAGGCCGGGTACAAGTCGTACTTCGGCGCCATCGCCTTCCCGCAGGGCAAGAGCTACTACAGCTACGACCGGGGCAACTGGCACTTCGTCGCGCTCGACTCCAACCACTTCGACCAGTCCGCCCAGATCACCTGGCTCAAGAACGACCTCGCCGCGACCACCAAGCCGTGCGTGGCCGCGTACTGGCACCACCCGCTGTTCAGCTCCGGCGAGCACGGCAACGACCCCGTCTCCAAGCCCGTGTGGCAGGCCCTGTACGCGGCCGGCGCCGAATTCGTGCTCAACGGGCACGACCACCACTACGAGCGGTTCGGGCCGCAGAACCCCAGCGCCCAGGCCGACACCGCGAAGGGCATCGTCGAGGTGCTCGGCGGGATGGGCGGCGCGTCGCCGTACCAGATCGAGAACGTGCAGCCGAACAGCCAGAAGCGGCTGAGCGGCACGTTCGGCGTGCTGAAGCTGACCTTCGCCGGCAGCACGTTCGGCTGGCAGCTGATCGGGACCGACGGCTCGGTCAAGGACACCAGCCCGACCTACTCCTGCCACTAGATGTACATCTCGCTTCTCGGTACCCGGCTGACCAGGGCGGTGCCCGCCAACGTGGTGGCGCTCGGCCTGGTCAGCCTGGTCACGGACGTCTCGTCGGAGATGGTCACCGCGGTGCTGCCGCTGTACCTGGTGGGCACGCTCGGGCTCAGCCTGGTGCAGTTCGGGCTGCTGGACGGCCTGTACTTCGGCGTCACCGCGCTGGTCAGGCTGGCCGGCGGGCACGCCGCCGACCGGTGGAGCCGCCGCAAGCTGGTCGCCGGGCTCGGGTACGGGCTCTCGGCCGTGTGCAAGCTGGGCCTGCTCGCGGCCGGCGGGTCGGCCGTCGCGCTCGGCCTGGTGCTGGCCGCCGACCGCACCGGCAAGGGCCTGCGCACCGCGCCCCGGGACGCCCTCATCACGCTGAGCGCCCCGCCCGAACGACTGGGCGGCGCGTTCGGGGTGCACCGGGCGATGGACACCGTGGGCGCCTTCCTCGGGCCGCTGGCCGCCTTCGCCGTGCTGACGGCGACGGCCGGCGCCTACGACGCGGTGTTCGTGACCAGCTTCTGCGTGGCCGCGCTGGCCGTGCTGCTGCTGGCCCTGTACGTCCGGGACCGGCGCGGCCCGCTGACCGTCCGCGTCCGGCTGCGGGCGGCGGTCACGCGGGAGCCCGGGTTCCGCCGGGCCTGCCTGGTGGCGGTGGCGCTCGGCCTGGTCACGGTCAGCGACTCGTTCGTCTACCTGGTGCTGCAGCGGCGGCTGGCGATCGCGCCCGAGCTGTTCCCGCTGCTGCCGCTCGGCACGGCGGGCGCGTACCTGCTGCTCGCGGTGCCGCTCGGCAGGCTGGCGGACCGGTTCGGGCGCGCGGTGGTGTTCGTCGCCGGGCACGTGGCGCTGCTCGCGGTCTACCTGGTGCTGATGGGCCCGGCCTGGCTGCTGCCCGCGCTGCTGCTGCACGGCCTGTTCTACGCCGCCACCGACGGGGTGCTGATGGCCCTGACCGGGCCGATGCTGCCCGAGAGCGCGCGGACCGGCGGGCTGGCGCTGCTGCAGACCGGGCAGGCCACGGCCCGGATGGTGTCGTCCATCCTGTTCGGCCTGCTGTGGGCGGGGACGGGGGAGGGGCCGGCGCTGGCGGTGATGGCCGCCGGGCTGGTGACGGCGTCCGCGATCGCCTGGCGGGCGCTGCGATGACAAGGAGGTCGTCATGAGACGGGTGCTCGTACTCCTCGCCGCGGTGGTCCTGCTGGCGGGCGGCGCGACCGCGTACGCCACCTGGGCGGCGTCCTCGCGCCAGGCCGGGCCCGCCGTCGCGGGCTTCGACACCGGCGAGCCGGGCCGGGTGCTGGTGCGCAGCGGCGGACGCGTCGCCTCCGTGCCGCTCGCCGACCCCGGAGCGCCGCCGCGCGTCAGCTCCCGGGCCTGCGACCGCTTCTACACGGCGAACGGCACCACGCTCTGCCTGGTCACCCGGCCCGGCCCGCTACCGAAGACCGAGGCGCTCGTCCTGGACCGGTCGCTGAAGGAGACCCGCCGGATCAACCTGGCCGGCGTGCCGAGCCGGGCCCGCGTGTCGGCCAGCGGCCGGATGGCCTCCTGGACGGTGTTCGTCACCGGCGACTCCTACAGCACCGGCGGCTTCTCCACCTGGACCGGCATCCTCGACACCCGGACCGGCTACCTCATCACCAACATGGAGGACATCCCGCTCTCCCTCGACGGCCGCCGCTACCACTCGGCCGACGTCAACTACTGGGGGGTCACGTTCGCCGCCGACGACAACCGCTTCTACGCGACCGTCTCGACCAAGGGCAGGACGTACCTGGTGGAGGGCGACTTCGGGGCCTGGCGGGCGCGCGTGCTCCGGGAGAACGCCGAGTGCCCGTCCCTGTCGCCGGACGGCACCCGGCTGGTGTTCAAGAAGCGCGTCTCGCCGGGCCCGTGGCGGCTGCACCTGCTGGACCTGGCCACGATGCGGGAGAGCCCGCTGGGGGAGCGGGCCAGCATCGACGACCAGGCCGCCTGGCTGGACGACCGCACGGTCATGTACGCCAAGGACGGCGACGTGTGGGCGGCCGACGTCGGCGGCGGCCCGCCCCGCCGGCTGATCCCCGGCGCGAGCTCCCCCGCCGCCGTCCGCTGACCCGCGGCCCCCTGTCCCGGGGTGGTCAGGGGAGCCGGATGAGGCGTCGCTCGACCGCGGCCGTGACCGCGGCCGTGCGCGTGTCCACGCCGAGCTTGTCGTAGATGTGCACCAGGTGGGTCTTGACGGTGGCCTCGGTGATGTAGAGCCGGCGGGCGATCTCCCGGTTGCCCGCCCCGCTGGCCAGCAGCTCCAGCAGCTCGACCTCGCGGGCGCTCAGCGCCGGGCCAGGCTCGCGCATGCGCCGCATCATCCGGGTCGCCACCTTGGCCGACAACACGCTCTCGCCCCTGGCCGCGGCCCGGATGCCCTGGAACAGCTCCTCCGGCGGGCACGCCTTGAGCAGGTAGCCGATGGCCCCCGCGTCGACGGCCCGCATGATGTCGGCGTCGCTCTCGTACGTCGTCAGCACCAGCACCTGCGGCGGCGCGGGCAGCTCGCGCACCCGCCGGGTGACCTCCACGCCGTCGACGCCCTCGCCGAGCTGCAAATCCATGAGGACGACGTCGGGGGAGCGGGCGGCGATGCCGCGCAGCGCCTCGGCCCCGTCGGCCGCCTCGCCGACGATCTCCATGTCGGGCTCGCCGCCGAGCAGCGCCACCAGCCCCGCCCGGACCACCGGATGGTCGTCGACCAGGAACAACCTCATGCCGCACCGCCGTCCAGGACCCGCGGCGGCCACGCGGCGGGCACCCGGGCCGCGACCGCCGTGCCCTCGCCGGGCGCGCTCTCGACGACCAGGACGCCGTGCACCTCCGCCAGCCGGTCGCGCATCGCCCGCAACCCGTAGCCGCGGCCGGGAGCGGGGGCCGGCTCGGCGAAGCCGACGCCGTCGTCGAACACGTCGAGCGTCACCTCGCCGTCGAGGTAGGACAGCGTCACCGTGACCGTCACCGTGACCGTCACCCTGGCCGCCGGGTCCGCCGCCGGGGCGGCGTGGTCGCGTACGTTGGCCAGCGCCGCCTGCGCCACCCGCAGCAGCGCCGCCTGCACCTCCGGCGCCAGCGGGTACTCCTCGCCCGCCAGCCGGAAGCGCACCCGCGGCCCGGTCTCGCCGGCGTCCGCGCAGAGCCGGGCCAGGGCCTCGGGCAGCGTGACGTCCACCAGGCCGGGCGGCTGGAGGTCGCGGACGAACCGCCGCGCCTCGGCCAGGTTGTCGGCGGCGGCCGCGGCGGCCCGCCGTACGTGGGCACGGGCCTGGGCGGGGTCGGTGGCCCACATGCGGTCGGCGGCCTGGAGCAGGATGCCCATGCTGGTCAGGCCCTGGGCGAGGGTGTCGTGGATCTCCCTGGCCAGCCGCTCGCGCTCCTCCAGGACGCCGGTGCGGTGGCGGGAGTCGGCCAGTGTGCCGCGGGTGCTGATCAGGTCGTCGATGAGCAGCTGCCGGGCGGCGCTCTCGCGCTGCAGCTCCCCGAAGATCACCGCCGTCATGGCCGCGATGCCGACCGGCGCGAGGATCAGGCTGACGTCGAGCTCACGGGCGATCTCCAGCTGGGCCACGATCACCACCAGGGTCAGCGCCGCGGCGGCCACCGCGAAACCGTGCGCGTTGAGCAGCCGCAGGCACAGGAAGAGGAGGGGGACCGCGCACCAGCTGAACGACGGCGCCAGCACCACCAGCGCCAGCCACACCGCCGCCACGCCGCCCAGCCAGACGAGCCGCCCCTGCCGGCCCAGCCGGTTCCACCAGACGATCCCGGCCGCGTACGCCAGCGCGAGCAGGCCGCAGACGGCCAGCGACGTCACCGTCTGGGCACCCATGCCGTGACGGGACACCAGCCGCAGGGCCGAGGCGGCGAGCAGCAGGTAGAAGCCGACGTGCATGGCCCAGTTGAGCCAGGTGCGCTCCCTCATGGCCCTCCCCGTCGCCGCGCCCTTCGACACTATCCCCTGCCCGAGAGTGGCCCCCACCAGGGCGGCGGCGCATCAACCGATCGGTTGACCCGGCCCTCGACCGCTCGGCGCGCGGGGATCGCCCGTGCTTCCGATGGCCCGCGGCGGTCCGCCCGGAAACCTAGAGATGTCCGACTTCGCCCTGACGAACTGGAGAAACCATGAACATCCGTACTCGCCTGGTCGCCGGCTCGCTGTCGGGGCTGGCCGTGCTGGCCGGCGCCGTCGCCGCCACCTCGCCCGCCGCCGTCGCCGACGCCGCCCGCACCGCCCGCGTCGCCGCGGCCGAGCCCGTCGTGCAGACCGGCACGCTCTCCGCCGACGCCGCGCTGAAGATCGCCGACGCCGCGCTGAAGGAGGCCGTCAAGCAGAAGCAGCGCGTCACCGTCGTGATCGTCGACCGGTCCGGCGCGACCCGGCTGGTGCTGAAGGGCGACGGCGCGGGCCCGCAGACCGAGGAGTCGGCCCGGCGCAAGGCGTTCACCGCGGTCTCCTTCGGCCGGACGACGTCCGAGCTGGGCAAGGGCATCAACGGCGGCGGGCCGTCCATCGCCGACATCCCGGGCACCCTCTTCCTCGGCGGCGGCGTGCCGGTCGCCTCGGGCGGTGCCCCCGTCGCGGGCATCGGCGTCGGCGGCGCGCCCAGCGGCGACATCGACGAGTCCATCGCCCAGGCGGCCCTCAAGGCGGTCGCCGGGCAGCTTCGCTGACCGGCCGGACCTGCCCCCCGGCGCGCCGCCGGGGGCGGGCGGACGGAAGGATGAGGGGATGAACCGCCGAGCCGTCCTGACCTGGGGACTCGGTCTGATGCTCGCGGCCTGCGGCGGGCGCGAGGTGAAGGGAGCGGGAATGGCCGACGAGGAACTGCTGGCGGGAGCCGCGCGCGGGGACGCCGCCGCCGTCCGGGACGCGCTCGGCGCCGGGGCCGACGTCGAGGCCCGCGACGGGCAACGCCGTACGGCCCTGCTGCTCGCGGCGGCGGCCGACCACGTCGAGGTGGCCAAGGTGCTCGTCGCGGCGGGCGCCGACCCCGACGCCCAGGACGCCAGGAACGACACCCCCTGGCTGGTCACCGGCGTCACCGGCAGCGTGGCGATGCTCAGGGCGCTGCTGCCCGCCGGGCCCGACCTGACCAGGCGCAACCGGTACGGAGGCGTCTCCCTCATCCCCGCCTGCGAGCGCGGGCACGTCGAGTACGTGCGCGAGGTGCTGAAGGCCGGCATCGACGTCGACCACGTCAACGACCTGGGCTGGACGGGCCTGCTGGAGGCGGTCATCCTGGGCGACGGCGGCGAGCGCCACCAGGAGGTCGTGCGGCTGCTCATCGCCGCGGGCGCCGACGTCGACCTGGCCGACCGCGACGGCGTCACCCCGCTCGCCCACGCCGTGTCCAAGGGCCAGAAGGAAGTGGCCGCCCTGCTCCGCGCGGCCGGAGCCCACTGACGCGACGGAGGCCGCGCCGGCACCGTCGAGCCGACCCCGAACGACGGCGAGCCTGGCCGCCGTGCTCAGGAACTGCCGGTGCCGCTGTCGCACGCCGGCGGCGATCTCGGCCTGCCAGGCGTCCCAGGAGGTGAGGGCGTCGAGCTGGGGACGCTGGTCCGCCAGCACCCGGTCGGCCTCCAGGCGGGCCACGGCCGGCAGCAGCTCCTCCCGGCCGCCGGGGAAGTAGTGGAGGCTCCCTTGCGGGTCAGCGTACGCACGATCAGCCTCCGGACTGGACCGGGCGGTCCATGCTGGCCGGGCGGCCTCGGTGGCGCGCAGGAGGCAGGCAGGCGTCCGGAGAACGGTGGGCGCCTGCTATGGTGTGAAATGCTTGTGATTCTCAGCTAGGAGACCAGACATGGCAGGTGACGACGACATCTCCGGGTGATACCGGAGGTTGATCGGCCCCGGCGTGAGCGCTTGAGCGCCGCCGGTGTGGCCCTGTTCGTCGTTCCCGAATTCCTGTCCTTCTTCACCGGGCGGCTTCGGCGTGCCCGCGTTCTCCGTTGAGGTCTTCTTCACATGTCCGACGCGTTCATCGTCTGCTCCAACCTGTCCTTCTCCTGGCCTGACGACACCCCCGTCTTCAGCGACCTGTCCTTCAGCGTGCCCGGCGGCCGTACCGGCCTGGTCGCGCCCAACGGCGCCGGCAAGAGCACGCTGCTCAAGCTGATCGCCGGGGAGTACCGGCCGCGCTCGGGCGGCGTGTCCGTCAACGGCGTGCTCGGTTACCTGCCGCAGAGCCTGCCGCTGGCCGGCGACCTGACCGTGGCCGAGGTCCTGGGCATCGCCCCGGTGATCGCCGCGCTCAACGCCATCGAGGCGGGCGACACCGCCGAGGAGCACTTCACCACCATCGGCAACGACTGGGACATCGAGGAGCGCACCCGTGCCCAGCTCGACCGGCTCGGGCTCGGCCACCTCGACTTCGCCCGCACCCTGCGCACGCTGAGCGGCGGGCAGATCGTCTCGCTCGGCCTGGCCGCGCAGCTGCTCAGACGGCCCGACGTGCTGCTGCTCGACGAGCCCACGAACAACCTCGACCTCGACGCCCGCCACCGGCTGCACGCCGTGCTCGGCGACTGGAAGGGCTGCCTGCTCGTGGTCAGCCACGACCGCGCGCTGCTCGACCGCATGGACCGCATCGCCGAGCTCGAACGGGGCGAGGTGCGCTTCTACGGCGGCGACTACACCGCCTACGAGGAGGCCGTACGCACCGAGCAGGAGGCCGCCGAGCGCAACGTGCGCACGGCCGAGCAGGAGCTCAAGCGCGAGAAGCGGGAGATGCAGCAGGCCCGCGAGCGCGCCGAGCGCAGGGCCGGCAACGCCGCCCGCAATCTCAAGAACGCCGGCCTGCCGCGCATCTTCGCCGGGAACATGAAGCGCGGCGCCCAGGAGTCGGCCGGCCGGGCGGGCCAGACGCACGCCGCCCGCGTCAGCGACGCCAAGGCCCGGCTCGACGAGGCGGGCCGCGCCCTGCGCGACGACCAGCGCATCTCCCTGCAACTGCCGGGCACCAACGTGCCCGCCGGGCGCACGGTGTTCCAGGGCGAGCGCCTCATGGCCCGCGGCCTGTTCGCCGAGCCCGGCATCGACCTGGTCGTCCGCGGGCCCGAGCGCATCGCGCTCACCGGCCCCAACGGCGCCGGCAAGTCCACGCTGCTACGCCTGATCACCGGCGAGCTGACGCCCGACGGCGGCACCGCCAGACGGGCCGACGGCCGGGTGGCCTACCTGTCGCAGCGGCTCGACCTGCTCGACGACGAGCTCACCGTCGCCGAGAACCTGGCCGCCTTCGCCCCCGCGATGCCGGCCGCCGAGCGGATGAACCTGCTGGCCCGCTTCCTGTTCCGGGGCGCGCGTGCCCATCTGCGGGTAGGGGTGCTGTCGGGCGGCGAACGGCTGCGCGCCACGCTGGCCTGCGTGTTGTGCGCGGAGCCGGCGCCCCAGCTGCTGCTGCTGGACGAGCCGACCAACAACCTCGACCTGGTCAGCGTGGGCCAGCTGGAGAGCGCGCTCGGCGCGTACGAGGGGGCGTTCGTGGTGGTCAGCCACGACGAGCGGTTCCTGGAGGAGATCCGGGTGGAGCGCAGGCTGGAGCTGTCCGAGGGGCGGCTGCTGGAGGGCGGGGGGCCTGACCTGGGGTGACGCCCTTCTAGGGAGCTATTTCCGGACATATTGCTAAACTTGGATGGTTCGTTCTCTTGTGTCATTCAGGTTTGTATAGGTAGGTTTGGCGGCTATGACCGCATCGAAGGCTCCGACGACCGCCGAGGAGCTGCGCGGCGCCGGGCTGCGGGTGACCGCCGCCCGGGTCGCGCTGCTGGAGACCGTCCGGGAGGGTGACCACCTCGGGGTCGAGGCGATCGCCTCCGGGGTGCGCGAGCGCGTGGGTCATATCTCGTTGCAGGCCGTGTACGACGCCCTCCACGCGCTCGCCGCCGCGGGGCTCGTCCGCCGCCTCGACCCCCCGGGCAGCTCGGCCCTGTACGAGGGCCGCGTCGGGGACAACCACCACCATCTCGTGTGCCGGTCGTGCGGCGCCGTGGCCGACGTCGACTGCGCCGTCGGGCACGCGCCCTGCCTGACCGCCTCCGACGACCGCGGCTTCGCCATCGACGAGGCCGAGGTCATCTATTGGGGCCTGTGCCCCGCCTGTTCCACCGGCAGCAGTTCCTGAGCACCCAGATTCCGCCTCGTCCGGAAGGATTCCCATGTCTGAGAACCATGATGCGATCGTCACAGACGCCAAGTCGGAGGACTCGGGCGGCTGTCCGGTCGCGCACGAGCGCGCCCCGCACCCGACCCAGGGCGGCGGCAACCGCCAGTGGTGGCCGGAGCGGCTCAACGTCAAGATCCTGGCCAAGAACCCGGCCGTGGCGAACCCGTTCGGCGAGGGCTTCGACTACGCCGCGGAGTTCAGGACCCTGGACCTCGCGGCCGTCAAGCGGGACATCGCCGAGGTGCTGACGACCTCGCAGGACTGGTGGCCGGCCGACTTCGGCCACTACGGCCCGTTCATGATCCGGATGGCCTGGCACAGCGCGGGCACGTACCGCATCAGCGACGGACGCGGCGGCGCCGGGGCCGGTCAGCAGCGCTTCGCGCCGCTCAACAGCTGGCCGGACAACGGCAACCTGGACAAGGCCCGCCGCCTGCTGTGGCCGGTCAAGAAGAAGTACGGCCGCAAGATCTCCTGGGCCGACCTGCTGATCCTCACCGGCAACGTGGCCCTGGAGTCGATGGGCTTCAAGACCTTCGGCTACGCCGGCGGCCGCGAGGACGCCTGGGAGCCCGACGAGGACGTCTACTGGGGCCCCGAGTCCACCTGGCTCGGCGACCAGCGCTACACCGGCGACCGCGAGCTGGAGAACCCGCTGGCCGCGGTCCAGATGGGCCTCATCTACGTCAACCCCGAGGGCCCCAACGGCAACCCCGACCCGCTGGCGGCGGCCCGCGACATCCGCGAGACCTTCCGCCGCATGGCGATGAACGACGAGGAGACCGCGGCCCTCATCGTGGGCGGTCACACCTTCGGCAAGACCCACGGCGCCGGCCCGGCCGACCACGTCGGCCCCGACCCCGAGGCCGCCCCGATCGAGCAGATGGGCCTCGGCTGGAGCAACAGCTTCGGCACCGGCAAGGGCGGCGACGCCATCACCAGCGGCCTTGAGGGCATCTGGACGAACACCCCCACGACCTGGGACAACAGCTTCCTGGAGATCCTCTACGGCTACGAGTGGGAGCTGTTCAAGAGCCCCGCGGGCGCCAACCAGTGGCGGCCGAAGGACGGCGCCGGCGCCGGCACCGTGCCCGACGCGCACGACCCGGCCAAGCGGCACGCCCCGACGATGCTGACGACCGACCTGTCGCTGCGCGTGGACCCGATCTACGAGCAGATCACCCGCCGCTGGCTGGAGCACCCCGACGAGCTCGCCGACGCCTTCGCCCGCGCCTGGTTCAAGCTGACCCACCGCGACATGGGCCCGCTCGCGCGCTACCTCGGCCCGGAGGTCCCGGCCGAGACGCTGCTGTGGCAGGACCCGCTGCCCGCGGTGACGCACGAGCTCGTCGACGCGGCCGACGTCGCCGCGCTCAAGGAGCAGATCCTCGCCACGGGGCTGTCGGTGGCCGAGCTGGTGTCCACCGCGTGGGCCTCGGCCTCCTCCTTCCGCGGCAGCGACAAGCGCGGCGGCGCCGACGGCGCGCGCATCCGCCTGCAGCCGCAGAGCGCGTGGGAGGTCAACGACCCCGACCGGCTGGCGACCGTGCTGGGCACCCTGGAGGGCGTCCAGAAGGCGTTCAACGGCGCCCAGACCGGCGGCAAGCAGGTCTCGCTGGCCGACCTGATCGTGCTGGCCGGGTGCGCGGGCGTCGAGCGGGCCGCCAAGGAGGCCGGCTTCGACGTTCAGGTGCCCTTCACGCCGGGACGCGCGGACGCCACGCAGGAGCAGACCGACGTGGAGTCGTTCGCCGCGCTGGAGCCGGTCGCCGACGGGTTCCGCAACTACCTCGGCAAGGGCAACCGCCTGCCGGCCGAGTTCCTGCTGCTCGACCGGGCCAACCTGCTGACGCTGAGCGCGCCGGAGATGACCGTCCTCGTGGGCGGCCTGCGGGTGCTGGGCGCCAACCACCGGCAGTCGACGCTCGGCGTCCTCACCACGACCCCGGGGACGCTGACCAACGACTTCTTCGCCAACCTGCTCGACCTGGGCACGACGTGGCACTCGACCGAGGACGCCAACGTCTTCGAGGGCCGCGACACCGCCACCGGCGAGGTGCGGTGGACCGGCACCCGCGCCGACCTCGTCTTCGGGGCGAACTCCGAGCTGCGCGCGGTCGCCGAGGTCTACGCCAGTGACGACGCCAAGGAGAAGTTCGTCCGTGACTTCGTCGCGGCCTGGGACAAGGTCATGAACCTCGACCGGTTCGACCTGGCCTGAGCGTGACCGGAACGCCCGGGGCGGCCGCCCCGGGCGTTCCGCGTGCCCGGAGACCTGCGCGGTGGTGGGGGGTGACCGCGGCGGGCATGGACCCCGGACGTCAGGCGGTGAGCAGGGCCCGGGCGGTGACGTGCAGGTCGGCGACGGCCGCCGCGGCCCGTGCGGCGTCGAAGGCGGGGTCGCCCAGGCGCTGTTCCAGGTCGGCCAGCACCACGACGACGTGCAGGTTGAGCACCCGCAGGCGCTCCCGCGTCAGGCCGGGCAGCCGCCGCCGCAGCAGGGTGGCCAGCTCGGCGACCCCGGGGTGGTGGTCGCTGGAGTAGGGCCAGGACCGGTAGCCGCCGGACAGCACGTAACGGCTGGTGAAGCGCAGGTACCAGCTCGCGCCCGGGTGGCCGAGCACGTGCTCGGCCAGCGGGGCCAGGTAGGCCCCGACCAGGGCGGGAAGGTCCTCCTCCAGGCCGCGGACGCGCAGGTCGCCGATCAGCTCGCGGCGGCGCTCGTTGAGGGGGGTCATGCGGTGGGCGTACAGGGCGTCGATCAGGCCGGCCTTGCCGTCGAAGTGGTACTGGACGGCCGAGTGGTTGCCCTGCCCGGCCGCGACGGCGATCTCCCGGAGCGAGACGTCGAGGCCGCGCTCGGCGAAGAGCCGTTCGGCCGCCAGGAGGATCTTCTCTTTGGCCTGCATTCCCACCTTTTCCGGATCACCGAGGTATCGTCGCGGATTAAGACAACCTGTCTTACTCTCGTGCCGTCTGCTGTCCAAGACCGTACGCCTCTCCTGGCAGGAGCCTCGCCGTGACCGCAGAACCGATCTTCCACCGGGCCGGCCGCCCGCCGGAACACGCTCCGAACGTGCTCGCCGTCGTCCTGGACGACACCGGCTTCGCCCAGCTCGGCTGCTTCGGCTCCGGCATCGCCACGCCGCACATCGACCGGCTCGCGGCCGGCGGCCTGCGCTACAACCGGTTCCACGTGACGGCCCTGTGCTCGCCGTCGCGCGCCTGCTTCCTCACCGGGCGCAACCACCACGCCGTCGGCATGGGCTTCCTCGCCGACATCCCGCTCGACCACCCCGGCTACACCGCCCGCATCCCGCGCTCGGCCGCGACCCTGCCGCGGATCCTGCGCGACCACGGCTACTCGACCATCGCCATCGGCAAGTGGCACCTCACGCCGCGCTACGAGCGCTCGGCCGCCGGCCCGTTCGGCCACTGGCCGCTCGGCCAGGGCTTCGAGCGCTACTACGGCTTCCTGCAGGGCGACACCAACCACTACGCGCCCAACCTCGTCCGGGACAACCATTATGTGGAGCCGCCCGCCACCCCCGAGGAGGGCTACCACCTCACCGAGGACCTCGTCACGGAGGCCGTCCGCCACCTCGACGACCAGCGCCACGCCGCCCCCGGCAAACCCTTCTTCCTCTACCTCGGCCTCGGCGCCACGCACTCCCCGCACCACGTCGCGCCCGAGTGGAGCGAGCCCTACCGCGGCCGCTTCGACCGGGGATGGGACGCCTGGCGGGAGGAGATCTTCCGGCGCCAGACGGAGACGGGCGTCGTCCCGCCCGGCACCGTGCTCACCCCGCGCCCGGACTGGGTGCCCGCCTGGGACGGTCTCCCCGCCGACCGGCGCCGCCTGTACGCCCGCCAGCAGGAGGTCTTCGCGGGCTTCCTCACCCACGCCGACGCCCAGCTCGGCCGCCTGCTCGCCCACCTGGCGGAGACCGGGCGGCTCGACGACACCATCATCGTGGTCTTCTCCGACAACGGCGCCAGCGCCGAGGGCGGCGTGGACGGCAGCGTCAACGAGCACCGCTTCTCCGCCGGCATCCGCGAGTCCCCGCAGGACAACCTGGCCCACCACGACGACTGGGGCGGGCCGCGCACCTACAACCACTACGCGTGGGGCTGGGCGTGGGCCGGGAACACGCCGTTCCGGCTGTGGAAGCGCTACACCTGGCTCGGCGGCACCCGTACGCCGCTCATCGTGCACTGGCCGGCCGGGATCGGCGGCGGCGGCGCGGTGCGCGACCAGATCGTGCACGTCAACGACCTGTTCCCGACCCTCCTGGACGCGATCGGCATCCGGGCGCCGGACGTCGTGGACGGGATCGAGCAGCAGCCGGTCGACGGGGCCAGCTTCCTGGCCACCTTCGCCGACCCCGCGGCGCCCGCGCCGCGCACGACCCAGTACTTCGAGATGCTGGGCTCGCGCTCGCTCATCCACGGCCGCTGGAAGGTCACCACCGACCACGTGTCCACGGGCGTCCTGGACGAGGAGGAACTGCTCACCGGCAGCCGCGACCTCGACGCCGACCACTGGGCGCTGTTCGACCTGGCGGCCGACTTCTCCGAGGCGGCCGACGTGTCCGCCGGGCATCCGGAGGTGGTCGCCGAGCTGCGGCGGTTGTGGGCGCGGGAGGCCGGGCGCAACAACGTCCTGCCGCTGTACGACGACCTCGTGGCCCGCTTCGGCGCGCTCATCGGGCCGGCCTGGCCACCCGGCGACGACCGCACGTTCCGGCCCGGGGCCTCGCCCGTGTGCGACGAGTCGCTGCCGCTGCTGTTCGGCGGCTTCCGCTGGACGGCCGAGATCGAGGCGGCGCGCGAGCCCGAAGGCGTGCTGTTCGCACTGGGCGACTGGAACGGCGGCTTCGCCCTGTACGTCACCGCAGGCCGCCTGGCCTTCACCTTCTCCCGCGCAGGGGAGCCGCTGGAGCTCACCGCCGACCGCCCGCTGCCCGCCGGCCGCCAGTCCGTGGACGTCGTCCACACGACGGGCCCCGCGGGTTCGGCGTTCCACCTGTCGCAGGGCGGGGTCGTGGTGGGCACCCTGGCGTTCGACGGCCTGCTGCCGGTCGCGCTCCAGCACGGAGGGGCCGGGCTGCGGCTCGGCCACGACCGCGGGCTGCCCGTCTCCGGCCGGTACCGCGTCCCGGCCCGGTGGAACGGGCGGCTGTTCTCGGTCCGGCTCAGGACGCCGGGCGCCGCGACCCCCGACCTGCTCGCCGGCCTGCGGACCGCACTCCACGCCGACTGACGGTGTGGTCCGAAATCGGCCGGTACCGGGGACGTCGTGGCTGGTTGGCTGGTTCGCCGTAGATCAACCCCTGTCCTGAAACGGAACCATGTCAACCACCACGCTCGCCCCGCCGCGCCCGCCGCTGATCTCCTGGCTCGCGGTCACCTCGATCACCCTGGGCATCTTCGCCATCGTCACCAGCGAGATCCTGCCCATCGGCCTGCTGACGACCATAGGCGCCGACTTCCGCGTCACCGACGGCACCGCGGGGCTGACCATGACGCTGCCCGGCTTCGTGGCCGCCGTCGCGGCGCCCGTCCTGACCGTGGCCACCGCCCGGCTGGACCGCCGGGTGATGCTCTGCGTCCTGATGGCGGTGCTGGCCGCCGCCGACGTCCTGGCGGCCGTGGCCGGGGCCTACTGGGTGGTGCTGGCCTCGCGGGTGCTCGTCGGGCTCACCATCGGCGGCTTCTGGTCGATCGCGGCCGGGCTGGCGTCCCGGCTGGTGCCGCCGGCCGCCGTGGGCACCGCCACGGCGCTGATCTTCTCGGCCGTGCCGCTGGGCTCGGTGCTCGGGGTGCCGGCCGGGACCTTCATCGGTCACCTGGCGGGCTGGCGGACGGCGTTCCTGGTCCTGGCCGGGCTCTCGGTGCTCGTACTGGTCGCGCTGCTGTGCGTGCTGCCGCCGCTGCCCGCCCGCCAGGTCACCGGCGCGCGCGTCCTGCTGGACCTGCTGCGGCTGCGCGGCACCGGGATCGCCCTGCTGGGCACGTTCCTCGTCGTGCTGGCGCACTTCGGCACCTACACCTACGTCACGCCGTTCCTGGAGCACGTCACCCACCTGCCCCCGGCCGTCGTCAGCGCCGTCCTGCTGGCCTACGGGGCGGCGGGCGTCGCGGGCAACTTCCTGGCCGGCCGGGCCGTGGCCACCGCCCCCCGTCTGACCTTCGCCGTCTGCGGCGGCCTGATCGCGGCGGCCACCGCGCTGCTGCCCCTGGCCGGCACGTCGCAGGCGGGCGCGGTCGTGCTGCTGGTGTTGTGGGGGCTGGCCTACGGGGGAGTGCCGGTCTGCTCCCAGGCGTGGTTCCTGCGGGCCGCGCCCGGCACGCCGGAGGCGGCGACCGTCGTGTTCACCTCGTCGTTCCAGGCGACCTTCGCCCTGGGCGCGCTCCTGGGCGGCACGATCGTCGACGCCTTCTCGGTCTCGGCCGCGATGGTCGCGGGCGGGCTGGTCGCGCTCGTGATGGCCGGGTCGTTCTCCTGGCTCACCCGTCCGCGCCGGGCCGTCTGAGCGGGGCGGGGACGGGCGGTCAGCCGCCGAGGTGGTCGCGCAGGGCGTCGAGGCGGCCGTCCCAGTCGTTCGCCAGCGCGGCCAGGAACTGCTGGGCCACCCGCATCGGAGCCGAGCGCAGCCGGTAGCGGACGCGGCGGCGCTCACCGGGCTCGGCCGTCACCAGACCGGCCTCGGCCAGCAGCGTCAGGTGCTTGGCGATCGCCTGCCGGGTGATCGGCAGGCGGGCGGCCAGGTCGGTCGCCGTGGCCGGGCCCCGGGAGGCCAGCGCGGCCAGGATGGCACGCCGGCTCGGGTCGGCCAGGGCGACGAAGACCTGCTCGGCCACCGCCTCGATGTCAGGCGGCGTCAAGGTGCCCGGCCAGCTCGCCCAGCTCGCTCGCCCATCCCTCGGTGTGGGCGTCGTGGGCCTTGCGGTGGTGGTCGTCCGGCAACTGGGCGAAGCCGGTCTCGACGACGGTCAGCCGGGTGCCCGTGCCGGCCGGTTCGAGGGTGAACTCGACGTACGTGCGGCGCGGATCGCCCTCCGGCATGCCGAAGACCGGCCAGGTGAAGCCGAACACCGACGGCTCCTCCACGCGCTCCACGCGCAGGTCGACGGTGTGCCCGTCGCTCCAGCTCATCCGCGCCGGCCCGCCGGGACGCAGCTCGATCGCCGCCTCCTGGCCGAACCAGGCGGCCAGCCCCTCGGGGGTGGTGAGCGCCGCCCACACCTTGCCGGGCGGATGGGCGAGCTCGACGGTGCGCTCGACCCGGTCGGGAAATCCCATGACGACCTCCATATGCAGCAGGGAAAAGGTTGCCACACCTTGTGGCGACAGGTTGACGGTCACCGCTCCGGCCGCGGGTGGCGGCGCAGGCCGTAGGAGACGAGGACGACGGCGGCCAGCGTCACCGCGACGTCCACGAGCAGGGCCAGGCGGATGCCGGCCGGTTCCCCGGCGCGCGTGGCGGCGACCGCGCCGAGAAGCGGGATGCCGACGGTGACGGCGACCTGCTGCGTCATCGAGGTCAGCCCGGTGGCCAGCCCCTGCTCCTCGTCCGGCAGGCCGGAGGTGCCGGTGACGGTGTAGGCGACGATCGCGGTGACGTGCCCGAAGAAGCCGACGAACAGCGCGGGGACCAGGATCGCCGGCACCGTCCAGCCGGTGCCGAGGAAGATGGCGGGAATCGTCGCGAGGGCCTGGACCGTCATGCCGGCGACCAGGACGCGGCGGCTGCCGTAGCGCCCGACGAACCGCCCGGCGATCACCCCGGCGACCACCGAGGCCAGCCCGGGGATGCCGAACACCAGGCCGGTGACCAGCGGCGACAGGCCCAGCACCCGCTGGAGGTAGACCGTCACCAGGAAGATCATGGCCGGCTCCATCGTGAAGATCACGAACCCGGCGAAGTTGCCCCACTTCACCGTGGGCCGCCGCAGGATGCGCACCGGCGCGAGCGGCGCGGGCGCGCGCAGCTCGATCATCCAGAACGCGCCCAGCAGCACCACGCCCGCGACGGCCGCCAGGAGGTTCGTCTCGACGGCCGCGTAGATCACCGCCAGCAGGCCGCCGGTCACGGTGACCGCGCCGGGCAGGTCGAGCCGCACCCGCTCCGGCAGCACGCTCTCCCGGATCAGGAGCGGCGCCAGCACCAGGATCGCCACCGCGACCGGCACGTTGAACAGGAACGCCGCCCGCCAGCTCAGCAGGCTGACCAGGGCGCCGCCGAGCAGCGCGCCGACGGTGAAGCCGCCGGACAGCAGGGCGCCGTTCAGCCCGAGGACGCGGGCGCGCAGCGGGCCCTCCTTGAAGGTGGTGGTGAGCAGCGACAACGCGGCGGGAACCGTCATCGCCGTGGCCAGGCCCTGCAGCACCCGGGCGGTCAGGAGCGTCGCGGGCCCGCCGGCGAAGCCGCCGAGGAGGGAGGCCCCGGCCAGCACGACCATGCCGGCGAGGAACAGCCTCCGCCGGCCGAACAGGTCGGCCGTCCGGCCGAACACCAGGGTGAACCCGGCCGCCGGCAGCGCGTACGCCGAGGTGATCCAGGGCCACTGGGCCGGGCTCAGCCCGACGCCCGCGCCGGTCTGGGGAAGGGCGACGTTCAGGATCGAGAAGTCGACCGCCAGCATGAAACCGGCGCCGAGCAGGACGAACGCGATCAGCCGTTGTCTGCCGTCGAGGCGCGGCGGGGCGGCCTCAACGGTCGCGACAGGAACACTCATTGCGGCCTCCAAGTAGTAGCAACCCAGTGGTTGCCACATTATGGCAACCGCTGGGTTGCGTCAACGCTGGGCAAACTTCCGTTTTCCGGAACGGTGGTCTAACCTTCGGAACATGTCCGACGGTGACGCCAAGCTGGTGGGGGCCGACCGCGTGCTGGCCGTGCTGGCCGAGCTCGCCCGGCACCCCGACGGGATCGGCCTGGAGGAGATGGCCCGCGCCGTGTCCAGCCCGAAGCCGACCGCCCACCGCGCCCTGGCCGCGCTGCGCCGCGCCGGGCTCGCCGTCCAGAACGGCCACGGCCGGTACGTGCTCGGCGACGAGTTCCTGCGCATGGCCTTCGCCCACCACGAGGCCCGGCCCGACCACGTCCGGGTCACCCCGATGCTCAAGGCGCTGTGCGACCGCTACGGCGAGACCGTGCACTACGCGGTGCTGGAGGGCACGTCCGTGGTCTACCGGTCCAAGCTCGACCCGCCGTCCGGCGCGGTCCGGCTGACCTCGGTCGTCGGCGGGCGCAACCCGGCCCACTGCACCGCCGTCGGCAAGATGCTGCTGGCCGGGACGCTGCGGGACGAGGCCGCGGTGCGCGCCTGGGTGGGCGACCGACGGCTGGAGCGGCCCACCGGACGCTCGGTCGGCACCGCCGAGGAGCTGCACGCCGAGCTGGTACGCGTCCGCGCGCAGGGCTACGCGGCCGACGACCAGGAGAACGAGCCGGGCGTCAACTGCGTGGCGGTCCCGGCGTACCTGACCTCGCCCACCGTGCCGAGCGGCGCGGTCAGCATCAGCGGCCTGGCCTACCGCACCCCCTTGAGCGTGCTCGTCGAGGACGTGCCGGCCATCCGCGCCGTCGTCGCCGGGCACCACCTTCCCTGACCCGCCCAGAACCGGAGAGATCCCCTTGTACCTCATGCGCATCGGCGCGCCCGGCGCCGAGAAGCCGGTCGTCCGCGTGGACGACGACCACTACGTCGACGTCTCCGACCTCACCCCCGACTTCGACGAGCGCTTCTTCGCCGCGGGCGGCCCCGCCCTGCTCGCCGAGCGGGTCGCCACGGGCCCGCGGCAGGCGTTCGCCGGCGAGCGCGTCGGCGCGCCGATCGCCCGCCCGCACCAGATCCTGTGCATCGGCCTGAACTACAGCGACCACGCCGCCGAGACCGGCCAGGCCGTGCCCGCCGAGCCGATCCTGTTCACCAAGTCGCCCAACACCCTGGTCGGCCCGGACGACGACGTGCGCATCCCGCGCGGCGCCGCCAAGACCGACTGGGAGGTGGAGCTCGGCATCGTGATCGGCCGCCGCACCTCCTACCTGGACTCGCCCGCGGAGGCCGCGGCCGCGATCGCCGGCTACTGCGTGGTCAACGACGTCAGCGAGCGCGCCTTCCAGATGGAACGCGGCGGCCAGTGGAGCAAGGGCAAGTCAGCCGAGACGTTCAACCCGGCCGGCCCCTGGCTGGTCACCCCCGACGAGCTCGCCGACGTCCGGAACCTGGGCATGTGGCTGGACGTCAACGGCGTACGCCGCCAGACCGGCAGCACCAAGACGATGATCTTCGACCCGTACGTCATCGTGCACCACCTGAGCCAGTTCATGGTGCTGGAGCCCGGCGACCTGATCAACACCGGCACCCCGCCCGGCGTCGGCATGGGCCACGACCCGCAGATCTGGCTCCGGCCGGGCGACGTGATGGAGCTCGGCATCGACGGGCTCGGCAGCCAGCGCCAGCGGGTCGTGGAGCCCCGGTAGTGCGGGCGCTCGTCCTGACCGGGCCGGGCGCGGCCGAGGTCCGGGAGGTCGAGCCCCCCGCGGCGGGGCCCGGCCAGGTGGTCGTGGACGTCGAGCGCACCGGCGTGTGCGGCACCGACATGGAGCTGTTCAGCGGCGAGATGAGCTACCTGCGCACCGGCCGCTCCCGCTACCCGCTGCGCCCCGGCCACGAGTGGTGCGGGCGCGTCGCGGAGCTGGGCGCGGGCGTGGACCCGTCGTGGCTGGGGCGGCGGGTCGTCGGCGACACCATGCTCGGCTGCGGGCGCTGCGACCGCTGCCGCCAGGGCCGCCACCACGTGTGCCCCGACCTGGCCGAGCTCGGCATCAGCCGGGGCGCCGCGGGAGCCCTGGCCGAGCGGCTCGCCGTCCCGGTCGCGGCACTCCATCGGCTGCCCGATACGGTGGACGCTACCTCGGGCGCGCTGGTCGAGCCCGGTGGCAACGCCTTACGCGCCGTCCGCGCGGCGGGGCTGGAGGCGGGGGAGCGGTTGCTGGTTCTGGGCACGGGCACGATCGGCCTGCTGGCCGCGCTGTTCGCGCGCGCAGGCGGCGCCGAGGTGCACCTCATGGGCCGCGCCGAGCCCGACCTGCGGCTGGCCGCGGGCCTCGGGTTCCGGCACGCCTGGACCCGCGCGACGCTGCCCGGCCTGCCCTGGCACGCCGTCATCGACGCCACGAACGCCGCCGCGATGCCCGCGCTCGCCCTCGGCCTGGCCGAACCCGGCCGCCGCGTCGTCTACATCGGCCTGGCCGGCACGCCGTCCACGCTCGACACCCGCGAGCTGGTGCTCAAGGACGTCACCGCGGTCGGCGTCCTGGCCGGACGGCGACCGCCCGGCGCCGGCCCGGGGCCCAAGATCCACATCGATCCCCGGCAATGAACCTGGAAGAGAGCACGAGCATGACCCACCGTGAACCGCGACGGCTCAACGCGCCGGACGCCGCCGTCCTGGCGGCGGTCGAGACGGCCGTCCCGGGGATCACCCGCGCCCGCGCGAGCGACCGGCTCGGCATGGCCCACGACGCCTCCCACTACCTGCTGACCCCGCAGGCCGTGCTGGTGGCCGAGAGCGCCGGCCAGGTCGCCGCGCTGCTGCGCACCGGCCTGCCGCTGACCTTCCGCTCCGGCGGCACCAGCCTGAGCGGCCAGGGCGTCAGCGAGCACCTGCTCGTGGACACCCGCCGGCACTTCCGCTCGATCGAGGTGCTCGACGACGGCGCCCGGGTACGGGTCCAGCCCGGCGCGGTGCTGCGGCAGGTCAACGCCCGCCTGGCCCCGTACGGGCGCAAGCTCGGCCCCGACCCGGCCAGCGAGTCGGCCTGCACGATCGGCGGCGTCGTGGCCAACAACTCCAGCGGCATGACCTGCGGCACACACGCCAACACCTACCGGACGCTGGAGTCGATGACGCTGGTGCTGCCGAGCGGCACCGTCCTCGACACCGGCGCCACCGACGCCGACGAGCGGCTGCGCGCCCTGGAACCCGACCTCGCGGCCGGCCTGGAACGGCTGCGCGACCGCGTCCGCGGCAACCCCGGCTCGGTGCGGCGCGTCCGGGACCAGTTCTCGCTGAAGAACACCATGGGCTACGGCCTGAACAGCTTCCTCGACCACGACAGCCCGGCGCAGATCCTCGCCCACCTGGTCATCGGCAGCGAGGGCACCCTCGGTTTCATCGCCGAGGCCGTCTTCCGCACCGTCCCCGCCCACCGCCTGGCCGCCACCGGGCTGCTCGTCTTCCCGACGCTGCGGGAGGCGATGGCCACGGTGCCGGAGCTGGTCGCCGCCGGGCCCGCCGCCGTCGAGCTGCTGGACGCCGAGTCCCTGCGCGTGGCCCAGACCGACCCCAAGGCCGACGAGACGCTGCGCGCGATGGCCGTCGCCGAGCACGCCGCGCTGCTGGTCGAATGGCAGGAGTCCGACGCCGGGCTGCTCACCGAGCGGGAGCGGACCGCCGAGCGGGTCTTCGCCGGGCTGCGCCTGGCCGCCCCCGCCCGGCTGAGCAGGGAGGCCGGCGGCCGGGCCGCGCTGTGGCACATCCGCAAGGGCCTGTACGCCACCGTCGCCGGCGCCCGCCCCAGCGGCACGACCGCCCTGCTGGAGGACGTCGCCGTCCCCGTGCCCGCGCTGGCCGACCTGTGCGACGACCTGACCCGGCTGTTCGCCGAGCACCGCTACGAGCGCAGCGTCGTCTTCGGCCACGCCAAGGACGGCAACCTGCACTTCATGCTCAACGAGCGGTTCGCCACCGACCTCGACCGCTACGCCGAGTTCACCGAGGACATGGTGGCGGCCGTCCTGGCCAGGGGCGGCACGCTGAAGGCCGAGCACGGCACCGGCCGCGTCATGGCCCCGTTCGTGCGCCGCCAGTACGGCGACGAGCTGTACGAGGTGATGCGCGAGGTCAAGCGCCTGTGCGACCCGGCCGGCACGCTCAACCCCGGCGTCGTCCTCACCGACGATCCCGAGGCCCACCTGCGCGACCTCAAGACCGTCGTGACCGTCGAGCCCGAGGTCGACCGCTGCGTCGAGTGCGGCTACTGCGAGCCCGTCTGCCCCAGCCGCGACCTGACCACCACCCCGCGCCAGCGCATCGTGCTGCGCCGCGAGCTGGCCGCGGCGCAGGCGGCCGGCGACCACGCCCTGGCCCGCGAGCTGGCGGACGCCTACGCCTACGACGCCGTGGACACCTGCGCCGTGGACGGCATGTGCGCCACCGCCTGCCCCGTCCTCATCAACACCGGCGACCTGACCAAACGCCTGCGCGCCGAGCGCCACGGCCGCGCCGCCCGGCGCGCCTGGACGAGCGCCGCCCGCCACTGGGACGGCGTCACCCGCGCGATGAACCTGGCCCTCGACACCGCCGCCGCCGTCCCGCCCGCGCTCCCGGAGGCCGCCTCGCGCGCCGCCCGCGCCGTGGCCGGGGCGGACGACGTCCCGCGGTGGAGCCGCGACCTGCCGC
This sequence comes from Nonomuraea sp. NPDC005692, assembly GCF_040631115.1. NCBI lineage: Bacteria > Bacillati > Actinomycetota > Actinomycetes > Streptosporangiales > Streptosporangiaceae > Nonomuraea > Nonomuraea sp. NPDC005692. Next base: position 135,480 of record NZ_JBEXYU010000026.1, on the reverse strand, counting down.
GCGGCGGCACCAGGCGCCGCCCGTCCCCGGCGGACGGCGCCGACGCCGTCTACCTGCCGTCCTGCCTGAACACGCTGTTCGCCCCCGCCGACGGCGGCCCCGGCGTGATGACCGCCTTCCAGCGCCTGGCCGCCCGCGCCGGGCTGACGCTGCACGTCCCGGAGAGGATCGCGAGCCTGTGCTGCGGCACGCCGTGGTCGTCCAAGGGCTTCGCCGGCGGTCACGAGGCCATGGGCGAGCGCGTCCGGGACGTGCTCGCGCGGGCCACCGACGGCGGCCGGCTGCCCGTGGTGAGCGACGCCGCCTCCTGCACCGAGGGTTACGCCCACCTGGTGCCCGGCCTCCAGGTGGTCGACGCGGTCGCCTTCACCGCCGAGCACGTCCTGCCCCGCCTGCCGCAGCCGCGCCGCCTGCCGTCGCTGGCGCTCCACCCGACCTGCTCCTCCGCCCGGCTCGGCCTGGACGCCGCCGTCACCCGCCTGGCCGAGGCGGTCGCCGAGCAGGTCGTGATCCCGGACGGATGGCAGTGCTGCGGCTTCGCCGGCGACCGCGGCCTGCTGCACCCCGAGCTGACCGCCTCGGCCACCCGCGCCGAGGCCGCCTCCGTGGCCGAGGCGGGCTGCGCCGCGCACGCCTCGGTCAACCGCACCTGCGAGCTGGGACTGACCCGCGCCACCGGCCGGACCTACCGGCATCTCCTGGAGCTCCTCGACGAGGTGACCGCCTGAGAGGGGGCGCGCTTCACACCGATGGTCAATAAGATCGTCGCTGTTGCGAAGATCCGGCGATCGGGAGCACGATGAGCGACCCCGGCGGCTTCGGCCCCCTGGAGATGGACGAACGCGAGCGCATCGGTCCCTACCGGATCGTGGGCCGCATGGGCGCCGGCGGCATGGGCGTGGTCTACGCCGGGGTCGCGCCCGAGGGCGGCCGGGTCGCGGTCAAGGTCATCCATCCGGGGCTGGCCGCCGACCCGCACTTCCACGACCGGTTCGTGCGCGAGGTCGAGGTGTTGTCGCGGGTGCGCGGGCGGTGCACGGTGGCGGTCCTGTCCGCCGACACCGACGTCTCGCCGCCGTGGCTGGCCACCGAGTTCGTGCCCGGCCCCACGCTGACCGAGCACGTACGCGACCACGGGCCGCTGCCGCCGGACGACCTGGTCGCGTTCGGGGTGGACATCGCCGAGGCGCTCACCGACATCCACCGGGCCGGGATCGTCCACCGCGACCTCAAGCCCGGCAACGTGATCCTGGCCGCGTCCGGGGCGAAGGTGCTGGACTTCGGGATCGCCCGCGCCCTCGACGAGAGCGGGCTGACCGGCACCGGCGCGCTCATCGGCTCGCCCGGCTGGATCAGCCCCGAGCAGTACCGGGGCGACCAGGCCGACGCCGCCGCCGACGTCTTCGCCTGGGGCGCGCTGATGGTCTACGCCGCGACCGGGCGGCCGCCGTTCGGCATGGGGGCGCCCGACGTGCTCGCCTACCGGGTCATGAGCGTCGATCCCGACCTGTCGCAGGTGCCCGAGGGGGTGCGGGAGCTGGTCCGCGGGGCGCTGGCCAAGTCCAGGGCGGCGCGGCCCGGGGCGGGCGAACTGCTCGCCGCGCTCCACTCGGGCACGATCCCCATGCCGCCGCCCCCGTCCGGCACACTCCTCCTCACGCCACCGCCCCCGCCGCCGGGCACGCTCCCCCTGACCCCGCCGCCCTCGTCCGGCGGGCCGCCCGCGCCCGGTGGCCCGCATCCGTCCGGCGGGCCGGTGCCCTCGCCGGGTGGGCGAGGGGCGTCGGCGGGCGAGTACGAAGCGCCGGTCCCGCCGCCGGGTGGGGCGGCGCGGTTGTGGCCCGTGGCGGTCGCCGTGGCCGTGGTCGTGGCGGTCGTGGGGGCCGGCGTGGCGTTCGCGCTGAACGCGGCCGGCACGCCGGAGGCGCTGCCGGCCACGGACGACCGGACCTCCTCCTACACCGACCCGCCCGCCACCTCCGCGCAGCCGGACCCGCCGGACACCTCCGAGGAGAGCGAGACCCCGAGCGAGACCCACACCCCGCAGGACACCCCGTCCGAGACCGGCACGCCGGAGGAGACGCCGGAGGAGAAGCCCGCGGACACGCCCACCGCGAGCAGGCCCCGCACGCTGCCGTGCGCGTCCGCGGGCTCGATCCTGCGCCAGGCCGCCGCGCTCAACGGCGGCAGCCTGCCGCAGGACGCCGTGGTGGCCCGCAAACGATGCGTCGGCTCCTGGGTGGCCGCCGAGCTCTCCTCCCCGAGTGTCGGCGGCATCGACCTGATCGCCCGGCGGAACGCGTCCCGGTTCCTCGACGCTGATATCGGCAGCAATTTCTGCTCCCAGGAGGACCGGCCGGCGCTGCTGGCGAGCGCGCCCGGCTCGATCAAGAGCTTCCTGTGCCCCAACGGTTTCGGCTGATCCGCACGCTTCCCGCCCTCCACCGGCGGGAGGCGCGCGGGCCGGGTCAGACGGCGTCCGTGCAGACGGCGGAGCTCGCGGCGCGGCGGGCGTGGGCCGGCTCGACGCAGGCCCGTGCCGGGACCTCGGGCGCGTAGACCTGGCCGGAGTAGACGACCCCGGTGCCCTCGTCGCCCCCGGAGTACTGGGTCAGGCGCTTGTCGTCGCCCGCGGCCGCGCGCACGCCCGGCCTGCGCTCCACCCACACGTTGTAGTCCGCGCCCTGCCCCTGCTTGGTGAACCTGGCCCAGTTGACCTGGCAGGTGCCGCCCTTGCCGGGGCCGTACCGCAGTTCGAGGTAGCCGCCGAACGCCCGGACCCACCTGGAGGCCACGGTGGAGGACCCTGTCGTGCAGCCCGTCAGCGCCGGGTCCTTGCCGTCGCAGGCGGTGCCCGAGCAGGTCCGGGCGGCCGGGCGGCCGGTCGCGGGGCCGTCGTCCGCGTGCGCCCCCGTGACCGGGAACAGGGCCAGAGCCGCCACCGCCAGCACGACCGCCGTCCGGTGTGATCGCATGCCGCCACCTCCAGGGAGAGATCAGGTTCGTCGGCACGATTGTGGACCGGCCGGCCTGCCCGGATCTGTCATGCGGACTGTGGTGCGTTGGCGGGACGTCATTCGCCCGACGGGAGCGGGATGCGCACCGACACCAGCGTCCCCTCGCCGGGAGCGGCCTCGACGTCGGCGCTGCCGCCCACCGCGCGGGCGCTCTCCCGGATGGAACGGGCGATCCCGAGGCCGGTCGTGGGCGCGTCCAGGTCGAAGCCGCTGCCGTGGTCGAGCACGCTCAGCGCCAGCGTCCCGGACCGGCATTCGGCCCGCACCACGGCGTGCCGCACGCCCGCGTGCTTGCGCACGTTCGTCAGCGCCTCGCGCAGGATGCCGCTCAGCGCCTCGACGACCTCGGCCGGCATGCCGTCGCGTTCTGGCGCCGAACGCAGCCGGCCCGCGTTGAACTCCACCCGCAGCCCGCTGCCGACCGCCTGCCGCACGACCTCCTCCAGGGCGGCCACGACGTCCTCGGCCGGATCGCCGTCGTCGCCGCGCAGGAAGGCGCGCAGCCACTGCGACTCCTCCGCCACCCGCGCCCTGACCGAGGCGTCGGCGATCCAGCCGTCGCGGGTCAGCGCCTCCATGGTCTGCAGGATCCGGTCGTGCAGCACGCGGGCCGTCCTGCCGCGCTCGCGCTCCTGCGACAGCTGCGCCGAGCGGCGCAGCTCCTCGGCCCTGGCCCGGTCCAGGTCGCCGGCGGTCCTGAACAGGATGCGCATGACGTACGCGGCCATCATGGCGTTCGTCGTCAGCCCGGCGACGTGCGGCAGCCCGGCCCACCACGCCAGGTCCGCCTGGACGTAGCCGAGGACCAGCGCGCCGCCCAGCGCCGCCGTCCACGCCAGCACGACGGGGAACGTGCGGAAGGAGATGCCCGCCATGATGCCGACGAGCAGCACGTACGGCAGGATCGTGCCGGGCCAGCCGTCGGTCACCCGCGAGCCCGCGTAGTGACCGGCGGCGAGCACCGCCGCCGTCACCAGGGCGAGGTCCACGCAGAGCAGCGCGCGCGGCGCGAGCGCGGCGCGGGCCGCCGTGACCACGCACACCAGCAGGCTGACCGCGCCCATCGCCCCCAGCAGGTACGGCAGCGGCCCCAGCGTCAGCCACCGCCCGTCGCCCAGCACCTCCAGCGACCCGCACAACACCAGCGCGCCCACCCGGACGACCACCATGGTGAGGGCCCGGCTGCGCTCCATGCCGGCGACCGCCGTCCCGGGCGGACGCGGCGGACGCGGGGGGCTCACGGCCGGTCGCGGCGTTCGAGCCGGTTGAGCGCCGCGCGGGTGAGCTCGGCCTTGTTGCCGACCTGCAGCTTGGCCCTGATGCGCTCGACGTAGGTGTCGACCGTGGCCTTGCTGACGCCCATCCGGCGGCCCACCTGGGCGTGGGTGAAACCCTGGGCGATGTAGGAGAGGGTCTCCTCCTCCCGGGCCGACAGCCGGGGCCGGGCGTCGCCGCCGCCGTCCCCGCCCGCCTCGGAGCCGTCGGCACCGGCGGGCGGGCGGGTGTTGTCGTCCAGCTCGCTCTGCAGGATGTCGGCCAGGCCCGCCGACAGGTAGAAGCCGCCCGCGGCCACCGTGCGCACGGCGGCGACGATGAGCTCGGAGGGGGCGTCCTTGGTGACGTACCCGTTGGCTCCGCAGCGGATCGCCGCCAGCACGTCGGCGGGCCGTCCGGACGCCGACACGATGAGGACCCGCGTGACGGCCGACAGCTCCTTGACCGCGGCCAGGCACGGCCGGTCCTCGGCCAGGTAGAGGTCGAGGATCAGCACGTCGTAACCGGCGTCGAAGCCGCGCAGGTCCCCGACGGACGAGCCCCGCAGCACCACCTGCAGGTCCTCGTGCCGGTGCAGGAGGTACTCCAGCCCATGGCGGATCAGCTCGTGGTCGTCGATCACGGCGATCCGGATCACGTCTTGCTCCGCGGCAGGCTGCGAACGAGGTGACATGTCAACAACGGTGAGCAGAAGTGTGCAAGACCAGCAAGTCCTGCAAAACCACTACAAGTTCGTATTGTAGATCATGAATCCTGTGGTGCACGGGCGTTCGGACGGTAGCCGTCGGTGGCCCTGACGAGCTCGTGCAGCGTGCCGGGTTCGGCGCCGCCGTGGCCGGCGTCCTCGACGATCCGCAGCTCGGCCTCCGGCCAGGCGCGGTGTAGCTCCCACGCGGCGTCGGGCGGCGTCTTCATGTCGTAGCGGCCGTTGACGATGACGCAGGGGACGTCCCGGATCGCCGCCACGTCGAGCAGTTCGCCCTCCCGCAGGAAGCAGCGCCGGGTGAAGTAGTGCGCCTCGATCCGGGCGAAGCCCAGCACCTCCCGGTCCGTCAGCGGAGGGGCGGGCGCGGGCAGCAGCGTGTTGGCCGCCAGCTCCCACGCCGCCCACGCCCGCGCCGCCGGGAGGTGCACCTCCGGGTCCGGGTCGAACAGGCGGCGGTGGTAGGCGCCGAGCAGGTCGTCCCGCTCGGCCTGCGGGATCGCGTCGCGGAAGGCCGCCCACTCCGCCGGGAACAGCCGGGCCGCCCCTGAAGCGGTGAACGCCCACGCCTCGTCGGCCGCGCTCGCCAGGTAGACGCCGCGCAGCACCAGCTCGGTCACCCGGCTCGGGTGGCGGCGCGCGTACGCCAGGGCCAGGGTCGCCCCCCACGAACCGCCGAACACCTGCCAGCGGTCGATGCCGAGCCGCCGCCTGAGCAGCTCCATGTCGGCGACCAGGTGCCAGGTGGTGTTGGCGGCCAGCGACACCCCGGGGTCGGCGGCGTGCGGGCGGCTGCGCCCGCAGTTGCGCTGGTCGAACAGGACGATCCGGTAGGCGCCGGGGTCGAAGAACCGGCGCTGCACGGGCAGCAGCCCGCCGCCGGGGCCGCCGTGGAGGAGGACGACCGGCTTGCCGGCGGGGTCACCGCAGGTCTCCCAGTAGATCTCCTGGCCGTCGCCGACGTCGAGCAGGCCGGTCTCGTAGGGCTCGACGGGCGGGTAGAACGTCATCAGCGTCATGGCTACCAGACCTACTCGCCCCGGCCGCCCGGCGCGCGCCCGGCTCCCCGACGGGTGCGCGAGTTCGGTGGGCGCCCGGCTCCCCGACGGGTGCGCGGGTTCGGTGAGTGTGCGGCTCTACGACGGGTGCGCGAGTTCGGTGAGTGTGTGGCGGAGCAGTCGTGCGGCCAGCACCGGCTTGAAGGCGTTGTGCCGCAGCGGGCGGGCCTCGGCCAGCGCCACGCCGGCGGCCCGCGCGAAGGCGGACGCGTCCGGGACGGCGCCGGTCAGCAGGTCCTCGGCGGCGTGGGCGCGCCACGGCTTGTGCGCCACCCCGCCGAGCGCGACCCGCGCGAACACGATCCTGCCGTCCTCGACGTGCAGCAGCACGGCCGTGCTCACCAGCGCGAACGCGAACCCGGCCCGGTCCCTGACCTTCGCGTACGCCCCGCGTCCCGGCGGAGCGGGCGGCAGGTCCACGCTCGTGACCAGTTCGCCGTCCCGCAGCACGGTCTCCACCTGCGGCGTAAGGCCGGGCAGGACGTGGAACCCGGTGAACGGCACGCTCCGCGTCCCCTTGGGCCCCGTCAGGTTGACGGTCGCGTCGAGGGCGGCCAGGGCCACGCACATGTCCGAGGGGTGGACGGCGACGCAGCTCGGGCTCGCCCCCAGGACGGCGTGCGCGCGGTTGAAGCCGTCCAGCGCGTCGCACCCCGCGCCGGGCGCGCGCTTGTTGCAGGCGGCGGCGGTGTCGTAGAAGTAGCGGCAGCGCGTACGCTGCAGCAGGTTGCCGCCCACGGTCGCGCGGTTGCGCAGCTGCGGCGAGGCGCCCGCCAGGATGGCGCGGGCGAGCACCGGATAGCGCCGCCGCACCCGGAGGTCGGCCGCGACCTTGGTGTTGCCGGCCAGCGCGCCGAGCCGCAGCCCGCCGCCGGGCAGGTCCTCGACGGCCGACAGCGGCAGGCGCGAGATGTCCACGATCCGGCCCGGCCGCTCGACCTCCTCCCGCATGAGGTCGACGAGGTTCGTCCCGCCGGCCAGGTAGCGGGCCGGGCCGCCGTCCGGCGGCGTCGCGGCCATCATCGCGGCCATCATCGCGACGGCCTCCGCCACGCCGGCCGCCCGCAGGTAGGCGAACTCCCTCACGTCGCGGCGACCTCCCGGACGGCGGCGGCGATGTGGTGGTACGTCCCGCACCGGCACAGGTTGCCCGCCATGCGCTCGCCGAGCTCGGCGTCGGTCAGCTCGCGCGGAGGAACGGTCAGGTCGGGCGTCGCGGCGCTGGGCACGCCGTCCCGCAGCTCGGCCAGCAGGCCGGCGACCGAGCAGACCTGGCCGGGCGTGCAGTATCCGCACTGCAGGGCGTCGTGCCGGACGAACGCCTCCTGCACCCGCACCCCCATTTCGTCGTCCGCCAGGCCCTCGACGGTGACGATCTCCATCCCCTCGCACTGGACGGCCAGCAGCAGGCACGCGTAGACCCGCATTCCGTCGGCCAGGACGGTGCAGGTGCCGCAGGCCCCCTGGTCGCAGCCCTTCTTCGTGCCGGTCAGCCGGAGGTGGTCGCGCAGGAAGTCGAGCAGGGACACGCGCGGGTCGGCCGGCGGCTCGTGCGGCCGGCCGTTGACGCGCAGGGGGAGCGGGGCGCGGCCGTCCATCCCATCCCTCCGGCCGTACGGACTGTGGCGATCACCGTAACCCGCGCCGGGCCGGGCGCCGTGATCCGTGCGCCGGCCGAGGGGCAAAACGGTGGCGGGCATTGCCGAATCCGGATCATCGGGGACGGCGAGGGTCCCGCCGTCGTCCATGCCCGCCACCGGCCTTCCCGGGGCGGCGAGGGGCACGCCGCGCCCGCCACCGGCCTTCCCCGGGAGCTCACCCCTTGGCGCTCAGGGCCTCCGCGACCGTCAGGCTGTCCTCGTAGATGTGGCTGCGCGTGATCAGCCCGTCCTCGACGGTCAGGTGCAGCGCGAACGGCGTGGCGTAGGAGACGCCGGTCGCGCGCACGGTCTGCACGATCTGCCCCAGCACCACGGCGTCCGCCCCGTCGACCAGGATCTGCCGCACCGTGGTGCCGTTCAGCTCCGGCACGTGATGCGCCCCCAGCGACCGGTAGTGCTCGGCCACCTCGGCCCGCCCCGACCGGGGCCGGATCCACGGCACCGCCGGATGCCCCTCGGCGGGCCAGCTGAGCTGCCAGTCGATCGGCTCGGCGAACAGCTCCGCTATCCGCTCGGGATCGCCCTCGCCGATCCGCCGCAACAACTCCTGCACGATGCCCCGCGTGTCCCTCTCCATGCCCCCAGTCTTCCGGCCCCGCCCGAACGCCGTCGATTACCTCGGAGGTAACCGACGGCGCTATTCCAAAGGAATCCTTGACATCGCGGGTGCCGGTGGCGGAACATTCCAAGCATGTCTTTGGAATCCTCGGGGCGGCGGCTGGTGCTCGACGATCCGGCCGCGATGCGGGCGTTCGCCCATCCGGTCCGGCTGGCGTTGCACGAGCTGCTGTTGCGGTCGGGGGCGACCACCGCCGCCGACGCCGCCCGCGAGGTCGGGATCAGCCAGGCGCTGGCCTCCTACCACCTGCGGCAGCTGGCCAAGTACGGCCTGGTTGAGCAGGCCGAGGCGCGCGACGAGCGGGAGCGGCCGTGGAAGGTGACCGCGAGCGTCCAGGTGTGGGATGACGACGTGACCGGGTCCGAGCGGTCGGCCGCCCGCAGCCTGCTGGAGCAGGTGCTGGCCGAGCGGGCGTTGTCGCGGCTGGTGGAGTGGCAGGAGGCGCGGCGGGGCGAGGAGGAGCCCTGGCGGGGCGTCGGCGGCATCGGCAACACCTACCTCTACGTCACCCCGCAGGAGATCACGGCGCTCGGCGAGGCCGTCGCCGACCTGCTGCGGCCGCTGATGGCCCGCGTGGACGACGCGGCGGCCCGTCCCGAAGGGGCCCGGCCCGTGCTGGTGACGCAGATGGTGATCCCGCTCGCCCCGACGGCCTCCGGTGACTGAGCCACGCACCCCGGCCGGGGAGACCGGCCGGGCCGGCGGGCGCACGGCCGAGAAGCCGCCGGACCGGGCGGGTGTGGCTCGCCGGGCGACCGGGGTGCGGTGGTGGCCGACGCGGCGGTCCGGTGCGCGGCGGTGGCCGGCGCGGGGGGGAGGCGGGTGGGTGTCGCCCGGCGGCGGGCGGGGGTTCGGGCGGTTGCTGGCCGCGTCCGTCGTGTCCCAGACGGGCGACTGGGTGATCAGCACCGGGCTGGCCTTCCACGTCTACCGCCTGACCGGCTCCACCCTGTCCACCGCGATCATGCTGCTGGTCTCCCGGCTGCCCGACGTCCTGCTCGGGTCCGTGGCCGGGGTGCTGGCCGACCGCTGGGACCGCCGCCGGGTGCTGGTCGTCACCGACGTGCTGCTCGGGCTCGGGTTGCTGCCCCTGCTGGCGGTACGCGGCCCCGCCCAGGTCTGGATCGTCTACGCGGTCGCCCTGTGGACCGGCGTGCTCGGCACCCTGCTCGCCCCGGCGCAGCGGGCGCTCGTCCCGCAGCTCGTGCCCGCGTCCGGGCTGGTCCGGGCCAACGCCCTGCACGGCCAGAGCGGCCAGCTCGCCCGGCTGCTGGGGGCGATGCTGGGCGGCGTCGCCGTCACGGCGGGCGGGCTGCCCGCGATCGTCCTGCTCGACGTGGCCAGCTTCGTGATCTCCGCGGTCCTGCAGGCGACCCTGCGCGTCCCGGCCAGGTCGCCGGTCGTGGCGCGGGCGCCGTCCGTCCGCGCCCAGTGGGCCTCCGGGCTGCGGCTGGCCATGGGGAACCCCGGCATCCGGCTGCTGGCCGCGTACATGGTGATCACGGGGCTGGGCGAAGGCATCTTCGCCACGCTCGCCGCCCCTTTCGTGGCCGACGTGCTGGGCGGCCAGGGCGACGCGTACGGGCTGTTCCTGTCGGTGCAGGCGGTCGGCGGGCTGGCCGGCGCGCTGGCCGTGGCCCTGCACCGGCGCGACCCCGCGCCACGGGCGCTGCTTGGCTGGGGCACGGTCGCGTTCGGCCTGCTCGACCTGGCGTTGTTCGCCTACCCCCTCGCCCTCGACGCGTTGTGGCCGGCCCTCGTGCTGATCGCGCTGGCCGGGCTCCCCGCGGCGGCGGCGATGGCCGGGTTCGCGACGCTGGCCCAGACGGCCACCACCGACGAGCGCCGGGGCGGCGTCATCGGCCTGCTCGCGAGTGCCCAGGCCGTCACCTCGCTGCTCGGCATGGCGACGGCCGGGGTGCTGGGGGAGGTCGTCGGCATCGTCCCGGCGTTGTGCCTGCACGCCGCGGGCCTCGTCACCGCCGGCGTGCTCGTGCTGACGAACCGCACATCCACCCGAACAGCACCAACCCCGCACCCCCGACGCGCCGCTTCCGACCGGATCCAGCCATGACGTTTGTCATGGAGGCGTCTCTGACGGCTGGCACTACACCCGGCGCCACCACTCCCAGCAGGCTGGTCCCATGCTGAAACTCAAGGACGGCGACCCCCGGCGGCCCCCGCCGGCCGCCGGGCGTTACCGTCGGGCCCTGTGACGGGTGACGCGGCGGTGCGGGAGGTGGAGTTCAGCCGGGGCCGGACGGCGGCGCGCGCCGGGGCGTGCGTGTGGCTGCTGCTGGTGGGGTGGCCGCTGTGGTCGTTCCTCTCCACGCGTCCCGGCGTGCTCGCGGTGGTGGGGGTGGTCGCGGCGGTCGCGGTGTTCGCCGCGTGCTGGCTGCGGATCATGTGGCGGGCGCTCAGCGCCCTGGGCGCGGCGGCGCTGACCTGGACGCCGGTGGGGCTGGTGGCCGCCGCGCTGGCGCTGCTGCCGGTGCTGCGGGCGCCGTGGGCGTACGTCGCGTTCGTGTTCGTGGTCAGCGCCCTGTCGGCCTGCCTGCCGCGGGCCGCCTTCGTGGGGTCGGTGGCGGTGACGACGGTCGTGGTGGTGGCCGCGCTGGTGGCGTACGGGCGTCCGTTCGGGCAGGTCTGGTGGGTGCCGCTGGCGATCCTGGTCGAGGCGGTGACGGTGGCGAGCCTGAAACACCTGGGCGAGATGGTCGCCCGGCTCGACGCCGCCCGCGCCCACGTCGCCCGGCTCGCCGTGGACAACGAACGCCTGCGCTTCGCCCGCGACCTGCACGACACGCTCGGCCACACGCTCACCTCGATCACCATCAGGAGCCAGCTCGCCGCCCGGCTGGCCCGTACCGACCCCGAACGGGCCGCCCGCGAGATGGCCGACGTGGAACGCGCCGCCCGCCAGGCGCTCGACGAGGTGCGCCACGCCGTCGCCGGCTACCGCGCGCCCTCCCTGTCGGGCGAGCTGCGCACGGCGGCCCACAGCCTGGACCTGGCCGGGATCCGGCTGGCGGTCTCGCCCGCCGGCGGGCCCGTCCCGGCCGCCGCCGAGACGCTGCTGGCCTGGACCGTACGGGAGGCCGCCACGAACGTCGTGCGCCACAGCCGCGCCCGCCACTGCCGCATCGACCTCGCCGTCGACGACCACACCGCCACCGTCGAGATCCGCGACGACGGCCCCGGCACCGAGGCGCACGGGCGCAAGGCGGGCGCCGACGACGCCACCGACCCGGGAGCCGAAGGGGCCGGGGGAGCGGTGGCTGCGGGCGTCGGGGGCAATGGGCTGACCGGGCTGGCTGAGCGGATCGCGGCCGCCGGCGGCCGTCTGGAGGCCGGTCCGCTGCCCGGCGGCGGCTACCGGCTGCACGCCCGAGTGCCCCTGGAGCTGCCGTGATCCGCGTCCTCATCGCCGACGACCAGGACCTCGTCCGCGGCGGCCTGGCCGCGCTGCTCGCCCTGGAGGACGGCATCGAGGTGGTGGCCGAGGTCGGCCGGGGCGACCTGGTCGAGCCCGCGGTGGCCGAGCACCGCCCCGACGTGGTCCTGCTCGACATCGAGATGCCCGGCATGTCCGGCCTGGAGGTCGCCGAACGCCTGCGCGGCCACCGGGTGGTCATCGTCACCACGTTCGGCCGGCCCGGCTACCTCAGCCGTGCCCTCGACGCGGGCGTGTCCGGGTTCGTGGTCAAGGACGCGCCGGTGGCCGAGCTGACCGCGGCCGTGCGCCGGGTGATGGCCGGCGAGACGGTGATCGACCCCAAGCTGGCGGTGTCCGCCCTGACCGTCGGACCGAGCCCGCTCACCCAGCGCGAGGCCGAGGTGCTGCGGACCGCCTCCGGCGGCGCGACCGTGGCCGACATCGCCCGCACCCTGTTCCTGACCGAGGGCACCGTACGCAACTACCTGTCCTCGGCGATCACCAAGACCGGGGCGCGCAACCGCGCCGAGGCCGTCCGCGTGGCCGAGTCCCGCGGCTGGCTCTGAACCCCCGGCCACCCCTCGACCCCTCAACCCCTCAATTCTCAAGAGGAGCTTCGCCATGCCCTCCGACGACTTCCGCCCGCCCGGACCGGAGTTGTTCGACTACCCCGCGCTGTGGGACGGCGCGCCGCTCTGGCTCACCAAGCCGGTGCTGCTGGCCGTCGCCGGCGTGCTCGTGGTGTGCGCGCTGGCCTGGGGCGCCTTCTCCCGGCCCAGGCTGGTGCCGCGCGGCCTGCAGAACGCGGGCGAGTACGCCTACCTGTTCGTCCGCGACCAGATCGCCCGCCCGTCGCTGGGCGCGGACGCCGACCGCTGGATGCCCCTGCTGCTCACGCTCTTCCTGCTGACCCTGCTCTGGAACGTGATGGGCGTGATCCCGCTGCTCCAGTTCCCGGTCACCGCCCACGTCGCCTTCCCCTGGGTGCTGGCCGGGGTGGTCTACCTGCTCAAGCTCTACCTCGGCTTCAGGCACCAGGGCCTGGCCGGCTACCTCAGGAACGCGATGTTCCCGGAGGGCCTGCCCAAGGCCCTGGCGATCACCCTGTACGCGCCGCTGGAGCTGTTCTACATCTTCGTCACCGCGCCGTTCACCCATGCCGTGCGGCTGTTCGCGAACATGTTCGCCGGGCACACGCTGCTGGCCTTCTTCAGCGCGGTCGGCTACTGGTTCCTGGTGGAGCGGCCGACCGTGGGCGGCGTGGCGGTGGGCGTGCTGGGGGTGTTCATGACGTGCGTGCTGACCGCGTTCGAGATCTTCGTGATGTTCCTGCAGGCGTACCTGTTCACCATGCTCACCGCCATGTACCTCGGCCAATCTCTGCACCCCGAGCACTGACCCGAGCACTGGCCCGAGCACTGGCCCGGTCAGGACGCGGGCGGCGCCAGGACCCGCCAGGCGGCCGGCCGCACGATCCAGGTGCGCCGCTCCGCCACCTGCTCCAGCTCGCCGTCCACGCTGGCCGGGACGGGCCCGCCCGCGACGGTGATCCGCCTGCCCCGGAAGGTCTGCACGTCGGGGCGGGCGGGGTGCCGGCCGCGGCGCAGCCCGGTGGCGAAGGCCAGCCGGGCCAGCGGTCCCGTGGCGTAGGACACCACCACCTCGGCCAGCCCGTCGTCGGGCCGGGCCGCCGGGGCCAGCGGCGTGCCGCCGCCGATCGTGGCGCCGTTCCCGACGCCGGCCATGAGCACCCGGCGGCGGCCGGTGCACACCTGGGCGCCGTCCACCCTGATCCGCAGCCGCCATCCGCTCGTCCCCGCGCCCGCCAGCACCGCGCCCACCGCGTACGCGGCCCGGCTGAGCAGCGGCTTCAGCGGCGCGGCCCGCTCGGCGGCGTGCGCGCCCACGCCGAGATGCGCGGCGTTGACCACGATGCCGCCGTCGTCGTCGATCAGCAGGTCCACGGGCCGCTCGTGCCCAGCCAGCACGACGCGGGCCGCCTCGGCCGGGTCGAGCGGGATGCCCAGCGTGCGGGCCAGGTCGTTGCCGGTGCCCATGGGGATCAGCCCGACCGGGCCGGCGTCCAGACGGCCGTGCTCCAGCAGCGCGGCGACCAGCGCGTGCACGCTCCCGTCGCCGCCCAGCACCACCGGGACCCGGTCGTCGTGCGACCGCGCGGCCTCCTGCGCGCCGCCGTCGCAGACCCGCACGTCGGCCTCCGCCCGCAGCAGCCGCAGCACCTCCCGCGTGCTGTCGTCGCCGACGCCGCCGGCCTGCCGGTTGCAGATCACCAGAAGTCTCACGGGTCCTCGCCTTCCCTTCCGCTGGGCGGATGGGTCTCTTCCCCGGGCGCCCGCCACAATGCCCCGCCGCCGGGACCCTTTCAGGAGGGCGGAGGTCCGGCGCGCGGGATGAGGCGGCGCGCTTCTGTGGCGTTTCTAAGGTTCCCCGACGGTGGGGTGAAGGTGGCCGCGGTTGAGTGGCCGCAGCGGGCCGGGCCACTGGGGACCGGCCGCCAGAAGGGCACCGACATGTACCCACGAAAGACCGCGCTGGCCCTCGGGACGGCGGCGGCCCTGACGCTGGCCGCCGCCGGGGCGGTGCCGGCCACGGCGGCCGGCCCGTGTGCCCGGGTCTCGTCGACCTGCTCGCCCGCCGACGTGGCCAAGGACCACACGGGCGAGAAGAGCGCCGACGTGCAGTCCGGCGTGCGGCCCGACGTGCGGAAGGGCCCCGGCGGCGGGAAGCCGCGCGACGGCAGGCCCGGCTGCGGGCCCGACAGGTTCGACAAGCCTGGCAAGCCCGGCGACAAGGATCACGGCGTCTCCCAGGAGGCGTTCGCCAAGGCGCTCGCGGCCGAGCTGGGCATCGGGTACGACCGCGCCCTGCGAGCCGTCAAGGAACTGGACGCGCTGACGAAGAAGGGCCGCGTGGACCCGGGCTCGGCCGGGTTCGGCACGGTGGCCGAGCACCTCGGCGTCACGCCGGACCGGCTGGAGCGGGCGCTGCGGAACGTCAAGCGCGCGCTGGCCGGTGCCGAGCCCGCATAGGGACCGGCACCGATCTTCCTCAGCCGGGGGTGCGGAGGGGAGAGTGGCACCATGCACGTCCTTGTTGCCGACGACGACGAGGCGGTCCGCCGCTCCCTGACCCACGCGCTCACCCGCGAGGGCTACGACGTCAGCGTCGCCGCCGACGGCCTGCGCGCCCTGGAGGCGGCCGGCGGCGGACGTCAGGACGCGGTGGTGCTGGACATCATGATGCCCGGCCTGGACGGCCTGGAGGTGTGCCGTCGCCTGCGGGCCGCGGGCGACCGCACCCCGATCCTGATGCTCACCGCCCGCGACCTGGTCGGCGACCGGGTCGCGGGCCTGGACGCGGGCGCCGACGACTACCTGGTCAAGCCGTTCGCGCTGGAGGAGCTGCGGGCCAGGCTGCGCGCGCTGCTGCGCCGCAGCGCGCCCGCGCAGGGGCTGCTCCGCCACGCCGACCTGGAGCTGGACCCGGCCGCCTGCCGGGCCACCCGGGGCGGCCGGCCGCTCGACCTGACCAGGACGGAGTACACCCTGCTGAAGGTGTTCCTGCGCAACCCGGGCCGGGTGCTCAGCCGCGAGGTCATCTTCGACTCGGTCTGGGGGTACGACTTCGGGCCGTCCTCGAACGCGTTGTGGGTCTACATCAGCTACCTGCGGGCCAAGCTGGAGGCCGGGGGAGAGCCGCGGCTGATCCAGACCGTCCGCGGCCTGGGGTACGTGCTGCGGGAGGAGCCGTGAGGCTGCGTACCAGGGTCGCGCTGACGGTCGCCGCCGTGGTGGCCGCCGCGCTGCTGGCGGTATCACTGGTGGTTTACCCGGCGGCCGCGGCGGGGCTGGCCGGCCAGCACGACGGGGAGCTGGTGCTGGCGGCCGGGCAGGCGCCGCGGCTGCTGGAGTCGGTGAAGGCCGCCGACTCGCCGCTGCCGGCCACGCCCCTTCCGGTGGGCAACACGCTGCTGCAGTTCTGCCCCGACCCGCTGCTGTCCGGCCCGACCGACGGGTTCGTGCCGCTGGCCGAGCAGGACCAGGCGGTCGCGTACGGCAAGCTGCCCCCCTACTTCCGGGACGTCGCCTACGACGGCGTGCGCTACCGGCTCTACACCGCCCCGCTCAACCTGGGCAAGGGCATCCTGGTGCGCACGGCGTTCCCGCTGAACCGCGACGAGCAGACCCTGAACGCGCTGAAGCTGCTGCTGGCCGCGCTGACCCTGGGCGGCGCGCTGGTCGCGGCGGCCGGCGCGCGTTTCCTCGCCGGCCGGGCGTTGCGGCCCGTCGCCCGGCTGACGGCCGTGGTGGAGCGGGTCACCGCCACCGGCACCCTCACCGCCGACGGGCTGGACGGCATGGGCGCCGGACGGGACGAGGTGGCCCGCCTGGCCGGCTCGTTCACCACGATGACGCACGCGCTGCGCGAGTCGGTGCTGGCCCAGCGGCGCCTGGTCGCCGACGCCTCGCACGAGCTGCGCACGCCGCTGACCAGCCTCACCACGAACCTGGAGCTGCTGGAGGAGGGGCGCGGCACGGCCGACCCGCAGGCCCCGGCCCTGGTGCACGAGGCCCGCGTCCAGGCCGAGGAGCTGCGGGCGCTGGTCAACGACCTAGTCGAGCTGGCCAGGCACGGCGACGTCGAGCTGCACCTGGAGGACGTGCGGCTCGACCTGGTGGCCGGGCGCGTGCTGGCCAGGGCCACGGCCCGCGCCCCGCACGTACGGCTGCGCGGCGAGCTGGCCGAGTGCCTGGTGACGGCCGACGCCGACGCGATCGAACGGGCGGTCGCCAACCTGGTGGACAACGCGATCAAGTGGAGCCCGCCCGGTGGCGTGGTGCTGGTACGGGTGGACGCGGCGGGCTCGTTGTCGGTGGCCGACCAGGGCCCCGGCATCGCGGCCCACGACCTGCCGTTCGTGTTCGACCGGTTCTACCGCGCCGAGTCGGCCCGTTCCCTGCCGGGTTCTGGGCTCGGCCTGGCCATCGTCCGCCAGATCGCCGAGGCGCACGCCGGGTCGGTGCGCGCCGAGCCGCTGCGGCCCGGCGTACGGCTGGTCCTCGCGCTGCCCCCGGCCACCTGACCGCCGCCGGAGATGAGGGCGCGACCACGGGCGCGGACCCCCGCACCCGCAGCCGCGCCGGTCCGGGGGCCGGTGGCCTGTCCAGTGTTCAGTGGGCGCCGGGGGCGGCCCCGGCGACGGGGACCGCCGGCGCGGCGGGCGCGGCCGGCCGGGGCATCGGGCGCGGCGGCAGCGCCATCAGCACCAGGCCGAGCACCGCCCACAGGCCGAGCACCGTCAGCGGGACGGCCAGGGCCGCACCGTCGAAGTAGACCACGCTGCGCACCAGTTCGAGCGCCGACCGGGTGGGCAGCACGTAGCCGAGCGCCGCGTACCAGGGCTCGATGAACGCGGCGCCGAACGGCCCGCCGCTGGCCGGCAGGCCGATCGGGATGAACAGCACGGCCGCCGCGATCACGCCGCGCGGCCCGAAGCGGCGCATCAGGCCGTTCACCGCCACCGAGACCAGGAAGATCACCGCGCTGGAGGCGGCCAGGAGCCCGAGTGGGGCGCCGGTGAGCGCGCCGAGCAGGCCGCCGACGACCCAGGTGAGCGCCAGGCCGCCGGTCACCGCGCCGAGCGCGAGCACCGCCAGCCGCAGCCCCCGGTGCATCATCGGCTGCATCCGCATGGTGAGCACGGTCGTCGCCAGCGCGGTCAGCAGCAGGCCCAGCACGTAGAACATGCCGGACACACCGGAGGAGTCGCCCTCGGCCAGCGGCCGCACGTCCTCGACCGCGAGCTGCCGTCCGGCGGCGCGCTGCATCAGGGCGGTGAAGTGCGGGGCCGCCGTGTCGCCGCCCGCGCTGGCCACCAGCAGGCGGCCCTCGCCCGCCAGGTAGGCGGCCTCGACCTCGCGCCGGAGCACCGCCGCCCGCGCGCCGGCCGCGTCGGCGTACGGGCGCGCGTCCACGGCCCCGCCCGCGGACTGCTCCAGCCGGGCGGCGTCGGGGCCCACCACGGCGAGCGGCACCCCGTGCGGAACCGGGTGGTGCAGCGCTCCGACGAACGAAGCGATGATCACGACGCCGACGACCGCGGACACCAGGTAGGCGACCGCGACTCGAACAGCGGGATTCTTCATGACGCTCCTCAGTTGTCCACCCGGTTCAGGTCCTGGTGGCGGCCCGCACGACCGGCGCCGCCGCCTTCACCTTGCCGGTTAGAGCGCGCGCTAAGTCAAGGCGTCGGACTCGGATCTGGCCCGCGAATGTTCCAGGAAGTTGAACGTCATCACCACCAGCACCAGAGCGGCCACGGACAGCAGCGCCGGCGCCTGCAACGAGACCGGGATGATCGCCAGGATGGCCACGGGCATGGCGAGCTGCGGCCCCGACCACTTGGCGAAGATGTGCCAGCGGGCGTAGCAGAACGTCGCGAAGTACAGGGCGCAGCCGCCGAACAGCAGCGCGGTCACGGGGGCGGCGAAGACCTGGCCCGGATGGGAGACGACCTCGGCCATGCCCACCGCCATCGCCATGATCGACCCGATGAAGGCCAGGTGGCCGTAGGAGAAGACGCGCCGGATCAGGTCGGTGCGGATCACGGCCTCGTCCAGGGCCTTGGGCAGCGACTCGGCGGCGAAGATGAAGTACACCCACCACAGCGCGCAGGCCAGCACGAACGTCGCGGCGACCGCGCTGATCGAGCCCACGGCGAGCGGGCGCGCCGCCGACGCCTGCGCGCCGATGGCCAGGATCGGCTCGCCCATCGCGATGATCAGCAACAGGCCGAACCGCTCGGGTAAGTGATGGGGGTGGAAGTTGACCCGCACCAGGTGGCTGCGGGTCAGCACCGGCGCGGCCAGGTCGATGGCGGCGGCCGCGGCCCAGACCCACACCCGGGTGCCGCTGTCCAGCAGGCCCCCGGCCAGCAGCAGCGGCCCGGTCACGCACACCGAGAGCGTGAAGGGGTTGACCAGCTCGAACGGCCGGCCGCGGAAGTACAGGGCGGCCAGCAGCGAGCGCTGGGCGAAGTAGGCGGCGCCGAACATCAGGCCGCGCTCCTCGTAGGCGAGGGGGGTGGCCAGCGCCATGAACAGGCCGCACAGGCTGAGCGCCAGGATGCCCAGCCGGTCGGGGGTGTTGTTGACGTCGCGGGTGTTGGCGTGCACCGCCATGCCCACCCAGGCCCAGTACGTCGGCACCAGCACGACGACGGCCTGCCCCACGCTGCCCCAGCCGTGGCCGCGGTGGAGCAGGTCGGACAGCTGGGTGACGGCGAACACGAAGACCAGGTCGAAGAAGAGCTCGACCCAGGTGACTTGCTTGTCTGCTTTCGGTTTCATCGAGCGGTGTGACTCCTCGTGCGTCGTGCGGGTGCTCACGCGGGCAGCAGCGCCGGCTCGTCGCCGGCGGCCAGCCGCCAGCGCACGTCGTAGGCGTAGGCGGCCGAGGCCAGCGTGACGTGGTGGTGCCAGCCGTGGAAGGAACGGCCCTCGTAGTCGAACAGCCCGAATCCCCCGGCCAGCTCGCCGATGGCGTGGGCGGCCCGCCAGCGGGACTTGGCCAGCGCGACCAGCTCCTGCGCCGGCACGGACATGTTCGTCAGCCAGAACGCGCGCGGCCGCGGCCGGCCGAGCGGCCACTCCACCAGCAGCCTGCGCGAGCGCGCCTGCTCGTCGGAGACCGGCAGGAGGACGAACTGCGAACGCAGCGACCGCCCCCGCGGCCCCTCCCACCAGGCCACCGTGCGCCGCTCCAGCCCGGCCGCGGCCTGCGCCGCCTCGGCCAGCGCGACGCGGGCCCGCGGGCCGCCCCCGCGCACCACGCTCATCGAGGCCCTGACCCGGTGGCGGGCGTCGACCTCGACGACGTAGTCGAGGCCGCGGTCCTCCAGGCCGCGCAGCAGGTCGGCGACGCCTCGGACGTGGGTGAGGTCGGCCACCAGCGGCGCGACGGGCGTGCCCCAGTCGAGCGTCAGGTCGTCGACCAGGTCGATCACGTGCTCGCCGAAGGGCCGGTGCCGCTCCTGGTCGGGCACGTGCGCCCGGGCCCGCCGGTCGTGGTCGGCCTCCCACGACTGCGGCAGGCACAGCCGCCAGTTGACCGGCACGGCCGCCTCGCCCGAGCTCATCAGCACGGCCGCGCCCACCTGGCAGTTGACCGTGCGGCCGAGGCCGCGCACGTACTGGCGCTCGACGCCCGCCGACCAGCGGCCGTGCTTGGTGAAGGCCACCTCCTCCACCAGCCACGCGGCCGGGGGCGCGCCGGCCGCCAGCACGTCGGCGACGGTGCGGCGGACCGGGCGCGGGTCCCAGCGGCTCTGGTTGACGAACTGCTGCAGCGACTGGCCGTTGTGCGGACCGCCCACCTCGTCGGCGATGCGCTGGATGGACTTGCGCCCGCCCGCGTGCAGCAGCCCCAGCACGTACGACTCGGCCGCGCTACGCTGGTCGGAGCGCGGCAGCGAACCGAATATCGTACCGAAGAATTCTGCGAACTCTTCGCGCTCGTTCACCGCGAGTTCTCTCATGACCGCCCCTCACCTGCATTAGAGAAGATCCGTAATGGCGAACGCGGTCAGGATCGCAGTTAAGTTTTGGTTCGCACAAGAGAGTAACACCAAGGTGGCAGCGGGGCTGTCCGGGAGTATTAAAGGGAGTACTCCCGGAGGCATCTACCGGGTGCTCATCGATAACCCGGTATTACATCACACGTGCGCTCAGTCAGGTGTGCGGGTAATGGACTTGCCGCCCGATGAGTCTGGAGTGCACTCTTGCATCCACCGGAATCATGTGATCATATGATGCGGGGATCTGCGCCGGTGACTGAGTAAGGCGACACACACTACGGGGGATGACCAGTGCAGTGCAACATCCAGCCCACGGTTGTGATAGCCGAACGGATCGAGGCCCATAAGGCTGCGATCTTGGCACAGCTGTGCGGCGAAATTGAAGAATCAACTTCCGGAGCCGCTCCGGGCGAGTGCGCGGAGTTGGCGGAAGAGCTGCTCGACCTGATGGTGGCCCGGCTCAAGGCCAGTACGGACCGCTCTTCCGGAGCCCTGGCCGGGGCAATGGACGGCGGTCGCGGCGACGCCCGCGAATGGCGGCGAATTTCCCGCGACCTGCACGACCGGGTGGGCCACGAGATCAGCGTGGCGAGCCGGCAGCTGGAGCTCGCCGAAATCGGTCACGCACGCGGTACGGACGGTTTCCCGGTGCATGTGAAGGAGGCGAAGGCCGCGCTGCTCCGAGCCCACCAGGAAATCCGCGACGTCATATCCGACCTGCGCGTTCACGCCCATTGGCCGGGAATGGAGCAAGCGCTGGTACGGCTGATGACCACCATTGTGGACCCTCGGCTGGAGCATCGAATCACCCTTATCGGCGATGTCGACGGCCTACCTCCGCGTATTCGGGACGAGTTATTCCTGATATTACGCGAAGCCATTACCAACAGCATCTCCCACGCGGGCGCCGACCTGCTCGAAGTGTGCGTCAAGATTGCGCACGACCGGATCACAGCAATTGTGCGGGACAACGGCCGGGGTTTCTCGGGCTGGCGCGCGAAACATGGGAACGGCCTGACCTCCATGCGCGAGCGCGGGGTCGCCATGGGCGGCCTGGTGACCATAGAGAGCTCCCCCGGGAAGGGCACCGAGGTCGTCTTCCGTGCCCCTGTCCGGGCTGTCCGGGACGAGCGGCCGAAGGAAACATCGGATGCAAAGAGAAGGCAGCATTGACGTCCTCATCGCCGACGACCACACGATCCTGCGGGAGACGCTCAAGCAGACGCTGGAGCTCGAACCCGACCTCCGTGTCGTCGCCACCGCGGGGGACGCGCGCGCGGCGGTGAAGTCGGCCGAGGCGCTGCGGCCGGACGTCGTGGTGCTCGACGTGGAGATGCCCGGCGACGGCGTCGTGCGCACCACCACCCACATCCACCGGGTCTCGCCCCGGTCCCGCGTCATCGTGCTGAGCATGTACGACGACCCGGTGCTGGTGCAGGAGCTCATCGCCCACGGCGTGCGCGGCTACCTGCTCAAGAGCGTCGGCCGGGAGGAGCTGGTGCAGGCCATCCGCGGCGTCTGCGCGGACGCCGAGCGCGTGGTCCTGTCGGTCTCGCGCGAGAGCCTGATGATGGCCGGCCGGCCGCGCGCCGGCAAGCTGTCCGAGCGGGAGCTGAGCGTGCTGTCCCTGGCCGCCCAGGGCCTCAGCAACGCCCAGATCGCCACCCGGCTGATGATCGCCGAAGGCACGGTCAAGCGTCACCTGCGCAACATCTTCACCAAGCTCGACGCCACCTCCCGCCTCGACGCGGTGAACAAGGCCATGGCCGCCTCACTGCTGACGCTCTGACGCCTCCTCCCCGGGGACCAGCCAGAGCGTCGCCAGCGGCGGCAGCAGCACCTCGGCGACCGCACCCCCGTCCGAGCTCGTGCCCGTGACCGAGCCCAGGTTGCCGAGGTTCCCGCCGCCGTAACAGGCGGCGTCGGTGTTGAGCACCTCGTGCCAGCGCCCGCCGGAGGGCAGCGCCAGCCGGTGCCCGTGACGCGGCGCCGGCGACAGGTTGCTCACGCACACCAGCGGCGCCCCCCACCGGTCCCAGCGCACGAAGGAGTAGACGCTGGAACCGGCGTCGTCGGCGTCGATCCAGCTGAAGCCGCCGGGGGAGCAGTCCAGCCGCCACAGCGCCGGGGTGGCGGCGTAGCGCCGGTTCAGGTCCCTGACCAGGTCGCGCACGCCCTTGTGCCGCGGGTCGCGCAGCAGCGCCCAGTCCAGCTCGCGATCATGGGACCACTCGCTCCGCTGCGCGAACTCCTGGCCCATGAACAGCAGCTTCTTGCCCGGATGCGCCCACATGAAGGCCAGGTACGCGCGCAGGTTCGCCAGCCGCTGCCACTCGTCGCCCGGCATCTTCCCGGCCAGCGAGCCCTTGCCGTGCACCAGCTCGTCGTGGCTGAGCGGCAGCACGAAGTCCTCCGCGTACGCGTACGTCAGCCCGAACGTCAGCGCGTGATGGTGGTACGGCCGGTGCACCGGGTCGCGCCGCATGTAGCCGAGCGTGTCGTGCATCCAGCCCATGTTCCACTTGAAGTCGAACCCCAGCCCGCCGGCGGCCGTCGGCCGGGTCACCCCCTCCCACGCCGTGGACTCCTCGGCGATCGTCAGCACCCCGGGGCAGCGCCGGTGGACGGTGTCGTTCAGCTCCCGCAGGAACGCGATCGCCTCCAGGTGCTCCCTGCCGCCGTGCGCGTTGGGCCGCCAGGCGCCGTCCGGGCGGGAGTAGTCCAGGTACAACATCGAGGCGACGGCGTCCACGCGCAGGGCGTCGACGTGGAACTCCTCGCACCAGTAGAGGGCGTTGGCGATGAGGAAGTTGCGCACCTCCGGGCGGCCCAGGTCGAAGGTGAGCGTGCCCCAGTCGGGATGCTCGCCGCGCAGCGGGTCGGGGTGCTCGTACAGGGGGCCGCCGTCGAAGCGGGCCAGCGCCCAGTCGTCGCGCGGGAAGTGCGCCGGCACCCAGTCGAGTATCACCCCGATCCCGGCCAGGTGCAGCGCCTCGACCAGGGCGCGGAAGTCGTCGGGGGTGCCGTAGCGGGAGCTCGGCGCGTAGTAGGAGGAGATCTGGTAGCCCCAGGAGCCGCCGAAGGGATGCTCGGCCACCGGCATGAGCTCCGCGTGGGTGAAGCCCATGCCGCGCAGGTACCCGGGCAGCTGCTCGGCCAGGTCGCGGTAGGTCAGGCCGCGCCGCCAGGAGCCCAGGTGCAGCTCGTACACGCTCATGGGCGCCTCGCGGGCCGGGCCGTCGCCGCGGGCCGCCAGCCACGCGCCGTCGCGCCAGCGGTGCCGCGAGGTGAACACCACCGAAGCGGTGCGCGGCGGGTGCTCGGCCGCCAGGGCCAGCGGGTCGGCCTTGCGCCGGGCACGGCCGTCCGCGCCGGTGATCTCGTACATGTACCGGCAGCCGTCGCCGGCCCCGGGCACGAACAGCTCCCACAGGCCGCCGCCGGGCGCCCGGCGCAGCGCGTGCCCGGCGCCGTCCCAGCCGTTCAGGTCGCCCACCAGCCGCACCTCGCGCGCGCCCGGCGCCCACACGGCGAACGAGGCGCCCGCCACGCCGCCCACCGTCCGGGTGCGCCCGCCCAGCGCCCGCCACAGCTCCTCGTGCCTGCCCTCGCCGATGAGGTGCAGGTCCAGCTCGCCCAGCACGGACGGGACACCGCCGGTCAGGACGTCCATCACCGCTCCACCGTCAGGATGTGCGCCGGCTGCCTGGACGGGTCCAGCCGCACGAAGTTGCGCGCCCCCCACTGGTAGACCTCGCCGGTCAGCTCGTCGCGCACCCGGAAGGAGGGCCCGAGGTCGGGCAGGTCCAGCGTCACCGTGGCCTGCCGCACGTGGTGCGGATCGAGGTTGACCACGACGATCACGGTGTCCTCGCCCGCCTGCTTGGCGAAGCAGAGCACGGCGTCGTCGTCGGCGTGCTGGAAACGCAGGTTGCGCAGCAGGCGCAGGGCCGGATGGCGGCGGCGGACCCGGTTCAGCGTGGCCAGGAAGGGCGCCAGCGTGCCGCCCGCCGACCAGTCGCGCGGCCGGTACTGGTACTTCTCCGAGTCCTTGTACTCCTCGCTGCCCGGCGCGGCCGGCTCGCGCTCGCACAGCTCGAACCCGGCGTACACGCCCCACGTGGGGGAGGCCGTCGCGGCCAGCGCGGCCCGCACCCGGAACGCGGCGGGGCCGCCCTCCTGGAGGTAGGCGTGCAGGATGTCGGGCGTGTTGACGAACAGGTTCGGCCGCATGTACGCCGCCGCCTCCCCGGCCAGCTCGCCCAGGTAGCTCTCCAGCTCCGGCTTGGCGTTGCGCCAGGTGAAGTAGGTGTAGGACTGCTGGAAGCCGACGGCGGCCAGCGTGTGCATGATCGCCGGGCGGGTGAACGCCTCGGCCAGGAAGACGACGTCCGGGTCGGTGCGGTTGATCTCGGCGATCAGGCGTTCCCAGAAGAACACCGGCTTGGTGTGCGGGTTGTCCACCCGGAAGATCCGCACCCCGTGGCCCATCCAGTGGCGCAGCACCCGCAGCGACTCGGCCAGGATGCCGCCGGGATCGGCGTCGAAGGAGATCGGGTAGATGTCCTGGTACTTCTTGGGCGGGTTCTCGGCGTAGGCGATGCTGCCGTCGGGCCGGTGCTCGAACCACCGCGGGTGCTCCCGTACCCACGGGTGGTCGGGCGAGCACTGCAACGCGAAGTCCAGCGCCACCTCCAGGCCCAGCTCGCCGGCCCTGGCCACGAAGAAGTCGAAGTCGTCGATCGTCCCCAGGTCGGGATGGACGGCGTCGTGCCCGCCGGCGGCCGAGCCGATCGCCCACGGCGAGCCGGGGTCGTGCGGCCCGGCGATCGGCGAGTTGCCCGGCCCCTTGCGGTTGGTCCGGCCGATCGGGTGGATCGGCGGCAGGTAGACCACGTCGAAGCCCATCGCCGCGACGGCGGGCAGCCGCTCGGCCGCGGTCCGGAAGGTGCCCGAGCGCGGCGGGTGACACCCCGTGGGGTCCACCACGGCGCCCTCGGAGCGGGGGAAGAACTCGTACCAGGCCCCGTACAGCGCCCGTTCGCGCTCCACCAGCAGCGGCAGGTCCTCCCCGGCCGTCACGTGGTCGCGCAGCGGCCGGCGGGCCAGCGTCCGCAGCACCGGCTCGGCCAGCGCGATCGCCAGCCGCGCCTCGGGGTCCAGCTCGCCGTCGCGCAGCGTCGCGGCGGCCACGCGCAGCAGCCGGGCGTCGGCGGGCGGCACCTCGGGCTGGGCGGCGGCCCTGGTCAGCAGCCGGGCGCCCGCCTCCATCGTCACGGCCACGTCGATCGCGGCGGGGATCTTCACCTCGGCCACGTGCAGCCAGGTCGCCACGGGATCGCTCCACGCCTCCACCCGGAACGTCCACTCGCCCTCCCGGTGGGCGGCCACCTCGGCCGCGTACCGGTCGGAGCCCTGGGACACGGCCGCCATCGGGATCCAGGCGGCCTGCTTGCCGTCGGGGTCGGTGAGCACGACGTTCGCGCCCACCACGCCGTGCCCCTCCCTGAACAGGGTCGCCGACACCTCGAACGGCTCGCCCGGCACCGCGCGCGCGGGCCGGCACCCGCCCGCCACGACGGGCCGGACGCCGACGACGGGCACGCGCCCCGCGGCGATCTCGGAGATCTCGGTCAACACCAGCGTCTCAGTCATGTGTCACGCGTCCTGCAGGTCGGCGATGGTCTCGAACGAGGTGCCGGCGGCGGCCTCGCAGTGCGCCGGCACGGTCAGCCCCGGGTACACCGTCACCCCGGACAGCCGCACGCCGGCCTGAACCGTCACTCCGTTGCCCAGCGCGCTGTAGCCGCTCAGCACGGTCACGCAGTCCACGAACGACTCCACCGTGACCATCGTCCCCACGTGCGTGTCGGTGAGCCGCGCCCAGGGCCCGATGATCGCGCCGTCCAGGCAGGCCACCCGCTGCAGCCGGCACCCGGTGTGCAGGTCGACGCCGTCGCCGATCGCGGAGTCGGAGACGACCACGCCGGGGCCGATCTCGACGTCCCGGCCGATGTGCACGTTCGGCCCGATCCTGACCAGGCCCGCGCTGATCTTCTCGGCCAGCGTCATGCCCGACGTCGCGTCCCGCTGGCGCAGCGAGGACTCGTGGATGCGCACGTTGCCGGGGTAGGCCCGCAGCATGCCCTTGAGCACGTGCGGGTAGCCGCCGCTCAGCGCGTCGGTCAGCGTGTCGAGATAGTCGCGCAGGTTGCCCAGGTCGCCCAGCTTGGCGATGGGCGCGATGCCGACCCGGTGCCCGGCCTCCACCAGCCACGGGAGCAGGTCGTGCCCCCAGTCGAGCCGGTGGCGGGCCAGCTCGGCCAGCGCCGGCTCCCCGGCCAGCTTCCGCAGCCGCCCGCAGTCGACCAGGTAGAGCCCGGCGTTGACGGGCACCCGGGCCGGGTCGGCGGCCAGGGCGTGCACCTCGGCCAGCGGTGGTTTCTCCACGAAACGCCGGATCTGCCCGGAGGCGTCCGTGACCATCGTTCCGTACTTGCCCGCCACCTCCTCGGCCGGCCGCTCGACCACGGCCACGGTGACCACCGCGTCGCTGTCGCGGTGGCGGCGGACCAGCTCCTCCAGGTCGAACTCGAACAGCGAGTCGGTCGGGAAGACCAGCGCCAGCCCGTCGAGCTCCCAGTAGTCCAGGCTGCTCAGCGTCGCCTCGCCGGAACCGGTGTTGGTCCAGTCCATCCGGGGCCGCGAGTAGCGCACGTGCACGCCCAGCCCCTCGCCGTGCCCGAGCACGTCCTTGGCCTGGTAACGGTTCTCCCGGCCGTTGGCGATCAGGTAGAAGTCGCTGACCCCCTGGTCGCGCAGGGCCATGATCTGCCATTCGATGACCGGCCGTCCGGCGAAGCAGACCGTGGCCTTGCTCCGCAGGTGGCCGGGGGCCTCCAGGGTGAGCGGCCGGGCCCTGAGACCCTGTCCGCCCGCCAATGCGATTCCGGCGATCTCATTCATTGTCCGTACTTCCCCGTGGGTGTCCTACGTAGAGCGATCATGGTGATGTCGTCGAACTGCTCGGCGGACCCGATGTGCGCGCTGATCTCCCGTTCGAGCCTGTCCAGCAGGTCGTCCGCCCCCGTGGCGGGCTGCGAGACGAGGGTCAGCATGAGCTCCTCGCTGAAGAAGCGGCCGGACTCGTCCCTGGCCTCGGGCACGCCGTCGGTGTAGGCGAACAGCAGGTCCCCCTGGTCCAGGTGGGCCCTGCCGACCTCGAAGACGGAGTCGGGCACCAGCCCCAGCGCCGGCCCGGTGGGACGCAGCAGGGTGTGGCCGCCGCCCGCGTGGCGGATGATGGGCGGGTTGTGCCCGCAGTTGATGTAGACCAGCGCGCCGGTGACCGGGTCGAGCACGCCGAAGAACAGCGTGGCGAAGTAGCCCTGGCGCAGGTGGTTGGCGGTCAGGTAGTCGTTGGTCGCGATCACCGCGCGCAGCAGCGGCGTGGTGTCGTCCTGGTCGAGGTCGGCCTCGCCGGTCCCCACGTGCGCGGCCGTGTGCCGCAGCAGGGTCCTGATCAGGGCCATGAACAGGGCGGCGCCGACGCCCTTGTCGCACACGTCGGCCACCACCAGCCCGATCCGCGAACCGCCCAGCAGCTCCAGGGCGTCGTAGAAGTCCCCCGCGACCTCCCTGGCCGGCTGGAACCGGACGGTGAGCTGCCAGCCCGCGCGGGCCGGCAGCGCGTCGGGCAGGAAGCCCGCCTGGATCTCCCGCCCGATCTGCAGCTCGCGCTCGTACTTCAGCAGCGCCTCCTCCTCGGCGCCCGGGAAGCGGCCGAACACCTGGCCCGCCCGCAACCTGCGGTGCAGCAGCTCCGGCACGAAGGGCGGGACGATGTAGTCCAGCCCGGCCAGCACGTGCGGTTCGAGCTGGCGCAGGTCGCCGTCGGTGAACGCGACCACGACGGGCGGCCGCGCGCCGGCCTGGACGACCTGCGTCACCTCACGCACGACCTCCACGTCGAGGCTCGCGTTCACCAGCAGCAGACCGGTGGGCGGAGGCGCCTCGGCCAGCAGTTGCTCGGGGGTGCGCCTGGCCACGGGAGCGCCGTCGGCGGCCAGCAGCAGGCACAGCTCTTCCGCTGCTGGTGATGGGCCACTGACGACGAGGGTCACCTCCGCATCCATCGGTACCTCCTAGACGCGGTTCATGATGATGGTCGTCTGGTTACGACCCGAGCTGTACTCGTAGCGGACCTGGTCGGCGACCGTACGGGCCAGGTAGACGCCCAGCCCGCCCGGCCGGCGCTCGCCCAGCGGCCGTTCCAGGTCGGGAACGGCCTCGTAGGCGGTCGGGTCGAACGGCGGCGCCGAGTCGGTCAGGCGCAGCCAGACCCGGCCCGGCTCCACCCCGCCGGTCAGCTCCAGCTCGCCCGGCCGGTCGCGGTGGCCGTGGGTGATGATGTTGACGATGAGCTCCTCGGCGGCCAGCCGCAGCCAGTGGGCGCGCGTGCGGGTCAGCCCGCCGAGCGCGCTCAGCGTCTGCACGTAGGCCATCAGCTCGTCCAGCGACTCGGGCTCGGCGGGGAGCCTGAGCCGCTCCATCGACTGCCTACTCGGGGATCGCATCGCTGAAGTCCACGCTGTGGTGGAAGCCGACCAGCCGGATGGTCTGCTCGATGGCGTCGTTGGCGCCGACCAGCACGATGCGCACGTCGTCGGCCAGCTTCTGCCGGGCGAACACCAGCCCGCGCAGCCCCGCCGAGGACATGTAGCTGAGCTGCGACATCTCCAGCACCAGCAGCTCGGCCGCGGCCTCGGCCGCGCGCTCCACCTCCCTCCTGAAGGTCTCGGCGGTCAGGGCGTCCAGCTCGCCCTCCAGGGTGATCAGGGCGGTGCTGCCGTCGTGGGTCAGGATCGCGTTGAACGACATGGGATCTCCTTCACGGAATTTCAGGGATGGGCGCGGCCGACCAGCGCGACCGCGGCCCGCGGGCCGACGACGATCCGCCGCTGGTCGGCCAGCGGCGGCTCCTGGCCCGGCGGGTGGACGTCGCCGGGGGCGGCGGCCGCGGTGTCGGCGAACAGGTGCCACACCGCGCCGCCCGGCAGGGCGGGCAGCTCCAGCTCCCGCGCCTGCCAGTGGGTGTTGGCGGCCAGGTACAGGTGCTCCTCGCCACCGCCGGCCGCCGGGCCGCTGCGCAGCATCGCCACCAGCGTGCTGTCCGGCGACCAGTCGGGCTCGCCGGCCCGCTCGCCGTGCCAGGACACCTGCGGCAGCCCGCCGGCGCCCTCGTCGCCGCACGGGTGGCGGCGGTCGCGCACCATCGGGTGCGCGGCGCGGAAGGCGACGCACTCGCGCACGAACCGCAGCAGGTCGCCGTTGCGCTCGGTCAGGCCCCAGTCGAACCACGACAGCGGGCCGTCGTGGCAGTAGGCGTTGTTGTTGCCCTGCTGGCTGCGGCCGACCTCGTCGCCGGCCAGGATCATCGGGATGCCCTGGCTGAGCAGGAGCAGCAGCATCGCGTTCCTGGCCTGCCGCCCGCGCAGCGCCAGCACCTCGGCGTCCTGCGTCGGGCCCTCGGCGCCGCAGTTCCAGCTCTGGTTGTCGTCGTTGCCGTCGCGGTTGTCCTCGCCGTTGGCCTCGTTGTGCTTGCCGTTGTAGGCGAACAGGTCCGCCAGCGTGAACCCGTCGTGGCAGGTGACGAAGTTGACCGAGGCGAGCGTGCCGCGGGAGGCGTACAGGTCGGGCGAGCCGACCAGCCGGGTGGCCAGCTCGCCGGCCGAGCCGGGGTCGGCCTTGAGGAAGCGGCGCAGCGCGTCGCGGTAGCGGCCGTTCCACTCCGACCAGCGCTGGTACCCGGGGAAGGAGCCCACCTGGTACAGGCCGCCCGCGTCCCACGCCTCGGCGATCAGCAGGCAGTCGCGCAGCAGCGGGTCGTGGGCCAGCGTCTCGATCAGCGGCGGGTTCGCCAGCGGCGCGCCGTCCTGGCCGCGGTCCAGGATCGCGGCCAGGTCGAAGCGGAAGCCGTCGATGTGGTACTCGCCGGCCCAGTAGCGCAGGCAGTCGAGCACGTAGTCGCGCACCACCGGGTGGTTGCAGTTGAAGGTGTTCCCGGTGCCGCTGAAGTTGTAGTAGTAACCCTCCGGCGTGAGCATGTAGTAGGTGCCGTTGTCCAGGCCGCGGAAGTGGATCGTCGGGCCGTTCTCGTTGCCCTCGGCCGTGTGGTTGAAGACCACGTCCAGCACCACCGCGATCCCGGCCCGGTGCAGCTCCTTGACCAGGTTCTTGAACTCGTCGGACTGCATGCCGTACCGGCCGGTGGCCGCGTAGCCGGCCTTGGGCGCGAAGAAGCCCAGCGTCGAGTAGCCCCAGTAGTTGTACAGGCGCTCGCCGGTGACCGGGTTGACCCGGCTCATGTCGAACTCGTCGAACTCGAAGACCGGCATCAGCTCCACGCAGTTCACGCCGAGCGCCTTCAGGTAGGGGATCTTCTCGATCAGCCCCGCGTACGTGCCCGGCGCCGACACCCCCGAGGACGGGTCCGCCGTGAAGCCGCGCACGTGCAGCTCGTAGACGACCAGGTCCTCCGGCGCGACGCGCAGCGGCCGGTCCTCCTCCCAGTCGAAGTCGTCGGAGACCAGCACCGACCGGTAGGGGTAGGGGTCGTCCCAGTCCACCTCGGCGCCCCACACGTCCCGGCCCGACATGACCCTGGCGTACGGGTCGGCCAGGATCCTGGCCGGGTCGAACCGGTCGCCGGGGGCCGGCGTCTCCGGGCCGGTGACGCGGTAGCCGTACTCGACGCCCTCGTGGTCGAGGCCGAACACGGTCATGGCCCACACGCCGCCGATCCGGTACTCGCCGGGGAAGGGCAGCTCGGCGAACGGTTCCCGCTCGCCGCGCCGGAACAGCACCAGCGACACCGCGCTCGCGCCGCTGGAGTAGACCGAGAAGTTCACCCCGCCGGGCACCAGCGTGGCGCCGAACGGCATCGGATGGCCCGCCCGCACCCCGAACCCGGCCAGCTCGGCCGTCGGGAAGGAGTCGATCCGGCCCGGCACGCCCTGCGTCTCGACGCTCATGTGGCCTCCTCCCGCGGCTCGGCGGCCCGGACGATCTCCAGCGCGTCCGCCACGCAGTCGGCGACGACGAAGAAGCGCAGGAACCCGGTCGCCGCCATCACCCCGCGCAGCTCGGCCGACAGGCCCACCAGGGCGATGAAGCTGTCCACGGTCCGCGCCTGCCGGTAGACCAGCAGCATCGTGCGCAGGCCCGCGCTGGACAGGTAGCTGACGCCGGTCAGGTCGAGCAGCACCGGGCGGCTGTCCGGCAGCAGCGACAGGATGCGCTCCTGCGCGGCCGGGGCCGACCTGCTGTCGAGCTGGCCGGTGAGCCCGATCACGGTGACCGGGCCGATCGTGTCCGTCGTGATCTCCATGGCCGGCACGCTCACTCCTGCACCGGGGTCAGGGTCACCTTGACGCGCAGCGCCTCGGCCGAGACCGGCAGCTCCACGGTCATCGCCACCGGGTCCAGCACCTCGTACGGCTTGCCGTCCACCTCGGCCTCGGTGAGCAGCACCCGCCCGGCCGGCAGCAGGTCGGGCGCGACGCGCAGGATGCGCTCGGCGTCCGGGCCCGGCTTGAAGTGCAGGGTGAGCGGCTGCCGCGTGACCAGCAGCCGCGTGTAGACGGTCGCCAGGAAGCACAGCTCGGAGGAGTGGTACATGCTCATCGAGTGGCTGCCCTTGAACCGCTCGGTCCCGAGCAGGTACGGCAGGCCGTTGGCCAGCACGTTGAAGTAGACCGCGCCCTCGTCGTGGTCGAGGAAGAAGGCGTTGTAGAAGCCCGCCGCCTGGCGCGCCTGCTCCAGGTGGTCGTCACCGCCCAGCTCGCCGGCGACGATCAGGTACGCCAGGATCGCCTGCTCCTGCTGCCACCACGCCTTGCGGTCGTGCCAGGCGAAGCGGTGCCACTGCTGGCCCTCGGCCCGGTGCCGCTCGACGACGTCGTACCAGCCGCCGCGCTGCTGGTCGCTGCCGACCGCCGGCATGGTGCGGGCCAGGTGCTCGGCCAGGTCCCGGTAGGCGTCCTTGGGGCGGGCGCCGTGCATGCGCATGAGGTTCCAGGCGATCTTCAGGTTGTGCCCGACGACCGCGCGGTCCTGCTGCCAGCCGTGCGTCAGGTCGTGACTCCAGTCGTCGTGGAAACGCTCGTTGACGAACGGGCTCGACGGCTCGGGGAAGTGCTCGACGATCGTGTCGAAGGTGCGCTCCAGCATCTCCAGGTGGCGCTCGTCGCCGGTGGCCAGGTAGTAGTTGATCAGGTAGGCCGGGGCGTGGTCGCCGATGGAGTTCCAGTTCTTGCGCGACTGGTTCGGCCCGAGCGACTCGTGGTGCGGGCTGAGCAGGATCGGGTCGACGTGCGAGTAGTAGCCGCCGCGCCGGTGGTCGCGGAAGAACTTCTCGAACAGCCGCAGCGTGGCGTCGACGTCGGAGGCGATGCGCTTGTCGCCGGTGACCCGGTACGTCTGCGTCGGGCCGGCCAGGGCGTAGATCTGCTCGTACATCGGGATGGCGTCGTAGTCGTCGCCGAACTCCGAGGTGAACAGCTTCTTCTCGTGCTCGCCGTCCACCTTGATGCCGTGGTACCAGTACACGACGTCGTTCTCGGGGTCCACGAAGCGCATGTGCTCGCGCAGGTAGCGGGTGCCGCGCTCGGCGACCTCCAGGTAGGCGTCGTCGCCGGTCAGCATGTACGCCGAGGCCATGCCGTACACCAGCCGCGAGATCGTGTCGGTCTCCTGCACGTGGCTGGCGGTCTTGTCGCCGCCCAGGCGCAGGATCGTCCGGTAGTCGCGGAAGTCGACCGGCCCCTGCCCGAACTGGGCGCGGCGGTAGAACGCGGCGATCTCGTCGAGCTGGTTGATCCACCAGTCGGGCTGCTCGAACCGGTACTCGCCGGCCCCGCGGCCCAGGAAGATCAGCCGCTTGGCCGAGAAGACCGGCTCCTCGCCCTCGGGGTAGAAGATCCCGTAGACGAACAGGTGGCGGCCCGGCGTCAGCATGTCGCGCACGTGGTCGCCCGCGTCCACGTACGGCTCGCCCAGGTTGCGCAGCAGCTCGGCCGAGACCTCGCCGTCCAGGCGCACCTCGACCGTACGGCCGTCGATGGTCGCCAGCCGGAAGGAGCCGGAGCCGGCGTCGAACCGTTCGACCCGCCCGGCCACGGTGTCCATGAAGGTGAAGTTCATCGTTGCTCCTACAGCGTCTCGGCGAGCTGGCCGATGATGGTGTGGGCGAACAGATGGCAGTGGTACACGCTGCGCCCGGTGATCAGGTTGCCGTCGATGACCACGTCCTGGTCCACGTACTCGGCGCCCATGTTGCGCACGTCGCCCACGAGGTTGTTGTGCGCGACGACCTTGCGCCCGCGCATCGTCTCGGGGGCGGCGGCCATCAGCCACAGGCCGTGGCAGATCACGCCCGTGATGATCGACGGCTCCTCCAGCGCGCGCCGCACGAACGCGGTGGCCGGCGCCAGCCGGTTGACGTCGTCGGTGTAGCGCAGCCGGTCCGAGACGATCCCCGAGGGCACGATCACCGCGGCGTAGGAGCGCAGCTCACGGTCGCTGATGCCCTCGAACCCGCGGTCCACGGTGAACGGCACCCGCCACTCGTGGCCGGTGAAGGTGATCGACGACTGCCCCCACAGGCGGGTCATGAAGTGCACCTCGGCGCCGGCCTCGGCGAAGCGCCGCTCGTAGTAGAAGATCTCCGGCTCGACGTAGTCGCTCTCCATCAGGACGGCGATCTTGCGGCCGTTCAGCGCCGCGCCGGCCCGTGGCTCGATGCCGCTCACAATGGCCTCCCCGGTTCGGTGACGAGGTCGATGAGGAAGGGGCCGTCGTGGCCGAGCAGCCGCTCGACGGCCTCCTCGATCTGGTCGGCCTTCTCCACCCGCAGCCCGTCCACGCCGCAGCCCCTGGCCAGGTCGGTGAACTGGAGATCGGGATAGGAGAGGTCGAAGGAGCGAGGAAAGCGGTGACCGGGGATGCCCCGGCCGCGCCAGTACTCCTCGATGTTGTTGTCCAGCAGCCGGTAGCTGTGGTTGTTGCAGATCACGAACTTGGCGGCGATGTCGTACCGGACGGCGGTGGCCAGCGCCTGGAAGGTGTACATGCTGCCGCCGTCGCCGGTGAAGCCGATCACCGTGCGGTCCGGATGGGCGAGCTTGGCGCCGATAGCCCCCGGGATGCCCACGCCGAGCGAGCCGCCGCGGGTCAGGAACCAGCTCCCCGGCCCGCGCGGCGGGAAGTAGGAGCCGATCACGCCGGAGGCGGTCAGCCCCTCGTCGAAGACGATCACGTCCTCGGGGGCCCGCGCCGCCAGCTCGCGCATGAACGTGTTGAGTATCGAGTCCTCGGCTGGCGCCGGGCGCGGCGCGGCCGTCCGCCGGGCCAGCCGCGCCGCCGCCGCCTGCTGGTCGGCCCGGCTCAGCGTGCCCTCCAGCTCCGCCGACAGCGCCGCCAGCGTGAGCCGGGGGTCGGCCACCAGGCCCAGCGTGACCGGGTGGTTCTTGGCGATCTCGTACGAGTCCAGGTCGATGTGCACGATCCGCGCGTCCTTGCCGAACGGGCTGCTCAGCGAGGGGAACACCTCGGGGAACAGGTACGTGCCCACCACCAGCACGGCGTCGGCGTCCTTGACGGCGTCCGCGCTTACCTGGCCGAACATGTGGCCGAGCTGGCCGCGGAAGAGCGGGTGCCGGCCGTCCATGTTCGCCTCGGAGAACTCCACGCCCCACACGTCCGCGCCGAGCTGCTCGGCCACCCGGGTCAGCTCCGCCTGCGCGCCGGAGACCGACACGCCGTCGCCGGCCAGGATGATCGGGGACCGGGCGCCGGACAGCAGCTCGGCGGCCCGGCGGACCAGCTCGGGGGCGGGCAGCGCGGCCGAGTGCGGCACCACCGACGGCTGGACCGGCTCGTGGTTGGGCTGGTCCAGCACGTCGAGCGGGAGCGCCACGAACACCGGGCCGCGCGGCGGCGTCATCGCCAGCTTCACCGCCCGGCGCAGCACCCGCAGCACCGAGCCCGGGTCGATCACGCGCATGGCGTGCTTGGTGACGGGCCGGGCCATGGCCACGAGATCGGCGGCCATCTGGGCGTCCATCGCGTCGTAGCCGACCCCGGCCTCACCGGCGACGACCACCAGCGGGGAGTGCCCCCGCTTGGCCTGGTACAGCATGCCGATCGCGTTGCCCAGCCCCACACCGCTGTGGAGCTGCAGGAGCGCGGGACCGCCCGTGGCGCGGGCGTAGCCGTCGGCGATGCCGGCCGCCACCGTCTCCTGCAGGGTGAGGATGTAGTGGAAGTCCTCGAAGCCCTCCAGCGCGTCGAGGAAGCCCTGCTCGACCGTCCCCGGGTTGCCGAACATGTACGTGATGCCGTCGCTGAGGAACTGCTCGATGATCGCGGTGTTGCCGTCCCTGGCCATGGCCCGCCATCACCAGCCGAAGCGGCGCAGGCCGCCCTCGAGCACTTCGACGATCTTCTGCCCGGTCAGGAACGAGTCGGGCGTGGACCGTCCGGTGACGAACGGGAAGTCCACGATGACCGAGGTCTCCCTGCCGAAGTTGCCGATGTAGCGACCCTCCGGCCCGGTGGCGTCCCGCAGGATGTACTCCAGCGGGTACGGCGGCGGCCCCATGTTGAAGTCGGGCACGCCGAGGAACCCGGTGCCGTCCTTGTAGTCGTACTCCTTGCAGTGGCCGGTGACGCGCTTGCCCCAGATGATGCTCTTGCGGTCCTCCCAGTCGCGGGCGAAGGCCAGGCAGGCCACGCCGTAGCACTCGGCCGCCACCGGCTTGCCCGCCCGCACGAACGCGAGCACGATCTCGTGCACCCGCTCGTTGTTGGCCAGGTCCACGATCGGCCCGCTGCCGCCCACGATCAGCACCGCGTCGTAGGGCACCAGCTCGGCCTCCAGCTTGGCCACCGCCCGGTGGTAGGACTCCAGCCGGCGCAGGTAGTCGGGGCTGCTGGTGTAGGGGCGCTCGGGGGCCCAGGCCGACAGGTTGAGCGGGTTGGCCAGGCGGCCCGACTCGTCCAGGTCGCGGGTCAGCTTGGCCACCTCGGGCGTGGTGACCGAGCGGCCGAGCGGCGGGTCGACGTAGTCGGGGTCCATGCTGGGCGGCAGGGCGTGCGGCTGCTTGCCGGTCGGCGTGGCGAACACGACGTCGTAGCCGCGCTCGTCGAAGGCCGACAGCGGGCCGACGAGCTCCTCCCCCCAGTAGCCGAACTCCGAGAGGATCACGAGTACACGCTTGGTCATGCCGACTCCCCAGGGATGATCCAGTTTTCCTTGCAGGTCATGGAGAACACGTGGGCCGGGTCGGCGATCGCCTCCAGCTCCGGCTTGACCCGGCGGGCGTGGTGGGCCGAGGCCAGCGCGGCGCGCAGCGCGTCCACGTCGTCGAACCAGAGCTGGTCCACGGCGTCGAAGCCGGCCTCGCCGAAGGTGTACGCGCCGTCCACGGTGTGGCAGTGCAGGTGCCTGCGCAGGCCCGGCAGCCCGGCCACCGCGGCGGCGTAGGACTCCAGGGACTGCTTGCGGTAGGTGTCCAGCGGCATGCCGGGCCGCCGCTTGATCAGCGTGGTGACCTTCACCCAGCTCTCCGGCCGCGGCTTGGGGCCGGGCACCAGCTCGTGGGCGACGGTGTCGACCACGATCGTCGACCAGAACGCCGCCCAGTTGGGCTCGTCCAGCCGGGCGCCCTGGAGGAACTCCTCGCTCTGCAGCGAGGCGAGCTGCTCCTCGGCGTTGGCCAGCCAGATCTCGGCGATGCCCTGGTGCGGCAGCGCCGGCCGGCCCACGTCGCCGTCGAAGGGGATGCGGGTGTCGACCAGGTACTGCCTGATCTGCTTGATCTTGCTGGCGAACTTCACCGCGTGCACGTTGACCCAGTAGTCCTGGAACTGCTGGGCGGTGAAGCCGGGCTTGGGGGCGCCGAAGATGAACTGGTGGATCATCGCGTGGCCTCCTGTCGGGCCGGGAGGAAGTCCGCCGCGACGAACTCGGCCGCGCGCTCGCCGATCATCACGGTGGTGGTGTGGGGGTTGGCCGAGACGATCGTCGGCATGATCGAGGCGTCGGCGACGCGCAGCCCCTCGACGCCGCGCACCCGCAGCCGGGTGTCCACCACGGCGAGGCTGTCGGAGCCCATCTTGCAGGAGCCGGCGAAGTGGTAGTACGAGCCGACGTTCTCCATCACCCAGGCGCTGAGCTGCTCCCGGGTCCGCACGTCCGGGCCGGGGGCGACCTCCGTCAGCCCCCAGTCGCGCCGGAAGGCCGAGCTGGCGTAGATGTCGCGGGCGATCTGCACCATCGTCACCGTGCGCTCCAGGTCCGAGCGCTCGGCGAAGTAGTTCGCGCTGACCCGCGGGTAGGCCGTCGGGTCGGTGCCGGCCAGCCGTACGCTGCCCCGTGACAGCGGGCGGACCAGCCCCGGCAGGGTGAGCACGATCTTCGGGTCGACCAGCTCGCGCACCGGCGTGAGCGGCTGCCCGGTCTCCACCCGCTTGATGACGTTGGCGAAGAACTGGTCGCCGAACGGCGCCCGGTGCACCAGGCAGATCTCCATGTCGGGCACCGGCAGCCCCGGCTCCGACCCCCAGAACAGGCCGACCTCGGTCACCTGCCCGCGCGGGTCGGGCGCGGCCTCCTCCATGTACCCGATCGGGCCGATGACCAGCGGGTGGTCGTGGAAGTTGGCGCCCACGCCGGGCAGGTCGGCGACCACCGGGATGCCGAGCGCGGCCAGCGCCCCGGCCTCGCCGATGCCGGACAGCTGCAGCAGCTTGGGCGACTGGATCGCGCCCGCGCTGACGATCACCTCGTGCGCGGCCCTGACGGTCCGCAGCTCGCCGTCCTTGAGGTACTCCACGCCCACGCAGCGCTCGCCCTCGAACAGCAGCCGGGTGGCCAGCGCGCCCACCTCGACGCTCAGCCGCTCCAGCGCCGGCTCCAGGTAGGAGGCGCGCACCCCGCAGCGGGTGCCCTTGTCGACGTCGATGTCGACGTGGTGCCAGCTCACGCCGAAGCTGTCGGCGTTGAAGTCCTCGACCTGCGGGT
The DNA here is from genome assembly GCF_040631115.1 of Nonomuraea sp. NPDC005692. Taxonomy (NCBI): domain Bacteria; kingdom Bacillati; phylum Actinomycetota; class Actinomycetes; order Streptosporangiales; family Streptosporangiaceae; genus Nonomuraea; species Nonomuraea sp. NPDC005692. Next base: position 97,030 of record NZ_JBEXYU010000026.1, on the reverse strand, counting down.
AACCCAGCTCCACGCAGGCGTCGACGAACGTCTGGGAGACCGGGTTGCCCATGTCCCGGGCGTTGACGATCTTGATGGGGCCGTCGTGGCCCGCCGTGGGGTTGGTCGCGTCCCGCTGGCCCTCCAGTCGCTGGAAGTAGGGCAGGACGTCGGCGAAGGACCAGCCGGGGCAGCCGTCGTAGGCCCAGGCGTCGAAGTCCGCCGGACGGCCGCGCGTGTGGATCATGTGGTAGACGTTCGAGGTCCCGCCCAGGCCGCGGCCCGCCGCCGAGTAGACCTGGCGCCCGCCGAGCCCCGGCTGCGGCTCGCTCATGTACGCCCAGTCCAGCTCGGTCAGCAGCACCTCGTTCCACCGGCTCGGGTCCTCGACCGCGTCCGTGATCTTCGTGTCGCCCGCCTCCAGGACCAGCACGCTGGCCCCGGGCAGCTCGCTCAGCCGGGCGGCGATGACCGACCCGGCCGTGCCGCCGCCGACGACGACGAAGTCGAAGCTCTGTGTCATCTCAGCTCACCTCCGTGCCGATGCGGCGACCAGGTCGGCGGCCTTCTCGGCGATCATGATCGTGGCCGCGTTGGTGTTGCCCCGGGTGATGACCGGCATGACCGAGGCGTCGGCCACGCGCAGCCCGTCCACACCGCGCACCCGCAGGTCGGGCTCGACGACCGCCTCGCCGTCGCGGCCCATCCGGCAGGTGCCGGCCGGGTGCCAGACGGTCGAGGCGCTGGCCCGCACGTACTCGGCCAGGGCGGCCGGGCTGGTCACGCCGGGCCCGGGGGCCAGCTCCCGGCCGCGCAGGGAGTCGAAGGCCGCGTCCGAGACCAGCTCCCTGGCCAGGACGATGGCCTCGGTCAGCAGCCGCAGATCGGCGGCGGCCGCCAGGTAGTTCGGGTCGACGACGGGACGCAGCGGGTCGCCGGGACGCAGCCGCACCTCGCCCCTGCTCTCCGGCTGCAGCAGGATCGGCGCGAAGGTGAACCCCGGGCCGTCCGTCTTGTACCGGTCGTCGATGAACTGCACCGGACCGAAGAAGAACTGCAGGTCCGGCCCGTCGCCGCCCAGGACGTTGGTGAACAGCCCCGCCTCGGCCAGCAGCTCGGGGAAGGGCAGCTCGCGCAGGCTCTCGTAGCCGATGCCGAACAGCACGTGGTCCTGCAGGTTGCGGCCCACGCCCGTCAGGTCGGCGACCACCTCGACGCCGTGCTCGCGCAGGTGCGCGGCCGGGCCGAGGCCCGAGCGCAGCAGCAGCGCCGGCGAGCCCAGCGCGCCGCAGGCCACGATGACCTCCTGCGCCGCCGTGGCCCGGTGCGCGCGCCCGTCCTTGACGTACTCCACGCCGGTGGCCCGGCCGCCCTCGACGGTGAGGCGGGTGGCCACGGCGCCGGTCTCCAGCGTGAGGCCGGGCTCGCCGAGCACCGGCGTCAGGAACGCCTCCGACGTGCTGGAGCGGCGGCCGTCCTTGTCGCGGGTGGACTGGTAGAAGAAGGCCAGGCCCTCCTGCCGGGGGCCGTTGTAGTCGCCCGTGCCGTCGGCGCGGCCGCGGGCGATCGCCGCCCGGACGAAGGCGCGCGAGGCGTCCGACGGCGAGCCGTAGTCGACGACCTTCAGCGGGCCGCCGCCGCCCCGGTACTCCGGCGAGCCGCCCGGGTAGTCCTCCGAGCGCCTGAAGTAGGGCAGCACCTCGTCGTAGGACCAGCCGTCGTTGCCCAGCGCGGCCCAGCCGTCGAAGTCGCGGCGGTTGCCCCGCACGTACATCATGGCGTTGACCGAGCTGCCGCCGCCCGTCACGCGGCCCTGCGGGATGGGCACGACCCGGCCGCCCAGCTCCCGCTGCGGGGTGCTCGCGTAGTCCCAGACGAACTCCGGCGAGCCCCACATCGACGTCATCGACGGGACGTCGGTCCGGTGCACGCACTCGGCGTCGTCCGGGCCGCCGGCCTCCAGCAGCAGCACCCGGCAGCCCAGCGCGTCCAGCAGCCGCCTGGCCAGGACGCACCCGGCGCTGCCCGCGCCCACCACGATGTAGTCGTAGGCGCTCACGACGGCTCCAGCAGCCGGGCCCGCTCCAGCGCGGGCAGCAGGTCGCCGACCAGGAACTCCAGGTAGTGCTGGCCCCACATCGTCCGCCAGAGCGGGAAGGTGGCGTCGAAGGCGTCGCCGCGCAGGTCGGCCAGACGCTCCTCCAGCTCCCACACCACGCCGTTGAAGTCGGCCTCGGAGAACGGCAGCCCGTGCTCGGCCGCGGCGGCGATGACCTCCGCCTTGCTCTTGGCCTTCAGCGACTCCAGCACGTCGGCACGCGAGCCCGCCAGGCGCAGGAACGCGATCAGGTTCGTCCCGCTCATGCGACCGGCCGCCTCTCGTCGGCCGCGAACCCGCGCAGCTCCTGCTCGCCGAACCTGGCCACCACGTGATCGAGCAGGTAGTCCAGGTAACGCCTGCCCCACATGTGCCGCCAGAGCGTGCTGCCGCCGTCGACGGACTCGCCGTCCTTGGCGACGATGACCTCGATCTCCAGGGCACCGACCACCGACACCAGCTCCTCGGCGGTGAACCGGAAGCCCTCGTCGGAGGCGTGGAACAACAATTGACTGAGATTTCTCGCGCTATACTCAGCGCGTCTTTGCGGATTCTCCCGGAGGTCGCCGAGGAATCTCACGAATTCGCTCTTCGCCATTGGCACCACCATTTCGTCCGGCGCTACGGATGAATCATGTTCAGCCGCCGGAAAACGCGTCAACGCGCCGCCCGGCGGTGACCGGGCGGTATGGAGGTAGCCGGTCCCATTCCGTCAAGTCCGAACCCGCATTCACCGGAATTCCGGCGAATGCACTTGACTTGGATCGCGCTCGAAGGGCGACAATGATCGGTATGAGTCAGAGCCTGACGATCGCGGAAGTCGCAGCCGAGACCGGCCTCAGCGCCCACGCGCTGCGCTATTACGAGAAAGCCGGCCTGATGCGGGAGACGCCGCCGCGCGGGGGGAACGGGCACCGCCGCTACACCGAACGTGATCTGGCCTGGATCCGCTTCCTGACCAGGCTGCGCGGCACTGGGATGTCCATCGCCGACGTCCGCCGCTACGCCGAGCTGGTCCGCGCCGGCGAGAGCACGGCCGCCGAGCGCAAGCAGATCCTGCTCACCCACCGCGAGGAGGTGGCCAAGCGCATCGACCAGCTCAAGGACGACCTGGCCGCCATCGACTACAAGATCGACATCTACGAGAAGCTCGAGGAGAAGTACCAGCTGTGACCGCGCCGCCGCGGCCGGACAGCGAGCCCGGCCAGGCCGCCTTCGGCCCACGCTTCGTCACGGCGGTCTCCGTCGGCTCGCTGCTCAACCCGATCAACTCCTCGATCATCGCCATCGCGCTCGTGCCCATCGCCCACCACTTCGGCGTGGGCGCCGACGCCACCTCCTGGCTGGTGTCGGCCCTGTACCTGGCCACCGCGATCGGCCAGCCGGTGCTGGGCCGGCTGGCCGACCGGCTCGGCCCGCGCCGCGTCTACCTGGCCGGGCTGGTCACGGTCGCGGCCGGCGGGCTGCTCGGCTACTGGGCGCCGACCCTCGGCCTGCTCGTGGCCGCCCGCGTGGTGATCGGCCTCGGCACCTCGGCCGCCTACCCGGCCGCCATGAGCATGGTCCGCCGCAGGTCGCAGCGGTCCGGCGGCGCCGCGCCCGCCTCGGTGATGGGCGCGCTGGCCATGGCCGGGCAGGTCAGCATGGTGCTCGGGCCGCCGCTCGGCGGGCTGCTCGACGCGCTCGGCGGCTGGCGCTGGATCTTCCTGGTCAACCTGCCGATGGCCGTGGCCGGGGTGGTCTCGGCGCTGCTGTGGCTGCCGCGCGACGAGCCGTACGAGCGCTCCGGCGCAGGCGGCGGCGGCAGCCTGCGCGACCTGGCCGGCAACCGGCCGCTGCTGGTCACCTACCTGCGCAACGCGGTGACCTTCATGGCCACCTACGGCTTCCTGTACGGCTGGACGCAGTGGCTGGAGCAGGGCAGGGGGCTGACGGCGGCGATCGCCGGGCTGCTGCTGATGCCCACCTCGGCCGTGGGGGCGGTGGTGTCGGGGCTGGCCGCGCGGGCCGACGGCACGTCGGGCAGGGCACGCTGGATGTTGCCGGCCGGCGCCGCGGCCCTGCTGGCGGGCTGCGCCTGGCTGCCGGCGCTCGACGGCGGCGCGTCCATCCTGTCGTTGTGCCTGCTCAGCATGGTCTTCGGAGTGCAGAACGGGCTGAACATCGTGGGCAACCAGGCCGCCATGTACGCCCAGGCGCCGCCCGGCCAGATCGGCATGGCCGCCGGCCTGCTGCGCACCTCGCAGTACGCCGGGGCCATCTGCTCGGCGTTGCTCATCAGCGTGACCTACGGCGAGCGCGCCACCGACGAGGGGCTGCACCGGCTGGGCGTGGTCCTGACGGTCACCTCGGCGCTGCTGCTGGCCGGCACGCTCGTCACGGCGATCCGCGCGGGCGGCGCGGCCCGCGCGGATCGCCCGGATCGCGCCGGCGGCGGGCGCGCGTGAGCGGGGAGGGGCCTGCCGCCCCTCCCCGCTCACGGGTCCGCGCCGCCCGCTCAGCGGGGGCTGATCAGCTCACTGATCGCGAACCCGGTCAGGTTGGTCACGTTGGCGCCGCCCACCGACAGGATCGTGGACGTGCCGGGCACGCGGTCCACCGCGTACGCGCCCGCGTACCCGGCCGACGGGCGGGCCGGGCCGCTGACCCGGGTCCACGAGGTGCCGTCGAAGTAGAGGTAGGCGGGTGAGGTGGTGCCGCCGCCCGTCGGGATGACCAGGTGGCCCGCGCCGTCGCCGCTGATGCTGGCCGAGCCGTTGCCCGGGTCGCCGGGCAGCGCCGAGACGGTCCAGCGGGCGCCGTCGTAGCGGGCGATCGCCGGGGTGGCGGGCCGGTTGGGACGGGGCTGGTAGCCGCTGACCCAGATCCTGCCGGGGCCCTCGACGTACACGCCCCGGGGGCTGACGCCGGGCCTGCCCAGCGAGCGCAGGGCCGTGCCGTCCCACAGGACGACGCCGTTCTCGGCGGCGAAGACGATCTGGTCGCCGCCGTCGACGGCGCGCAGCAGGCCCAGGTTCTCGGTGCGCGGGTAGACGGTCCAGGAGCCCTGGCGCAGGCGCAGGATGTCGGTGCCGCCGGTGTTCTTGTACCTGATCGACCAGAGCGAGCCGTCCTTGGTGGCGGCGATCGGGCCGGTCCACTCGTCGCCGGGCAGCGGGGGCGTCCAGCCGGGCGGTGGCGGGATCTCCGACCAGGCCGAGCCGTTCCAGTACGCCGAGCGCGGCCAGGAGACGTCGGCGATGCTCTTGCTGCCGGTCACGTAGATCTGGTCCGGCGCGACGGCCGCGACGCAGCACGGGCTCGGCACGTCGTACCCGGCGGTGAGCGGCAGCCTGCTCCAGGACGAGCCGTCCCAGCGCAGCACGGAGGTGTCCGGCGAGCCGTCGTAGCCGCGCCAGCCGACGGCGTAGGCATGGGAGGCGTCCAGCACGTCGACGTTCCAGAGGGTGGTGGGGTCGCCGGGCGGGTCCACGGCCCGGAAGGACGGGGCCAGGAGCGCCTGGGCCGGCGTCGCCGCCGCCAGCGCGGCGGTGACGGCCAGGGCGGCGGCGGAGGCGCGGAGGACGCCACGCAAACGGGTCATGTCTTCTCCTGTGGGCGCGTTCCTGCGGAAAAAGGGGTCACGAAGAAGGGCCGGGACGGGCCGCGGGCACGAGAAAGCGGGCCGGTACCGACCGGCCCGCCCGGGATTGCCCGCTCAGTCGTCGGATCTGCGCCCGTCGGGGCCGATCGGGCCGAAGAACGAGCTGAAGTTGGCGGTCCCGTCGCCGAAGATGCCGCCGCGGCCCTCCACGACGCGGCCGTTCTCCCACCGCATCAGGTCCACCCCCTCCATCTGCAGGTGCTCGTAGAAGGAGGTGCCGTCCGAGCCGGTGCGCTTGCGCACGGCGGTGCACCGGTTGACGTCGATGGTGTAGCCGTCCACCGGGTTGACCAGGCAGGCGATCTGCTCCATGCGCAGGGTGCCGCCGGCCAGCCGCTGCCAGGTCTTGATGAAGCCCATGAACGCGTCCAGGCCGTCGTGCCATCCGGCGTACGGGTGGTTGCCGGGGGACTGGAACCGCACGTCGGGGTGCCAGTACTCCAGCGCGCGCTCGCGGTCGCCGGACCGCAGCGCCTGGTGTGCCGCCGCCAGTCGCTCAGCCGTCAGATCCGACATCGCTCTCCTCTCACTGCATCGGGTGCTACTGCATCGGGTGCTTGGCGAGGAAGGCCGAGACGCCTTCGCCGACCGCTCTCGGGTTCATGATCTGCAGGCCGTGGGTGGCGCCGACGATGCCGCAGCGCTCGGCCTGGGGCAGCCAGTTCATGAGGAAGTGCTGCGCCTCGCGGAAGCCGGGCATGGCCGCCTCGCTGTCCAGGCCCATCACGGCCAGCACCGGCATCTGCGGCTTGTCCGGCACGAGCTGGTCGGCCTTGGACATGCGGAAGCCCCAGCCGCCCAGCGCCGGGAAGTCGACCTTGAACGTGACGTCCGCGCACTCCTCGACCCGCTCCCACACGTCGAGGGGGCAGGTCATGTCCACGGAGCCGAGGTAGCTCGGGCCGCAGACGGCGGCCATGAAGTCGCAGGCGGCGGTGAGCTTGTCGCCCTTCTGCACCAGCTCGATGGCCGTCATCACGGCGTCGTTGTTGGCCTTCTCGGCCTCGGCGCCCTCACGCGGCAGGTACGGCTCCAGCAGCACCGCCGAGTGCGTGCGCTCGGGGTAGGAGAGCATGAACTGGAAGCCGATCACCCCGCCGAAGGAGTACGACATGACGTGCGCCTTGTCGATGCCGAGGTGGTCGAGGAGCTGCTTGGCGTGCTCGGCGCCCTCCTCGATGCTGAGGCTGTCCTTCTCCAGCGTGCTGCCGTTGTAACCGGCGCGGTAATAGCTGATGAACTGGTACTTGTCCAGCAGCTCCGGGTTGTACTTCAGGAGCGGCGTGATGAGACCGTCCGAAATGGAGGTGCAGTGGATGCACAGGACGGGCTCGCCACGCCCCACGACCGTGTAACGAAGTTCCGCGTTGCTGACCTTGACTCGCTTGTCGTGGTCGAGTTTCCAGTCTCGACCGGCGTACAAAGCATTCGCGCTCATGCCATTCCTCTCACGCGATCACTCGACCGTTTCTCGTGCCCGCTTGGCCATACTCAAGAATGGTTGCCATGGGCCATGGAGACGGTCAACGAGAGAGCCCGCGCCGGGGTATTCACCGCGAAATACGCCGGGGAACTCTGTCAAGTCGGCACGCGTGGGAAGGGACCTGCGGTCAGGGGAAGGACAGCTCGTACTCGACCTGCTCGACGGGGTTGCCGTCGCCGTAGTCGTGGGTGCGGGCGGCGCCGGACTCGGTGAAGCCGCTCTTGGCGTAGAACCGGCGCGCCTGCGGCGTGTCGCGCAGCGTCCACAGGTGCACCCGGGTGAAGCCCTCGTCGCGGATGCGGCGCAGGGTGTCGGTCATCAGCGCGGCGGCCACGCCCGTGCCCCAGCCGTCGGGATGGCCGTAGAAGCCGAAGATCTCCGCCGCGCCCGCCCTGGACGGCGAGGGCCCGAAGTAGGAGAAGGCCAGTCGGCGCCCGTCGAGCGCGGCCAGCACCAGGCCCACCCGGGTCTCGGCGAGCACGTCGTGCCATTTGCCGCGCCGGTGGCGCACGGCCTGGTCGAAGAAGGCGGGGGAGAAGAAGCCGGCGTAGGCGGCCTTCCAGGATTCGGCGTGGATCTCTCCCAGCGTCTCACCGTCGCCCGGCGAGGCCGGGAACACTGTGAAAATTCCGGTCACAAGATCACACTAGTCGAGAGGTTCCGCGGGTGTCCGGCGGCGGAGCGCGGGCACGTACGGGTATGCACGCACGCGGGGCGGCGCTCGGCGCGTCCGCCGCCGTACGAGGCGTTCGAGGAGGTGCGGGCGGAGAAGCTGCGCGAGACGGCCGTCCGGGCGTGGCGGCCGGGTCGGTCGATCACGCGATCCCGGCCGCCGTGCCGCGGCCGGAGGTCATCCGTAGCGCGGGAGCGCGGAATGGAGGCTCGATGAGGTGGCTGGCTCGCGGGGAGGGGCAACTCCCGGCGGGGGAGGACCGGACGGGCGACGGGCGGCCGGCCGAGCACCCGCTCGCCCGCTGGACCGTCGGTCAGGCCCTGCACCTGGTCTGTCCCGGCCCCGCCGGTGACCCCGACGTGCGGCGGCGTCCCGACGGCGCGGCGCAGGCGTGGCGGGACGGCCGCCCGCTGCCGGTGGGCATCTCGATCACCAGCCGCGCCGGATGGGCGGTGTGCCTGCTCGGCCTGGAGCCGGGGGCCGTCGGCTGCGACCTGCAACTGGTCGAGCCGCGCGGCCCGGGGTTCGTCGCCGACCGGTTCACCCGCCAGGAGCAGCGCATCGCCGGCGACGACCCGCTGCTGGGCAGCCTGCTGTGGTCGGCCAAGGAGAGCGCGGCGCAGGTGCTGCGCCGCGCCGAGAGCCGGGCGCTGGAGGTGTCGCTGGGCTGCGGCCGGCCCTCCGACGGGTGGAGCGGGCTGACCGTGCGCGCGGGCGGGCGCGGGGTGGCGCACGGGTGGTGGCGCCGGTTCGGGCCGCTCGTGCTGACCGTGGCGGCCGACCGTCCCACGCCGCCGCCGCGCGGGCTGGAGGAGCCGTCAGCGCTGGCCTCGGCGTCGGTGCTGGGGTCGGGTCAGCCCGTTGTCCCGTCGCCGGCCGAGTCGTACGCCGGGTGCGCCTCGCGGGCCGGCTGACCCGCCGCGGCGCTCAGGCCGGGCCCGGCGTCTGCGACCGGTAGGAGTGGCCGAGCTCCGGGCCGAGGCCGAAGTAGTGACGGAAGTTGTACAGCAGCGGGCTCCACGCGGACGGGTCCACGTGGTGGGTGCCGGGGACGACGATCCGCGGGTCGGCGTGCACCCTGCGCACGACGGCCTCGACGATGACGAAGTCCTCGGACACGTCCGGCAGGATCCGCGCGGCGGCCGCCTCCAGCTGGAGGGGGCACTCGGCCACGCGCGGCGGCCGGACGGTCTCGGAGGGCTCGGGGCGCAGGCCCGCCGCGCCGAACTTGTCGGGCTCGAAGCGGCAGCCGGCCGCCTTGGTGTCGGGCACCGGGTCGCGGCCGGTGAGCGGCGCGAGCCGTTCCACCTGCGGCCACAGGTGCGGGGCCGGCAGGTTGACGACCAGTTCGGGCCGGTCGGCCAGGTTGCGCGCGGTCTGCCCGTCGGCGCCGAGGCCGAGCACGACGGTCCGGCCGAGCGCCCAGGCCGACGACATCGGGGCCAGGTTGGCCGACCCGTCGGGGTTCTCCGTGCTCAGCAGCACGACCGGGGTGCCGAAGTAGAGGATGCTGGGCTCGATGGCGAGGTGGCCGAGGGTTGCCGTGTTCATGGCAGGAGCCTAGGAACACGACGTTCAACCGCCGGCCGAAATGTCCCCGTCGTGCTGATCTACATCGTAAAGGCGCCCGGCTGGGCCACGTATGCCACGCCCTTGCCGGACAGGCCTGCGCCCGCGACGGCCGGGACGAACGCCGACTCGCCCGGCCGCAGCGTCAGCTCGCCCCGATCCGGAACGAGGCGGGCCTCGCCCTCCAGGCACAACACGATCCGGGGCAGCCCGCCGGGCAGCTCGAAGGAGGCGGCCTCGGCCAGGTCGTAACGCGTGAGGGCGAACTCGGGAGCCGGCGGGACGTAACGCCGCTCCCCGTCGGCCGGGCACTCGGGCTCGACCAGGTGCGGCTCGGCGGGCGTGAAGTCGACCACCCGCATCAGCTCGGGCGCGTCGACGTGCTTGGTGGTCAGCCCGCAGCGCAGGACGTTGTCGGAGCTGGCCATGATCTCCACGCCGACGCCGCCCAGGTAGGCGTGCGGCACGCCGGCACCGAGGTAGAGGGCCTGGCCGGGCCGCAGATCGACGTGGTTGAGCAGCAGCGCGGCCACGACTCCGGGGTCGCCGGGGCAGGCCGCGGCGATGTCGGCGTACGGAGCCAGGTCCGGGTCGGAGCTGCCGGCGAGCGCGTCCTCGACCTGGGCGCGCAGCGGCGCGGAGGCGTCGTCCAGCATCTGCGCGAAGACCGCGCGCAGGGCCTGACCGGCGGGCCGGACGGCGAGCGCGTCGATCCAGGGCTGCAGGCCCGGCACGCCGAGCCGGGCGAGCAGCCCGGCGGTGACGACGGGGGAGCGGAAGCCGCACAGCCCGTGGAAGGGCGTGATCGCGCAGACCATCTCGGGCTTGTGCGAGCGGTCCTTGTAGGTGCGGGCCGGGTCGCCGATCGGCACGCCGCGCGCCTCCTCGGCGGCGAACCCGGCCTCGGCCTGCGCGATCGTGGGGTGGACCTGGAGCGACAGCGGCCGGGCGACCGCGAGCACCTTCAGCAGGTACGGCAGCGCGGGCCCGAACCTGGCGACCGCCGGCGCGCCGAGTGCGGCGACGGGGTCGCCGGCGATGAGCCGGTCGAGGGGCACGCCGCCGGCGATCGACGGGGCGGCGGGATGGGCGCCCATCCAGAGCTCGGCCTGCGGGCGGCCGGTCGGCTCGGTGCCGAACAGCTCGGGCATGGCGGTGACGGAACCCCAGTCGTAGGGCCGGATCGTGGTGTCCAGGCGCAGGGGCAGTTCGAACGTCGGCACAGGGCAGGAGCGTAGTCGCCGGCGGCCCCTCCCGCGCGGCCGGGGCCGGACGGGGCTGCACGCCGGTATAGGATGCTTGTCCGGTGAACAGTCCGCTGTACGAATCGGTGGTGCGATGACAACCGTCCAGGACCCGGAGGACCTCACCGCGCGGGCCCGCATCCGCGACGCGGCGATCCGGCACATCGGCGAGCACGGGTTCGAGCGGGCCACGATCCGCGACATCGCCGAGTCGGCGGGGGTCTCGCTCGGCCTGGTCCGCCACCACTTCGGCGCCAAGCAGGCGCTGCGCGAGGCGTGCGACGAGCACCTGATGAGGATGGTGCGCCGGCTCAACGCCGAGGCCGCCGGCAGCCCGCCGGCCGGCTTCAACCCGGTGGCCGCGCTCGGCCCCTACCGCGCCTACCTGGCGCGGGCGCTGACCGAGGGCTGGGCCGCGCCGCTGTTCGACGAGATGACCCGGCTCGGCGAGCGCTGGCTGGCCGCCGCCGACCAGGACCGGTCAGATCCGCCGGACGTGCCGGCGCGGGCGCGGGCGGCGGTGATGGCCGCGATGGCGCTGTCGGTCACGGTCCTGTACCCGCACGTCTGCCGCGGCATGGGCGCCGACCTGTCCACGCCGGAGGGCGAGCGCCTGCTGATGCGCACGCTGATCGAGGTCTACTCCCAGCCGGTGCTCGGCCCGGAGGCCGCCGCCGAGGCGCGCGCCTGGCTCGGCTGACCCGCGATCAGCGCGGCCCGGCTGCGCTCGTCCGGCCAGACCGACGCGAGGTCCACGTACGGGCGGAGCAGGCCGGTCAGCTCGGGGTCGCCGCGGCCGTTGAGCTCCTCGGAGGCGATCTTGCGCGCCACTCCGGCGACGATGTCGGCCACCTGGACGCGGGGGTCCAGGTGCGAGGCGACCAGCGTCAGGCCGGTCAGCACCAGCGGGCCCGCGGGGCCGTCCGGGCGGGCCAGCAGCAGCCGCAGCCGCTCGATGCGCTCCTCGGTCAGCGTCGTCTGCCGGTCGTGCACGACGGAGACGGGCCGGCCGCCCGCGCCCCAGTGGGCGACCGCGTGCGCGATGGCCGGGATCAGCGGGTCGAGCGCGGGGAAGACGTGCGGGTCGTCGAGCAGGCGCGCGGTGAAGGCGTCCACGAGCGGCCGGGCGGCCCACAGCTCGTCCATGATCTCGCCGGCCGGGCCGGGGGTGGTGCGCAGGTCGGCGACCAGCTCGAAGGCCGACTCGGCGGAGATGTCGGGGCCGCGGCCGTTCCTGGCCCGCAGCAGGTGGTTGAAGGCGTCGAGGAAGGCCGTCCAGCGTGCGGGGCCGAAGGCGTGGCGGCCCTCCTGGTAGAGGGTGGCCGCCATGGCGGCCGAGCGTTCGTCCTGGTCGAGGCCGAGGCTGGAGTGGTGGCCGGTGAGCAGGTCGGTCACCTTGCTCACGGCGAAGTACGCCTTGTCGGTCAGGTGCACGCGGGCCCGGCCGAGGATGGGGCCCGACGGGCCGAGCAGCCAGACCAGGGTGGCCCGGTTCTTCTCGCGCAGCACGTGCCCGGCCTTGTACTCGGTGACCGGGGAGGGCGCCCTGAGGCGCAGCTCGCGTACGCAGTCGGCCGCGGCGGTCACGTCGAGGGAGACGCCGGCGTGGGCGAACACGTCGGTGTTGCCGCCGACGAGCTTCTCGCCCTCCGCGCCGGACTCGTCGCAGGCGATCTCGACAGGGTGGCCGTCCGGCGGGAGGCCTGCCTGCGCGCGGCTCTGCATGACTTCCATGGTCACTGGCGAACCTACCCAAACCGTCCTTCCTCCCGCGAGACATTTTCCGCCCGCCCACCGGAGGCGGAACCGGCGGGCGGACGGGTAAGGACCGGACGGTAGGTGCGGCAGGTCCGGAGGGAGAACAGCGCGCGTGAGCATCAACGTGACCGTCTGGGGCGAGAACGTACACGAGCAGCGGGAGGAGGAGGTGCGCCGCCGCTACCCCGAGGGCATGCACGGCGCGGTCGCCGGCGGCCTGCGCGAGCACCTGGGGGAGCGGGTGCGCGTGCGCACCGCGACGTTGCAGGACCCCGAGCACGGCCTCGACGCCGCGACGCTGGCCGGCACCGACGTGCTCACCTGGTGGGGGCACGCGGCGCACGAGGAGGTGGACGACGAGGTCGTGGCGCGGGTGTGCGAGCGCGTCTGGGCCGGGATGGGCCTGCTGGTGCTGCACTCGGGCCACTACTCCAAGGTCTTCCGCGCCCTCATGGGCACCACCTGCACGGTCAACTGGCGCGACACCGCGGACCGCGAGCTGGTCTGGACGGTGGAGCCGGCCCACCCGATCGCCGCGGGCGTGCCCCAGCCGCTGGTCATCCCCGAGCAGGAGACCTACGGCGAGCCGTTCGGCGTCCCGGCGCCCGACGAGCTGGTGTTCGTCAGCTCCTTCTGCGGGGGCGAGGTGTTCCGCAGCGGCTGCTGCTACCGGCGCGGCAAGGGGCGCGTCTTCTACTTCAGCCCCGGCGACCAGAACTACCCGGTCTTCCACCAGCCGGGCGTGCGGCGGATCCTGGCCAACGCGGTGGTGTGGGCGGCGCCCGCCGAGGGCGCGGGTGAACCGCTGCGCAACACCCGCGTCGCCGTGGGCGACTGGTGACCTACCTCGGGCCGGGCATGACGATGACGACCTTGCCGGTCACGTGGCCCGACCGCAGGTGATCCATCGCGTCGGAGAAGCCGGCGAGCGGGAAGGTCCTGCCGACCACGGGGGTGAGCTCGCCGGTCGCGGCGAGGCCGGCCAGGTGGCGCAGGTCCGCCGGATCGGTCCGGGTGATCGGGGCGCGCAGGGTGTGCCGGACGAACGGCGACAGCGCCGTCGCCCGGAGCTGGCGGCCGGTGCCGTGCAGCCAGCGGCCGGAGGCGTTCTCGCCGCCGACGATCACGAGCGTGCCCCGGCGGGTGAGCATCCGCCGCAGGTCCCGCAGGGGACGGTTGCCCGCGGTGTCGAGGACGACGTCGTGGCGGCCGGCGGCCGGCTCCTCGCGGGTGTGGTCGACGACCTCGTCCGCGCCGAGTGAGCGGACGAGGTCGCCCTTGCCGGGGCCGCAGACGGCGGTGACGTGCGCGCCGTGTGCCTTGGCGAGCTGGACGGCGAACGTCCCCACCCCGCCGCCCGCGCCGATGACCAGCACGCGCTGCCCCGGGCGGAGGCGGGCGTGGTCGCGCAGCGCCTGGAGGGCGGTCAGGCCGCTGGTCGGGACGGCGGCGGCGGCCTCGGACGACAGGCCGTCCGGTGTGGGGACGAGACGGTCCGCGCGGGCGACGGCGTGCTCGGCGAGCGCGCCGTCGCAGACCCCGAAGACCTCGTCGCCGAGGGCGAGGCCGGTGACTCCCGGGCCGACGGCCGCCACGGTCCCGGCGACGTCGCGGCCGAGGAGGGGCGAGCGGGGGCGGCGCAGCCCGGTGGCGAGGCGGACGGGGTAGGGCAGCCCGGCGCCGAGGTGCCAGACGCCATGGTCGAGGCAGGCGGCGTGCACGCGCAGGAGCGCTTCGCCGGGGCCGGGGGCGGGGCGGTCGAGGTCGGTGAGGGCCGGGGGGCCGTAGACGTGCCGGGTGATGGCCTTCAAGGCGAGTCTCCATGTCAAAGAAAGTAGACATGATGAACGTAAAAGAAGGCGGACATCATGTCAATGATTTTGTACATCGCCCTGCCTCGGAGGGCTGCCCGGAGTGACGCGCTGGGATTTTCGGCCCGATAACCCGAAATATCGGTATCGCTACCGATAACGGTACGGATGGGAGGCGGAGTTACCCTCTGCCCACCCCCCACCACGGCGGGCCGCCTGTTCGCCGGCTCCGCCGGCCTCTGGCCGGCGCGGCCTACGTGCCCGGACCGGGCCCTGGCTCCCGGCGACCGGCGGCCTGCTTCGGTCACCCCTCACGTGGAGGTGTCCCCCGCATGAATCCTTCCCGATGGAGAGCGGCGGCCACGGCGTTGATCGCCGCGCTGGCCGTCGTCGCGCCGGCGACCCCGGCCCCCGCCCTCGCGCAGGTCCCCGCCGCCGCACCCCTGCGGGCGCAGCTCGACAGCCGGGTCTCCCCGGCCGGCGAGGAGGTGCTCGCCGACCTGTCCCTGCCCTACGGCGCGGCCGGACGGAGCTGGAGCACACGCGTCACCCGACCCGGCTCCCGCTACGTCAAGGTGCACTTCGCCGCGCTCACCCTCGTGCCCGGCGACTACGTCACCGTCGCCTCGCCGGACGGCCGCGAGATCCACACCTACTACGGCGACCCCACCCGCGGCCGCTACCCGGCCGGCTCGGGGTACACGCTGCACGGCGTCCCCGGCTTCGCCGCGCTCTCCGTGGACGGGGACACGGCGGTGGTCACCCTGCACGCGTCCGGGCCGCGCAACGCCGTCCGGCTGGCCCGGCAGGGCTTCGGCGTGCGCATCGACCGGTACTTCCGCGGCTACACCACCCAGGAGGCCGCGGCCCTGACGCCGAGGACGTTCAGCGTCTGCGGCACCGACGCGCGGCGGGACGTGGTCTGCTACAAGGACAGCAACCCCACCGAGTACGCCCGCAGCCGCGCCGTGGCCCGCCAGTTGCTCAACGGCCTCGGCTACTGCACGGCCTGGCGGGTCGGCAACACCAACCGCATGCTGACCAACCACCACTGCATGGAGAGCGCCGCCGACCTGAGCGCCAGTGAGTTCCAGTTCGACTACGACTGCGCCACCTGCGGCGGCAACAACCCGGGCGCCGGGACGAAGGTCGGCGGCGGCCAGTTCCTGAAGACCAGCGCACTCGAAGCGCTCGACTACACGCTCTTCAGCGTCGCCGACTTCGCCGCGATCCAGCAGTTCGGCACCCTGTACCTCGATCCGCGCCCCCCGGTGGCGGGCGAGCGCATCTACATCCCCGGCCACGGCGACACCCTGCCCAAGCGCCTGTCCCTGTACGAGGACACGCAGGGCGGCGCGGCCTGCAAGATCGACGTGGTGTCGTCGGGCGTCAACACCGGCTACCGCTGCGACACCTCCGGCGGGAACTCCGGCTCCCCGGTGATCGCCGCCTCCAGCCACAAGGTGATCGCGCTGCACCACCTCGGCGGCTGCCCCAACTGGGGGACCCGGATCACCGAGGTGTACAACGAGATCTCCGGAATGATCGACAACACCCCGCCGAACGGCGGCGGCGACGACTTCGCGATGTCGCTCTCGCCCACGAGCGGCGGCGTCACGCCGGGCGGGTCGGCCACGAGCACCATCTCCACCTCCGTCACGCGCGGCGGGCCCCAGCAGATGCAGTTCTCCGCCGCCGGGCTGCCGGCGGGGGCTACCGCGACGTTCGCGCCGCCCACCGTCCAGTCGGGCGGGACGTCCGTCATGACGGTCTCCACCTCCGCGCAGACGCCCGGCGGCGTGTACACGATCACGGTCACCGCCACCGGCCCGGCCGTCACCCACACGGCCGCCTTCGTCCTGTCCGTGGCCGTCGCGGGCGGCTGCTCCGGCTACGAGACCACCAAGTCCGGGACGCTGGCCTCCGGGGCGGAGCAGTACCAGCCCGACGGCGGGTATCTGCAGACCACCGTCACCGGCCCGCACCAGGCGTGCCTGGACGGCCCGTCCGGCGCCGACTTCGACCTGTACCTGCAGCGCTGGAACGGGTCCACGTGGGCGACGGTCGCCCAGAGCGCCGGGTCGGGAGCCGACGAGACGCTCAACTACACCGGCGCGGCCGGGTACTACCGCTACCGGGTGCACTCCTACTCCGGGACCGGTTCGTACACCTTGGGATACAACGCTCCCTGACCCATGGACAGGCGGCCGGGCGGCGCCGAGATTGGGCGGCAGGCACGGTTCGCACGGACGCGGGGAGCGCGGATGAGGATCATGGAACTCGTCTCGGTGGACGGCTGCATCGCCTTCGACCTGGACTGCCCGGTCAGCGCGGGCGGCACCCGGCTGGCGCCGGACGTCACCCGCGCGGAGGCGGGGCTGCTGGCGCGGGCGATGACGTACAAGCTGGCCGTGCTCGGCGAGCGGATCGGCGGGGCCAAGGCGGTGCTGCGGGCCTCGCCGGCCGACCGGGCGGGCACGGTGGCGCGCTTCTGCCGGGAGGTCGCGCCGCTGGTCGAGAAGGGCACCTTCCTCACCTCCTCGGACCTGGGCACGCGGACGCAGGACTTCGCGCCGCTGCCCGGGTACCGGGCCGACTCGATCATGCACGGAGAGGCCGGCGGCGAGCTGGTGGACACCGTCGTGACCGGGCTGGGCGTGGTCGTGGCCGCCGGGACGGCGCTCGGCGGGCTGGCCGGGCGGACGCTGGCGGTGGAGGGCTTCGGCAAGGTCGGCAGCGCCGTCGCGCGCGAGGCGGCCCGGCGCGGCGCGCGCCTGGTCGCCCTGTCCACCCTGCACGGGTGCGTCAGCGACCCCGCCGGGCTGGACGTCGCGGCCCTGGAGGAACTGCGCGCCGAGCATGGTGACGCGTGCGTGACCCGGCTCGGCCTGCCCGTGCTGCCGCCGGAGGCGCTGTACGAGGTCGCCGCCGACGTGCTGGTCCCCGGGGCGCGGACCGGCACCCTGTCGGCACGGCGGGCGGCGACGGTGCGGGCCGGCCTGGTCGCGCCGGCCGCGAACGTGCCCTACACCGCCCAGGGGCTGCGGACGCTGGGGGAGCGGGGCGTGGTGACGCTGGCGGACTTCGTCTGCGGCGCGGGCGCCACGATCGGCTACCTCGCCGAACGGGCGGGAACGGTCACCACCGCGGACGAGGTCGGCCACCTGGTCGAGAACCGCGTCGCGGAGATCACCGCCGCCGCCCTGCACCATGCCGAAGGCCCGTACGCCGGCGCCTGCACCCTGGCCGAAGACTTCCTGTCAACCTGGCAGCCCCCACCCACCCCACCCCTGGCCCCGGACCCAGCCGACTCCCGACACTGAGCCGACCCCTGAGCAGGCAACGGCCCCTGAGCGGGCAGCGGCTCCTGAGCAGGTGGCCGCCCCTGAGCGGGTGGCGGCCCTTGAGTGGGGGGCGGCCCCTGAGACGTGGTCGGGCTCCGACCCGACGGCGCTGCCTGGGTCTCCAACGACCTGGCACCCCCTGCCGTGCCCGCCGCCGCCCCCGATCCACTCGACTCTTGAGCGGGCAGCGGCTCCCGAGCGGGTGGCGGCCCCTGGGCGGGGGCCTGAGGCGTGGTCGGGCTCCGGCCCGGCGGGGCGGCCCGGGACCACAGCGACCTGGCGCCCTCTGCCGGGACCTGCCGCCGCCCCCGATCCACTCGACTCCTGAGACCGGGACGGCTCCTGAAGCTGGGACGGCTCCGGGCTGCCCGAGTTCCAGAAGCCTTCGGAACTCGGGCGGCCCGAGACTCGGTGTCGCTCGCGGCCCCCTGAACCCGGCGTCCTTACGCCGGCGCCGGTGGGCGGCCGGGAATCGGGCGGCCTGGGATTCTGGTGGCCTGGCAGCCCCGGGCGGCCCGCCCGGCCCTCGACCCGGACGGTTCCTGGGCTGGGCCAGCTTGGCCTCGGGCGGCGGCCTCTGGAACTCAGGCGGCCCAGAGCCCGGCGTTGTCCCTGAGCTTGGGTGCCCCGGACTCGGGCGGAGGTGCCTGGGATTCTGGCGATCTGGCAGCCCCCGTCCGGCCCGCCGGTGGCCCCAACCCGGACGGTTCCTGAGACGGAGGCGGCTCTTGAGCCTCGGCCGCTCTTGAGCCTTGGAGGGCTCCTGAGACTTAACGGCTTCTGAAACTAGGGGCGGCCTTCTGAGGCCAGGGGCCTGGGACTCGGGTGGCTCTTCATGCGGATGCGTAGTCGGAGAGTGCGGGTTCGAGGAGGTCGAAGGCGCGGGTGGCGTCGGTGGCGGTCGTGTCGGCGATGCGGTCGTTGGGGAGGCCCGCCAGGGTGAGCTCTTGGATGCGCTGGAACAGCACCCGGTGCACGGTTCCCAGCAGCCCGGCGGCGGTCTGGACGGTGATGTCGCCGGCCGTCGCGCCCGTGGCGTCGGCGAGGGCCTGGGCGAGACGCTGTTCGCGCTGGTCGTGCAGGCCGCGCAGGCAGGACGTCAGGGTGGGGCTGTCGGCGATCATGCGGGCGAACTCCGGTCCGGAGAACCCGGCCACCGGATCCTGGGCCGCGACGGAGGCCAGGAAAGCACGTCGTAGAGCGGACAGGGCCGACTCACCGGGGCCGCGGGCGGCGACGGCGTCGGCCAGGGCGGACGTGAACGCCTCCTGATGGTCGAGGGCCAGGTCCTCCTTGCGCGGGAAGTAGTTGGTGACCGTCTTCTTGGCGATGCGGGCGGCGGTGGCGATCTCGGCGATGGTGGTCTGCTCGAACCCTTGGGCGATGAACAGCCTGGTGGCGTGGTCGGAGATGAGCTGCCGGGTCTCCTGCTTCTTGGATTCGCGGAGGCCGGGTGCGGGCGAGGTCTCGTGAGCCATGAGGAAATCTTACCCTCGTTGTATTTTTACGTTGACACCCCGCAAACCCTCGGGCTATATTTACGTCCGTCGTAAGTTTGCGACCGACGAACGAAAAGGAGAACCTGCTTGGAACTCAACCTCTTCCCGGCTGTAGCTTTCAAGATCGACCTCGGGGGGTCGGACGGCCGCGACCGCAAGTCGCAGGGCGCCTCCCTCCCGGGCGGCGGACTCCGCAGACCGTCCGCCGACCATGGCGCACGGGGATGGCGGGACCCCCAAGTGGCCCGCAACCTCCCCCGCCGCCGCGCCCACTGATCCCCGCCCTCCCCGCGACGATCGCCCCTCGCCCCACCGACCACGTCGACCGCTGACGACGCCCGCTGCCGACCACGCCCGCTGCGCCCACCTCCACGGCGGTCCAGATCCGCAGCGGCCCACGTCCACAGCGGCCCACGTCCGCCGGGGGCGTCGGCCCTCGTGGTCGACGTCGGGCAGGCCGTCCGAACCGGCCGCTCGTGTTTCGCTCAGCCGTTCTCATCCCTTACGGAGACCTTCTTGCAGATCACCACGTCCACCGTCTCGCTCACCGTTGCCGACGTCGCCGCCTCCCAGGCGTTCCTCACCGAACACCTGGGCTACACCGTCCGGGTCGCCGCGGACGGCTTCGCCTCGCTCACCCGCGCCGACGCGATGGACATCGTGCTGCTCGCCCGCGGCCTCGAGGTCCTGCCGCCGGAGCAGCGCGACCAGCACGCCTCCGGCCTCATCCTGGCCTTCACCCTGGACGGCGGCCTGGACGGGCAGGAGAAGCTGCTGCGTGACGCAGGCGTCGAGATCACCATGCCGCTGCGCGAGGAGCCCTGGGGCGAGCGCCTGTTCCAGGTGACGGACCCCAACGGGGTCGTCATCCAGTTCGTCGAGTGGGTGGCTCCCGCCTGACCGGGGCCGTCTCAGCCGGTCTCGCGGGCCTGGCCGTCGAGGAAGTCCGCCACGAGCGCCGCGAACTCCGCCGCCTGGTGCTCCAGCGGGATCACGCCGCCCTTGACCACGGCCCGGGTGCTGTGGGGAAGGGCGGCGGCCAGGCGTTCCAGCTCGGGGAAGGCGAAGGGGTCGTCGGTGGCGCCGACGACCAGCACCGGGCAGCGGACCAGCCCGACCCGCTCCTCCATCCGGTACGCGGCCACCGCCTCGTGCCCGCGCTCCACCTCCGGCAGGACCGTCAGCGCGTCGCGGACGAAACGGGTCAGCAGCGCCCACGGGTAGTAAGGGGCCCGCCGGCTCCACAACTCGCCCAGATGGGAGCCGTCGGACTGCTCGCGCACGGCGTCGATGGAGGGATGGCCCGCACGACGACGCCGCCCTTCGGGGTCGACCATCGGCGTGGACGACAGCACCAGGGCGGTGACGCGTTCGGGCGCGCGCGCCGCCACCTCGACCGCGATGACGCCGCCCGTGTGGTGCCCGGCCACGGCGGCTCGCGGCAGGCCGAGGGCGTCCATCAGGGCCAGCACGCCGGCGGCGTAGATCTCGATCGAGTGCTCGGGTGGGGGAGCGGAGTTGCCGAAGCCGAGCGTGTCCATGGCGATGGCCTGCCGGGTGCGGCCGAGCAGGGGGAGCACCTCGCGGTATTCGTCCCATGAGCGGGGGGTCTGGTGCAGCAGGAGCACCGGTTCGCCCGTGCCGCACGAGGCGTGGTGGATCTGGCCGAACGGGGTGTCGGCATAGCCGAATCTGATCACGGCGTCTCCTCCTGCCTGCTCACCAGGGGCGGACCGGCCCCGTCTCGCGGACGATCCCGGCCGGGGCGCGCCCCCGGCCGGCCTCACGCCCTCACGATCGCAGACGAGACCCCGCCGCGCATCAGCCCCTGGTCTGACCTCACACCCCTCATCGGGCAGCCGCCGCACCACCCGTCGAAACGCCGCCGGTGAACGACTCCGGCGAGCGCCGGACGACCCCGCTACCCGATCCGGTACCCGACGCCCGGCCGGGTGCTGATCACCGGCGGTTCGCCCAGCTTGCGGCGCAGGCGGCCGACGGTGACGGTCACGGTGTTGGTGAACGGGTCGGCGTGCTCGTCCCAGACCTGTTCGAGCAGGGCCTCGGCGCTCAGGAAGCCGGGCGACGCGCGCAGCAGCGCCTCCAGCACGGCGAACTCCTTGACCGACAGCTCCACCGGACGGCCGTCCCGGGTGACGGCGTGCCGCAGCGGGTCGAGCTCGATCCCGCCACCGCGCAACGTACGCGGCCGGGCGCCGGGACGGCGGCGCGCCAGCGCCCTCACCCGCAGCACCAGCTCCGGGAAGTGGAAGGGCTTGGCCAGGTAGTCGTCGGCGCCCAGAGTCAGCCCGCTCACCCGGTCGCCGGGCGAGCCGGCCGCGGTCAGCATCAGGACCATGGGACGTTCGTCCTGGTCGGTGAGCATCTGGCAGAGGGTGTCGCCGTGGATGCCCGGCAGGTCGCGGTCGAGCAGCACCACGTCGTAGGGGGTGAGGTCGAGCTTGGCCGCCGCCTCCAGCCCGTCGTGGGCGACGTCCACCGCCATGCCCTGGTCGCGCAGGCCCTCGGCGAGCACGGCGGCCAGCGGCCGTGCGTCCTCCACCACCAGCACCCTCATGCCGGCAGCCGGACGGTGGCGCGCAGCCCGCCCTCGGGGCGGGCTGCGAGGTCGAGGCCGCCGCCGTGCGCCTGCGCGACGGCCGCGACGATCGACAGGCCGAGCCCCGAGCCGTCCCCCGACCCGGTGCGGTCCGCGCCGAGCCGCTGGAACGGCCGCCCCAGCCCCGCCACCTGTTCGGGGTCGAGCCGGTTCCCGCCGGACTCCACGACCAGCAGCGCCCACCGGCCGTCGGCCGCGGCCTCGACCTTGATCCAGCCGCCGTCCTGGTTGTGGACGATCGCGTTGTCGACGAGGTTGTGCACCATACGGGTGACCAGCGCGACGCTGCCCCGCGTCCGCACCCCCTCCGCGACGCCCTCGTCGTCCAGGGTGAGGCGCCGGGCCGCGAGGTCGGCGGCGCGGGCGTCCAGGGTGTGCCGCACCAGGTCGCCGAGCGTGATCGCGGCGGCGTCGGGCAGGCTGCCGTGCTGGGCGCGGGCCAGCGCGAGCAGGCCCTCCAGGAGCCGGTCGACCTGGTCGAGGTCGGTACGCATTCGGTCGGCCAGCGCCAGCGTCTGCGCCGGTACGGGCTCCGGCTTGGCCACGGCCACGTCCAGCCGGGCCCGCATGGTGGCCAGCGGGGTGCGCAACTCGTGCGAGGCGTCGGCGACGAACCGGCGTTGCGCGGCGAAGGCGCCCTCCAGGCGGGCGAGCAGGCCGTCGACGGTGTCGGCCAGGTCCTTGACCTCGTCGGCCGGGCCTGGCACGGCCAGGCGTTCGTGCAGGTTGTCGGCGGAGATGCGGCGGGTGGCGGCGGTGATCGTGCGCAGCGGGCGCAGCACCCGGCCCGCGACCACCCGGCCGAGCACGATCGACACCACGGCCATGACGGCCAGCGCGAGCACCGACCCGGCCAGGAGCTGGCGCGACTGCGTGGCGTGCACGTCGGCGAGCTGCGCCTGGAGCAGGGCGATGTGCTCCTCGGCGGCGGCCAGGGTCGGCCGGCCGCCGGGCCGTCCCGGCACCGGCTCGCTCCGCGACAGCGGCATGCCGGCGAGGTTGACCAGGACCAGCAGGGCCGCCCCTGAGGCCAGGAACAGCCCGCCGTACAGGAGGGTGAAGCGCAGCCGGACCGTGCGTGCGGGCAGCCTGGGACGTGACGGCATCTGTCTCCTTTCGGGAACTCCAGGATGCCGCCACCGACCTAACACCGGCATGACGGGGTCAGCGCGCCGCCGCTCCCGCCGGGGACCGCGGGACCGGTCAGTCGGGCTCAGCGAACGCCTGACCGCGTCCCACGGGTCAGGCGGGTTCGACCAGGGCCTGGCTGCGGTCCCACAGGCGGCGGGCCAGGACGGGGTCGTCCGCCATGCGGTGGACGGCCGAGGGGCGGCGCTTCTCGAAGTGGCCGCCGGGAGCCCAGTCGGCGCCCGGCCGCGAGGTGGCCAGCCAGACCAGGGTGTCGGCGCCCTGCTCGGGCGTGAGCAGGAACCGCTTCAGCGGCGTGTGGTAGAGCAGCCGTGCCGCGCTGTCGCCGCCGCCGGAGAAGTTGGTGGCCACCACGCCGGGATGGAAGGAGGCCGCGGCCAGGCCGTCCGCGCCGTGGCGGCGCTGGAGCTCGCGGGTGAACAGGATGTTGGCCAGCTTGGAGTTGGCGTACGCCCGGCTGCCCGAGTAGCGGCGCACCGCGTCGAGGTCGTCGAGGTCGAGCCGGGCACGGGTGTTGAGCAGGCTGGAGGTCGTGACGACCGTGCCGCCGCAGGCCAGCAGCCGGGGCAGCAGCAGCGTGGTCAGCAGGAACGGCGCCAGATGGTTGACCTGGAAGGTCGCCTCGTGGCCGTCGGGCGTGGTGGTGCGCGAGCCCATGATGGCCCCGGCGTTGTTGACCAGCACGTCGATGGCCGGGTGGCGGTCGAGCAGGGTGGCGGCCAGGTCGCGTACCTCCGACAGGCGCGCGAAGTCGGCCACGTGGTGGTCGGCCGCCAGCTCCTCGGCCAGCGCCGCGGTCTTGCCGGCCGACCGGCCGACGAGGACGACCTCGTCGCCCCGCTGCCGCAGGGCG
Organism: Nonomuraea sp. NPDC005692; assembly: GCF_040631115.1. Lineage (NCBI taxonomy): Bacteria > Bacillati > Actinomycetota > Actinomycetes > Streptosporangiales > Streptosporangiaceae > Nonomuraea > Nonomuraea sp. NPDC005692. Next base: position 73,307 of record NZ_JBEXYU010000026.1, on the reverse strand, counting down.
CGTGCCGCGGCGCGGCCGATGCCGTCGCTGGCGCCGGTCAGGACGATGGTCTTTCCCGCCATGGGCCCGCTCCTTCCGCATCCGGCCACCACCATAGATCGCGGGGCGGCGTACCCGCCACGCCGGGGGCGGCCCGTGGTCGCGGGGTCAGGTGCCGGTGGTGAGGAAGCGGGCGGCCGGGTCGTCGCCGAGGGCGGCGTCGAGGCGGGCACGCATGTCGGGGCTCAGGTCCGGCAGCGCACCCAGGGGGAACCAGCGGGCCTCGCTGTTCTCGCCGTCGGCCGGGTAGGGGTCGCCGGACCGCCAGTGGCAGCGGAACACCAGGTCGAGATAGCGGGCCCGGTCGCCGTTGGGGTAGGTGACCTCACGCGTCACGTGCACGAGGGCCAGCCGTTCCGCGACGGCGCGTACGCCGGTCTCCTCGGCCACCTCGCGCAACGCGGCGTCGGCGGGCTGCTCGCCCGGGTCGATGATGCCGGTCACGGGCGTCCAGGCGCCGGTGTCGCTCCGGCGGACCAGCAGCACCTGGTCCTCGCGCAGCACGACCGCGGTCACCCCGGACAACCACAGCGGCTCGGTGCCGATCTTCTCGCGCAGCGCGAGGACGAACTCAGGGGTTGGCATCCGCCCAGCATATGCACCGGACGCCGGCCGTCGGAGGGCCGCTGTGCGCCGGGGACCGCGGGACGCGCCCGCGTCTCCGGCGTGCCGGGCATGCGGCGGACGGCCATAACCCCATAAAGTCTATAGGTAATAAGGATAATCCCAAGGAGAGGTAAGCAGCCATGTCCGGTTCCACGTCCTGGCCTAGCCTCGGTTCCATGTCGATCGACGAGAACGCCCTGCTCCCCGATCCCGGCCGCGCCGTCGTGGCGGTCGAGCCGCCGGTCCCGGCGCACGGCCATTGGGCCGGGGCGCCGAGCGCCGTCGCCGCGGACGGGCTGATCTATCTCGCCTACCGCCTGCGCCGCCCGGTCGGCGAGGGCCGCGGGTACGCGGTCGTGGTCGCCCGCTCGTCCGACGGCGAGCGTTTCGAGCCGCTGACCACGATCACCCGCGAGGAGATGGACGCCGAGTCGCTGGAGCGGCCCGCCCTGGTCCGCACCCCGCAGGGACGCTGGCGGCTGTACCTGAGCTGCGCCACGCCCGGCACCAAGCACTGGCGGGTGGAGGTCGTCGAGGCCGCCGACCCCGCCGCGTTCGACCCGCGCACCCGTACCACTGTGCTGCCCGGCGACCCCAAGACCGGGGTCAAGGACACCGTGATCGTCCGGCGCGGCGACGTGTGGCACCTGTGGGCCTCCTGCCACCCGCTGACCGACCCCGACGAGGCCGACCGGATGGTGACCGACTACGCCACCAGCGCCGACGGCCTGGACTGGACCTGGCACGGCACCGCCCTGACCGGCCGCCCCGGCCTGTGGGACGCCCGCGGCGTCCGGATCAGCGCCGTGCGCTTCGACGGCGACCGGGTCGTGGCCTTCTACGACGGCCGCGGCAGCGCGGAGGAGAACTACGAGGAGCGCACCGGCGTGGCCGTGGGCGCCGACCCCGACGCGCTGACCGCCCTGGGCGACCGGCCCGCCGCGGTGTCGCCGCACCACGGCGGCGGCCTGCGCTACCTCACCTTCGTCGACCTGCCGGACGGCGGCCTGCGGCTCTACTACGAGTACACGCGCGCCGACGGCGCCCACGACCTGCGCACGGAACTCCGCCCGGCCCCCTGACCCGCCCGCTGACCGGGGCGCTGCCGGATCGCCGTCCCGGTCAGGGGGCGCGGCCGTTCCTGGCCTGGCGCTGGCCGGGCGGCCGGCTGCCGACCAGCCCGCCCGAACGTTCCCGCGGCCGCAGCCAGTCGCTGAAATCCTCGCCGGTGACCTGCTGGAGCAGCTCGACGTCCGCCGCGAAGTAGGGGATCAGCCGCTGCCGCTGCTCCCACTCCAGCGGCCGGCGGGCCCGGCCGCGCCGCTGGAGCAGCCGCTCCAGCGGCCCGGACAGGGATGCGGGAAGGGTGCGGCGCAGGGTGGACAGCAACGCGTGCCGCGCGCCGGGGTCCGGGTGCGCGGTCACGTTCTCCCTCGGGACGCCGGTGAGCAGGCCCTGCCGCACGCCGAGGAAGCCGCAGATGCGGTCCAGGGTCTCGGCCGGGCGGTCCACGATGTCCCGGTAGCGGAAGATCAGCACCTGGTCGCGGGGGAACAGGGTGAACAGGTGGGCCAGCTGCCCGCCGTACCGGCCGAGACCGGTGTAGTGCCAGAAGTGCGCCCATCCGGCCGCGACGCGCTCCGGCTCGGCCTCGCAGGCGCGGACGAGGTCGCCGATCGGCTCCAGGCCGGCCGACCACAGGTGGGTCCAGTTGGAGTGGGCGCGCTCGACCGGGTCACGCAGGCTCACGATGATCCGGACGTGCGGGATCGCCTCCCGGATGCGGCGCTGGGCGTCCAGGTCGTACAGGTAGAAGGGGGTGGACTCGCCGGCGAGGGTGCCGGGGGGAGCGGCGGCGAACAGCGCCTCGTAGTCCGTGCGCCGCCAGACGTGTTCCCGGTAGGTCTCGGCGTCGCCCGGTCCGCCTCGTCCGGGCGGTGGCCCGTCGGTGAGGAAGAACTTCGGCTCCTTGATGGGCGACAGGAACAGGTCGGGGTGCGGGTGCAGCGCGGTGTGCAGCGCCGTCGTCCCCGCTTTGGGCACTCCCGCGATCAGGAAATCAGGCAAGGGCACCGTCGTCCTCCCAGTGACGAGAATCGATATTGCCTGATTTTCCTACCAAAAGTGTAGGAAGCCAAGTGGCTTCCGCGACGTCACCGGCGGGCGGGCGAGACGGACGCGGCGGCCTCGTCCCCGGCTGTCCGGCCGCCGGGACGGTCGGGCAGCGCCATGGTGACGGCCGCCGCGGCCAGCGCCGCCCCGCAGCCCACCAGCATCCCGGTACGGAAGCCGGCCTCCGACGGCAGCGTGTGCGCGCCCAGCCGGATCGTCAGCTGTGACAGGATCACGCCGACGACCGCCGCCGAGACCGTCGTCCCGATCGAGCGCATCAGCGTGTTGAAGCTGTTGGCCGCGGCCGTCTCCGACCGGGGCACCGCGCCCATGATGAGGGCGGGCATCGCCCCGTAGGCCAGACCGACGCCCAGGCTGCACACGCAGGTGACGACCAGCATGCCCCAGGCCGAGCCCAGCAGGCCCGTCGAGGAGCCGTAGCCGAGCGCCATGACCAGGCTCCCGGCGATCAGGGTGACCTTCGGGCCGCGGGCGGCCGACAGCCGGGCGCCGAGCGGCGAGACCACCATCATCATCAGGCCCGAGGGGGCCATCCACAGGCCGGCGGCCAGCATCGACTGGCCCAGCCCGTAGCCGGTGGCCGCGGGCAGCTGGAGGACCTGCATGACGATCAGCGCCTGGGCGTACATCGAGAAGCCGACCATGATGGAGGCGAGGTTGGTCAGCAGCACCTGCCGCCGGGCGGTCACCCGCAGGTCCACCAGCGGCTCCGCGGCCCGCAGCTCCCACAAGGCCCATGCCGGCAGGATCAGCGCGGCCGCGCCGAGCAGCCCGAGCGTGGTGCCGCTCGCCCAGCCCCAGTCGGCGCCCTTGGAGACCCCCAGCAGCAGGCACACCAGCCCCGCGCCGAGGCCGAGCGCGCCCGGCACGTCCAGCCGCCCGGCCGCGCCCTCGCGGGGCAGCGGGGGAGTGGGCGGCACCAGCACCCGGATCAGCACCGCGATCAGCACGCTCAGCACGGCCGAGCCCCAGAACAGCACCCGCCAGCTCGCGTACTCGGCGACCGCGGCCGAGACCGGCAGGCCGAGGGCCCCGCCGATGCCCATGGACGAGCTCATCAGCGCGATCGAGGGGCCGAGCCGGTCGGGCGGCAGCAGGTCGCGCAGGGCGCTGATGCCCAGCGGGATCAGGCCCATGCCCATGCCCTGTAACCCGCGCCCGACGATCATGGGCGCGAGCGACCCGGCCAGCGAGCAGATCACCGACCCCGCGATCAGCGGCACGGTGCAGACGAGCATCATGCGGCGCTTGCCGTACAGGTCGCCGAGGCGTCCGGTGACCGGCGTGGCGACCGCGCCGGCCAGCAGGGTGGCGGTGATCACCCAGGAGGCGTCGGAGGCGGTGCTGCGCAGCAGTCGCGGCAGCTCGCCGATCAGCGGCACGACCAGGGTCTGCATGAGCGAGGCGACGATGCCGGCCACCGCCATCACGCTGACGATGCCGCCGGGGCGGGCGGTGGATGCGGAGCCCCCCACGTTGTTCTCCCGTCGTCGAAGGATGTGCACGCTACACATCATGTGTTACGTACACAATTCATGTAAGGTGCACATATCTCGCGAAAGGGGGGATTGGGATGGAAAAGCCCACACATCTCATCGAGTTCGAGACGATGCTGCTCGGCCGGCACCGGCACTACGACCGCAGTGCCCACCTCCTGCTGCGGCGGCTGCACGGCTCGGGCCCGATGTCCATCGGGCAGCTCAGCGACGCCTTCGGCCTGGACGTCTCCACCCTCAACCGGCACACCTCGGCACTGCTGCGCGCCGGCCTGGTCGAACGCATCCCCGACCCCGAGGGCGGCATCGCCCGCAAGTTCCGCCTCACCCCGGAGGGCGAGCGCAACCTCGCCGAGGAGCGCGAGAGGAACGTGCGCGGCCTGGAGAAGGTGATGGCCAACTGGTCGCCGGAGGACGTCGCCGCCTTCGCCGCCTACCTCAGGCGCTTCAACACCGACATCGAACGCCTGGCCGGCCGCCCCTGGCCGCGTACCTGAGCCGGGCCGAACAGCCCTGGACGCGCGCGAGGGCCCCCGCCGGGACGGGCGGGGGGCCCTCAACGCGTGCGTACCGGTGTGCGTGTCGCCTCTCGGCGAGGTGCACAACGCGGCTCCAGCCGAACGGTAGTCCGCGAAGGCGATAGGTGAGGCCCGGGGACACTGGGCACACCGGCCACGAGGGATGTAACGGCGGCCGCCTCCGGGATGTTCCCGGCAGATCAGGCGAAGTGCATGACGATGGCCAGGCCGACGATGTGCGTGACCACCACCACGACCAGCAGCGTGACGAACACGAACTTGGCCGGGCCGTGCTCGAAGTGCTTGCCCTCCTTCAGCGGAGGCAGCTTGGCCTGGCGCTCGGCGATGCGCTCCTCCAGCGGCTTGCGGTGAAACATGAGGTGTCCCTCTTTCGGCGGCCCGGCCACGGGTACGATTTGTGTGGCATCGATTTGCAGGCTATTAGTTTGTACACAAAGTAAGTTACCAGACGGCATCGGAGGCGTACACGCATGGAGCCTGTGACAGAGGCGACAGACCTGCTGGCGCTCGACCGGCAGGTGTGCTTCGCCCTCAGCATCGCCTCGCGCAGCGTGATCGGCCTCTACCGGCCGCTCCTGCAACCCTTCGGGCTGACCCACCCCCAATATCTGGTGATGCTGGCCCTCTGGCAGCACGAGCCGCTGTCGGTCAAGGAGCTGGGTGAGCTCCTCCAGCTCGACCCCGGCACGTTGTCCCCGCTGCTGAAGCGGCTGGAGGCGCTGGGCTACGTCCACCGAGAGCGCAACAGCAAGGACGAGCGGGCTCTGGCCGTCACCCTGACGCCGGCCGGCCGGCAGCTCAGGGCCGAGGCGGAGAAGATCCCGCCGGCCATCGTCGCCCGGCTCGGCATGGACCTCGACGAGCTCCAGGACCTGCACGCCGCGCTGATGCGGCTGATCGCCTCGGCCCGCCGCGACGCCTGATCCCGCTCGGCACCGGGCGCCGATAAGCAACCGTGGTTGACTATGTCGCAAATAGTCAACTACGGTTGCTTGCGTTCGCGAGTCCTTTTCGTGTCGCTGGAGGCAGCATGTCCATGGTTCAGGCCGGTCGTCCGAGATTGCGGCAGATGCTCGACCGGCTGGTGGCCGACGACCGCGGGCCCGGCATCGTGGCCGAGGTCCGGGACGGCGACGACCCGCCGTGGTTCGGCGCCGCGGGCGTGGCCGACCTGGAGACCGGCCGCCCCCGCGGGCCCGGGGAGCACTTCCGCATCGGCAGCTTCACCAAGGCGTTCGTCGGGACCGTCGTGCTGGGCCTGGCGGCCGACGGCGACCTGGCCCTGGACGCCCCGGTGACCACCTGGCTGCCCGGCGTCGTCGAGGAGTACTTCCCCGGCGCCGACGCCGCCCGCATCACCCCGCGGCTGCTGCTCAACCACACCAGCGGCCTGCCGGACGCGATCCCCGGCCAGGAGACCCCGCCCGCCGGGGAGCCGGGGAGGCGGTTCGTCTATTCCAAGGTCAACTACAACCTCGCCGGGATGATCGTCGAGGCGGTGTCCGGCTCGACGCTCGCCGAGCAGATCGACCGCCGCGTCGCGGGCCCGCTGGGGCTGACCGGGACGTACCTGCCCGCGGCCGGCGAAGGGCCGCGTGACCCGCACGCCCGCCACTACTCAGGCCAGGACGAGACCGGCCAGGACACCGGCCGCCACGACGTGACCGACGCCGACCTGTCATGGGCCTGGGCCGCCGGCGGCATGGTCTCGACCACGGCCGATCTCCACCGTTTCCTGGCCGCCCTGCTGGGCGGGCGCCTGCTCCCGCCCGCGCAGCAGGAGGAGATGTTCACCACCGTGTCCACCGAAGGCGCCGGCTGGGTGCCCGGCGCCCGGTACGGGCTCGGCGTCTACTCCCAGCGTTTCCCGTCCGGGGTCACACTCTGGGGCGGGGGCGGCTACATCCAGGGGTCGATGACGTACGCGATGGGCGACCGGCAGGGCAGCCACACCCTGGTCGCCAACGTGAACGGCGACTGGGGCGACTTCCTGGCGACCTGCGCCGACCTGTTCCGGGCCGACTTCGGCTGACGGCGCCGGCCCCACCGGCTCAGCCGAGCCCAGGGACGGCCACCGCGGCCGTCCTGACCTCGCCCGTCCGGCCGGCGAACATCTCCGCCATCCGCTCGACGCCCGGGAACACCGCGACCGTCATGAACAACGTCCGGCCGTCCGGGCCGCCGAGCGCGGCGGCGAAACAGGCCCGGTCGAGCTCGATCCGGTCGGTCACCTCGCCGCCCTCGCGCACCCGTACGCAGGCGGCGCCCTGTTCGTCGTCCACCTGGGTCCAGATCGCGCCCTCGGCGTCCATACAGATGCCGTCGCCGCCGATGGGCGCCCACACCCGCCGGCCGGACAGCCCGCCGTCCGCGCCGATGTCGAACGCCGTCAGCCGCCGTGTCCAGGACTCGGCGACGACCAGCGTGGAGCCGTCCGGGGTCACCGCCATCCCGTTGGGGAAGTGCAGGTCCTCGGCGACCACCCGGGCCTCGCCGCCAGGGCCGACCAGGGCGATCATGCCGGGCGCGAAGTCGGCCCGGCCGAAGTCGAAGCCGACGCAGTTCACGTAGACCCGGCCGCGGCCGTCCACGACGACCTCGTTCGGCCCGGCCGGCAGCTTGCCCAGGTCGGCGCGGACGGACGTCGTCCCGTCCGGCTCCACGCGCAGCAGCTCGCGCTCGCCGGTCACCAGCAGGCGGCCGTCGGGCAGCCAGCCGAGGCAGAACCCGGCGGGTTTCGGGCCGCGGGCGACCACCTCGCACCCGCCGTCCGGGGTGACGGCGACGATCTCCTGCGCCCCCCAGTGGGAGAACCACAGCCTGCCCTCGTGCCAGCGCGGCGACTCGCCCACGCACAGTCCGGTCACCAATGTCTTCGTCTCGGTCATGTCGTCATGCCTCCTTCTGCCCTCTACACGAAGGGCGGAGACCCACATCGACACCGCCGGGAAGAGAACCGCGCCGGATCTACAGGGCGGCGCGGGCGCGCTCGGCCAGCGCGGCGCGGTCGACCCCGGCCAGGGCCAGCGCCCGCGGGACCGTGCCCACCTCGGCCTGGAGGACGCCGAGCAGCACGTGGACCGGCCGCAGGTCCTTCTTGCGATGGGTGGCGGCCAGCCGCTCGATCGCCAGCTTGACCGACGCCCCGAGCTGCGGGCGCCGCTCGGGGTCGGGCGTCGAACGCAGGTCGAAGGCGGCCGCCGACACCCCGGCCGCGGCGAGGCTGTGCTCGAACTCCCGCCGCAACGCCGCCCGCACCCCCGCCTGGTCGAGCCCGGCCTCGGCCAGGACCGCCCGCGCCGCGGTGTCCTCCGGCGCCGCCATGGCCAGCAGCACGTGGTGGGCCTCGATCGTGGGGGAGCTCTCCGCGCGCGCCTCGGCCTGGCTCCGGAGCAGCACGTCGTGCAGGTAGAGGTCGAACGCGCCGCTCATGCCCGCCTCCTCAGCTCGACCCCGGCCGCGATGAGCCGCCTGGCGTGCTTCTTGTGGACCGCCTGGCGGGTGACGCCGAGCGCCTCGGCCACCTGCGGCCAGCTCCAGCCCGCCCGCATCGCCTGCTCCACGGCGGCGTCCTCCAGCTGGTCGGCCAGGCGGCGCAGCGCGACCACGGACGCGAGCGCGTCCGCGGGCTCCTTGACTGACATTCCAGCCACCCTAGGCGTCCGCCCCCGGAACAGGCAATTCAGGTTGCTTAAACGGGGGCCGATGCGTCATACCGGGAGCCACCGGGTAGGGCCAGGGATGTCATGAGCACGATCGAGAACGCCGGGGCCGCCGCCTACCGCATTCCCACCGACCAGCCGGAAGGCGACGGCACGCTGGCCTGGCGGTCCACCACCATGGTCGTGGTCACCCTGACCGCCGCGGGCGTCACCGGCACCGGCTGGACCTACGCCCCGGCCGCCGCCGCCTCGGTCGTCACCGAGCTGCTGGCCGGCGTCCTGACCGGCGCGGACGCCGCCGACATCCCCGCCGCGCACGCCGCGATGGTCCGGCAGGTGCGCAACGCGGGCCGTCCCGGCGTCGCCGGCTACGCCGTCTCGGCCGCCGACGTGGCGCTGTGGGACCTCAAGGCGCGCCTGCTCGGCCTGCCGCTGACCCGCCTGTTCGGCGCCGCCCGGCCCGAGGTCCCCCTGTACGGCTCGGGCGGCTTCACCACCTACGACGACGAGGCCACCACGGCCCAGCTCGCCCGCTGGGTCCACGAGCAGGGCATCGGCCGCGTCAAGATCAAGATCGGCGAGTCGTTCGGCACCCGCCCCGACCGCGACCTGCACCGCGTGGCCCTGGCCCGCCGCGTCATCGGCGACCGGGCCGAGCTGTACGTCGACGCCAACGGCGGCTACACCGCCAAACAGGCCGTCCGCCTGGCCGCACGCCTGCGCGAGCACGACGTGACCTGGTTCGAGGAGCCCGTCTCCTCCGACGATCTGCCGGGCCTGCGACTCGTACGCGAGCGGGCCGCCCCCGACGTCACCGCCGGCGAGTACGGCTGCGACCCCGCCTACTTCACCCGCATGTGCCAGGCCCAGGCCGTCGACTGCCTCCAGGTCGACGCCACCCGCTGCGGCGGCTACACCGGCTGGTTCGCCGCCGCCACGATCGCCGCGGGCCACAACCTCCAGGTGTCCGCCCACTGCGCGCCCAACCTGCACCTCCCGGCCGCCGCGAGCACCGCCAACCTGCGCCACGTCGAATGGTTCCACGACCACCAGCGCATCGAGGCCGAGCTGTTCGACGGCGCCGCCGACCCCTCCGGCGGCCTGGCCCGCCCCCGCCCCGACGCCCCCGGCCACGGGCTGGAGCTGCGCGCCGCCGCCGCCGAACCCCACCGCGTGTCCTGACGGAAGGAGCGGGCGCCGATGCGGATCGAGGACTACGCCCTGATCGGCGACATGCACACCGCCGCGCTCGTCGGCCGCGACGGCTCGATCGACTGGCTGTGCCTGCCCCGCTTCGACTCGCCCGCCTGCTTCGCCGCGCTGCTCGACGGCCCGTCCGCCGGACGCTGGCTGCTGGCCCCCGCCGGCGGCGGCCGGGCCACCTCCCGCGGCTACCGCCAGGGCACCCTCATCCTGGAGACCACCTGGGACGGCCCCGGCGGCAGCGTCCGGGTGGTGGACTTCATGCCGCCCCGGGGCGAGGCCCCCGACGTCGTGCGGATCGTCGAAGGGGTGCGCGGCCGGGTCGAGATGACCATGGAACTGGTGCTGCGCTTCGACTACGGCCGCGACGTCCCCTGGCTGCGCTACGAGCCCGGCGTGCTGGCCGCGGTCGCCGGCGGCGACGCCACCTGGCTGCGCACCCCCGTCGAGCTGTGCCCGGACGCCGACCGGCACCGCACCACCGCCTCGTTCACGGTGGGGGAGGGGCAGCGGGTGCCGTTCGCGCTGACCTGGCAGCAGTCGTGGCTGCCGCGCCCAGAACCGGTCGACCCGCCCGAGGCCCTGGCCGACACGGAACGGCTGTGGCGCGAGTGGGCCCGCCGGTGCGGCTACCAGGGGGACTACGACGAAGCCGTCCGCACGAGCCTGCTCACCCTCAAGGCCCTCACCTACGCCCCCACCGGCGGGCTCGTCGCCGCCGCCACCACCTCGCTGCCCGAGCGGCTGGGCGGCGCGCGCAACTGGGACTACCGCTACTGCTGGCTGCGCGACGCCAGCTTCACCCTCCAGGCCATGATGACCGCGGGCTACGAGGCCGAGGCGCGCGCCTGGCGCGAATGGCTGCTGCGGGCCGTCGCCGGGCACCCCGCCGACCTGCAGATCATGTACACCGTCGAGGGGAGCCGGCGCATCCCCGAGTGGACCGCCGACTGGTTGTCGGGCTACGAGGCGTCCGAGCCGGTGCGCGTCGGCAACGCCGCCTCCGGCCAGCTCCAGCTCGACGTCTACGGCGAGACCCTCGACTGCCTGCACCTGGCCCGCCGGTCCGGCCTGGCCATCGACGACGAGGCCTGGGACCTCCAGAACGCCCTGATGAACTACCTCGAAGGCATCTGGGACCAGCCCGACAACGGGCTGTGGGAGACCAGGGGGCCGCGCCGCCAGTTCGTGCACTCCAAGGTGCTGGCCTGGGTCGCGGCCGACCGCATGATCCAGGCCGTCGAGGCGTTCGGCCGCGACGGCCCCGTCGACCGCTGGCGCGCCCTGCGCGAACGCGTCCACCAGGACGTCTGCGCCCACGGCTACGACGCCGAACGCAACACCTTCACCCAGTACTACGGCTCGACCGGCCTGGACGCGGCCCTGCTGCTCATCCCGCGCCTCGGCTTCCTGCCGCCCGGCGACCCGCGCGTCGTCGGCACCGTGGACGCGGTCGCCCGCGACCTCGTCCACGACGGTCTGGTCCTGCGCTACCGGTCCGAGGCCGAGAACATCGACGGCCTGCCCGGCGGCGAGGGCACCTTCCTGGCCTGCTCCTTCTGGCTGGCCGACGCCCTGGCCGCGACCGGCCGCCGGCGCCGGGCCACCGAGCTGTTCGAACGGCTGCTCGGCCTGCGCAACGACGTCGGCCTGCTGTCGGAGGAGTACGACACCGTGCACCACCGGCAGGTCGGCAACTTCCCGCAGGCCTACAGCCACGTCTCGGTGATCAACAGCGCGACCGTCCTGTCGGGCAGGTTCAGGCCTGGGCGCCCTCGGCATCAAGACGGGTGAAGGTGGCTCCGCGCAGCACGGCGCGGGCGCCGAGCACGTGCCCGTCGCACATCCTGGTCACCGTCCCGGCCTGGTCGGTCACCTTCCACCGGACCAGCTCCGCGCAGGGCCGGCCGGCCCGGTCCTGCGGCCAGGTGCGGTGGCAGACCCGGCACTCGGTGATGTTCGCCCGGTAGGACAGGGTGTTGCCGTGCTCGGGGCAGACGCCCCACGGCATGCCGCAGACCTGCTCGCGCTGCGCCCGCAGCCTGGCCAGGTCGCCGGCCGCCCGTTGCAGGTCCTCGCCGCCCCGGTCCAGCCAGTCGGCGGCGTGCCGCGCGGCGCGGAGCTGGTCGCCCTCGGGGGATCCGGCGGGCTCGGTGTCGCACAGCGAGCGGACCTCGGCGGCGAGGTCCTGGGCACGGCGCGCGAGGTCGCGCAGCTGGGCGGGGGTGACAGTCATGAGGGCTCTCATCTCGTCAGGGCCGGGCGGCAACGGTGTGCGACGGTCACGCGGCGGGAACGGCCGGCCGGCCGCTCCCGCCCTCCAGTCTCGTCAGCCCGGCGCGCTCGTGGCGCGGTCGCGGCCCACGAGTTCGCGCCCCCGCTCCTGGCGCAGGTCGGCCGCGGTGCGTCAGGACGTGGGGACGCCGCTGTAGGCGGGCCCGAAGAACACCAGCGTCACCAGGTCCTCGGTGACGTCGTGGAAGCGGTGCTCCTCGCGGGCCGGGACGAACAGGGTGGTGCCGGGGCCGACCTCGATGGTGACGCCGCCCGAGGTGAAGGAGGCGCGCCCGCTGGTCACGACGTAGATCTCGTCCTCGGCGTGCGGCGACTGGCCGTCGACGGCGCCGGCCGGGATGGAGTACGTGCCGAAGCTGAGCGCGGGCACGCTCAGGTGCTCGGCGAAGTTGGCGGAACCGTCCGGGGCGGGCTCGAACCGGCCGCTGTCGATGATCTCCATGGCCCGTGATCCTCTCACGCCGCCACGGGCCGGGCCTTCGGCGGGGAGATGCTTGCGGCTTGCCCTAAATGTGAGTAAATGTCACGTCATGTGGCGTGGCTGGAGTGGCCGGTTGACCGCGGCCGTCAAGCGTGAGCTGTCGTACGTGCGCGGGCAGGCCGCCGGGCTGGCCAAGCCGGGGTCGTACCAGCGGCTGCAGGCGCTGCAGATCGCCAAGGCGACGCTGGCGGCGGTGCTGGCCTGGCTGACGGCCAGCCGGCTGCTGGCGCTCGGCGCCACCTGGATCGCCCCCGCCACCGCGGTGATCATGGTCCACGCCACCGTGTACCGCACGCTCACCAACGGCCTGCGCCGGGTCGCCGCGGTCGGCGCCGGGGTCATCCTGGCCGGCAGCATCGGGCACCTGCTCGGCCTGGGCGTGCTCAGCCTGGTGCTGGTCGTGCCGCCCGCGCTGGTCGCCGCCCGCTGGCACCGCATGGGCAACCACGGCTCCGACGTCGCCACCACCGCCGTGCTGCTGCTCTCCTTCGCCGCCGGCTCCCAGGAGCGTTACCTGCTGGCTTACGTGCTGGCCACGGCCATCGGCGCGCTGAGCGGGGCGGTGGTCAACAGCGTGCTGTGGCCGCCGCTGTACCGCGACCGGCCCGACGCGGCCGTCCGCCGCCTGGCCCGCGAGACGGCCGCGCTGCTGACCTCCGTCGCCGAGGGCTTACGGGACGAGTGGAACCTCTCGGCGCTGCCCGACTGGGAACGCCAGGCCGTCCGGCTGGACGAGCACCTGGCCGACGCGGCCGCCGCCGTGGCCGACGGCGCCGAGAGCCGCCGCTATAACCTGCGGCAGAGCCTCCACCCGGTCACGGCCGCGCAGGACCACGAGCAGGTCCTGCGCCGGCTGACCACGCTGGCCGCGCACGTGCACACCATCGTGCACGCCCTGGCCCACCTGGAACACCACGACGGGCCCTCGACCGACGTCAGCCCCGACTACGCCCGCGACTACGCCGACCTCCTGGACCTGCTGGGCGACGCCCTGACCGCCACCGTACGGCGCGACCCGGACCACGGAAGGGCCCGCACCCTGCTCGGCCGGGCGGAGGCGCAGGCGAGCCGCATCCACGACCAGATGACGACGGAGATCCAGAAGGGCGAGGTCGCCCACCCGGCCGGCTGGGCCCTGAGCGGCAGCCTGCTCACCGACGCCGAACGCATCCTGACGGTCCTGACGGACATCCTGGCGGCCACGCCCGGCGGCCAGGACGACGACAACCGCCCCTCCTCGCCGGCCACCCGGCCCTGACCCGTCCGGCCGGCTCTTCTGTTTGCCTGAGGAGCCGGCGCGCGGCACACTCGGGAGCCATGCTCATCAGGTCGTTCCCCGAGCCGGACGTGCCCACGGACCTGCTGGCCCAGGTGCGCGACCTGCAACGCGAAGCCTGGCCCGGCCACGACTTCCCCGCGCCCGACGGCGGCGGCCCCGCGCACGACCCCGCCCTCGCCCCCCGCTCCATGCTCCTCCTCGACGAGGGCACGGTCGTGGCCGCCCTGGACGTCCTGTCCAAGACCCTCACCCACGCCGGCCACCGGTTCCGCGCCGCGGGCCTGAGCACCGTGGTGACCAGGAAGGCGGCCCGCGGCCGGGGGCACGGCCGCCGCCTGGTGGGCGCCGCGCGCGCGGCCATCGCCGACGCGGGCTTCGACGTCGCCCTGTTCACCTGCGACCGGCCGCTCCAGGGCTTCTACGAGAGCGCCGGCTGGTCGGCGATCCCCGGCGCGGTGCTGGTCGGCGGCACCCCGCAGGCGCCCTTCCCCAGCGACCGGCCCGGGTTCGACAAGGTCACGATGGGCGACTTCCCCTCGGCTCACGGCCGGGCGCACCGGCTGTCGTTCCACCACGCGCGCGTCGAGCTCCACCCCGGGGAGATCGACCGGCTCTGGTGAGCCCTCCTCAGGCGTCCTGACCCCGCCGGACCAGCGGCAGGAAGACCTCGTCCACGATCTCCACCAGGACGTCGTCCGGCGCGCTGGGCGCCCCCCGCACCACGAACTCGTTGCGCAGCAGCACGATGGCCACCGTGGCGACCCTCGGGCGCAGCGACTCGGGGGCGGCCTCGCCGCGGGCCACCGCCCGTTCGAGCACGGCCAGCCAGGGGGCGGCCACCGCGTCGTCCGACTGCTCCTGGAGCTGGTCCATGAGCTCGGCTGCGCCGCCGGCGGCGGCCATCAGGTCGCGCAGGATCGCGCCGAGCGGCGAGCTCCAGTAGCGGTTGGCCCGGCGCAGCAGCTCCAGGGCGTCGCCGCGCAGCTCGCCGGTGTCGGGCGGCGAGACCGTCGTGGCCAGCCGCTTGTAGGCGGCGACGCCGAGGGCCAGGCGGCCCGGCCAGCGACGGTAGATGGCGTTCTTGTTGGTGCCGGCGCGGGCGGCGACCTTGTCCATGGTCAGCCCGGCGTACCCGGACGCGGTGAGCTCGTCGGCCGCCGCGCTCAGGATCGCCTCCTCCAGCGCGGCCCCGCGCCGCCGTGTCCGCCCGCCTGCCTCGGCCATCGCCACCCTCCTCGGTCTGAGGGTACCGACCGTACCTCACATAGGTTAAGGTACGGGCAGTACCGTAAGGATGAAGGGAACACCCATGCGAGCCAAGGGCATCAGCTACGACACCGGTTTCGTCGTCAACGGGACGATCGGCCACCCGGGGTTCGACCCCGACGTGGTGGCGCGCGAGATGCGCGTCATCCGGGACGACCTGCACTGCACGGCCGTCCGCGTCATGGGCGGCGACCCCGACCGCCTGGAGGTCGCCGCCGGTCTCGCCGCCGACCTCGGGCTGGAGGTCTGGTTCTCGCCCTATCCGCTGGAGCTCACCGAGGAGAAGATGCTGGCGCTGTTCGCCGACTGCGCCGAGCGCGCCGAACGGCTCAGGCGGCGCGGCGCCGAGGTGGTCTTCGTCACCGGCGCCGAGCTGTGCCTGATGAGCAAGGGCTTCCTGCCCGGGGACGACATCGACGAGCGGGTCGCCCTGCTGAGCCGTCCGGAACGGGTGCGCGAGCTGGTCGGCGGCGTCCGCGCGCGGGTCAACGACTTCCTCGGGCGGGCGGTGGCCGTCGTGCGCGAGCGGTTCGGCGGCCGGGTGACCTACGCCTCCGTGCCGCTCGAGGGCGTCGACTGGACGCCGTTCGACCTGGTCTCCGTGGACCTCTACCGGTCGGCCGAGATCGCGGGCGTGTTCGAGCAGGGCGTGCGCGCCCTCGTCGCGGAGGGCAGGCCGGTCGCGATCACCGAGTTCGGCTCGGCGACCTACCGCGGCGCGGGCGACCGGGGCGCGCTCGGCCTGGAGATCGTCGAGTACGCCCCGGGCACCCGCGAGCCCGTCCGGCTGACCGGCGAGCACGTCCGCGACGAGGACGGCCAGGCCGCGTACGTGCGCGAGCTGCTGGAGATCTTCGACTCGGCCGGCGTGGACGGCGCCTTCGTGTTCACCTTCGCGCTGCGCGACCACCCGTACCGCCCCGACGGAGACCCCCGCGACGACCTGGACCTGGCCAGCTACGGCATCGTCAAGGTCCACGAGGACCGCTCCGGCACCGCCTACCCCGGCCTGCCCTGGGACCCCAAGGCCGCCTTCGCCGCCGTCGCCGGCCACTACGCGAAGCACTGACATGACCCTCCCCACCACCACCCTCGGCCGCACCGGCCTGCGCGTGAGCCGCCTCGGCTACGGAGCCATGGAGCTGCGCGGCCCGCGCGCCTGGGGCCCGCCGGTGTCCGACGACGCGGCCCGCGCCGTGCTGAACGAGGCCCTCGACGCCGGGGTGAACCTCATCGACACCGCACCCGACTACGGCGACGCCGAGGAGCACATCGGCCGCTGGATCGCACACCGCCGCGACGAGTTCGTCCTGGCCGGCAAGTGCGGCTGCCCCCTCGCCGACGGCGACCCCGCGCACGACTACACGAGGGCGAACGTGCGCGCGGGCGTCGAGCGGAGCCTGCGCCGGATGCGCACCGGCCATCTCGACGTCCTGATGGTGCACCTCAGCCCGAGCGTCTCGGTGATGGAGGCCGAGGACACCATCGCCGGGATGCGGGCCCTGCGGGACGAGGGCCTGATCCGCTTCACCGGCATGTCGGGGGAGCTGCCGCACCTGCCGGAGCACATCGCGACGGGCGCGTTCGACGTGTTCCTGCTGCCCTACTCGGCGCTCGACCGCTCCCACGAACGGCTCGTCGGGGCCGCCGCGGCGAGCGGGGCGGGCACGGTCGCCCGCGGGGCGGTGGCCCGCTCCCTCGCGCCGCCGCCCGAGGCCGTGCCCGAGCCGGTGCGCCGGCCGCTGGCCGAGCGCCACGCCCGGCTCGCCGCCGCCCGCCTGGAGGAGCTGGCGGACGGCGCGCCGGTGACCGAACTGCTGCTCCGGTTCATCCTGGGCCATCCGGAGCTGCACTCGGTGATCGTCGGCTCGGCCCGGCCGGAGCACCTGCGGGCCAACGTCGCCGCCGCCCGCAAGGGCCCCCTGCCGCCGGACGTGGAGGCGGCCGTCCGCGCCCGCCTGGGCCCGGCGTAGGGGACGCGGGTCACTGGTCGTCGAGGAAGGTGAGCACGGCCATCACCCGGCGGTGGCCGCCGTCCGAGACGGCCAGGCCGAGCTTGGCGAAGATGCTGCCGATGTGCTTGTGCACCGCGTTGTCGGTGATCGTCAGCCGCTCGCCGATCTCGGTGTTGCTCAGGCCCTGGGCCATCCAGGACAACACCTCCCGCTCCCGGCCGGTGAGGCTGTCCAGGCCGTGGCCCCGCCCGACCATGAGCTGGGCGATGACCTCGGGGTCCATGACCGTGCCGCCCGCGGCGACCCGGCGGACGTCCTCGACGAACTGGCTCACCCGGCTGACCCGGTCCTTCAGCAGGTAACCGACGCCGCCGGAGCCGTGCGCCAGCAGCTCGCGGGCGTAGATGCGCTCGACGTACTGGGACAGGACCAGGATGGGCAGGGCGGGGTCGGCGCGCCGGAGGGCGACGGCGGCCCTGATGCCCTCGTCGCGGAACGACGGCGGCAGCCGCACGTCGGCGATCACCAGGTCGGGCCGGTGCTCGGTGACGGCGTCCAGCAGGCCGCCGGCGTCCGGCACGACCGCGGCCACCTCGATGTCCTTGCTGGTCAGGAGCAGTTCCAGCCCCGTGGACAGCAGAACGTTGTCCTCGGCGATCACGACGCGCACGGCAGCTCCACGACGAGACGGGTGGGCCCTCCGGGAGGGCTGTCGATGGACAAGGTACCGTCGAGCGCGGCGGCCCTCCTGCGGATGCCGGTGACGCCGGTGCCGCGGCTCTCGTCCACGCCGCCCTTGCCGTCGTCGCAGACCTCGATGCGCAGCACGCGTCCGGACGCCAGCCGTACGGTGACGTGGCCGGCGCCGCTGTGCTTGGTGGCGTTCGTGACCGCCTCGGCCACGATGAAGTAGGCCGCCGTCTCGACCGCGGCGGGCACGGCGCCGAGGCCGCTCACGTCCGTCTCGACGGGCAGGCCGGCCTTCGCCGTCACGGCGGCCACCGCGCCGGCCAGCCCCCGGTCGGCCAGGACGGGCGGGTACATCGTCCGGATCACCTGCCGCAACTCGGTCATCGCCTCCTCGGTGCCCTCGTGCGCGTCCTTCAGCAGCCGGCCGACGGGCCCGCCGTCGTCGTCGAGCGCCTCGCGGGCCATGGCCAGCCGCATCGCGATGGCGACCAGCCGCGCCTGGGTGCCGTCGTGCAGGTCGCGCTCGATGCGGCGCAGCTCGGCGGCGTGCGCGTCGAGGACGTTCGACCTGCTCTCGGTCAGCTCGCCGACCCGCTCGGCCAGCCGGTCGGCCTCCGAGGGGGCGAGCGCGGCCAGGCAGGCGCGGGCGTGCAGCCGGGCCAGCCTCGGCAGCGCCCACCAGGCCAGCGGCGCGGCCAGGACGATCTGCGCCACGCCCATGCCGATCGCCTGCTCCCACCCGGTGACCGGGATGGCCACCAGCAGCCGCAGCGGGTCGTCCGCCGGGAACAGCCACCACAGCGGGGCCTCCAGCACGGGGTTCACCAGCAGCCCGGCCACCCCGAGCGCGGCCAGCGCGGCGGGCAGGCCCACGACGACGTGCAGCGCCGTCCAGCGCAGGTCACGCCTGGCCCGCGTGCCCATGAGGAGCTGCCGCCACTGGTCGCGCACCCCGGCCCGGGCGGGCGGCGCCGGGCGCGCCGGCACGTCGACCTCCAGCACCGCGCCGGCCTGGACGCGCTGCCACTCGGTCCACCGGTGGAGCACCGCCATCATCCGCGGCACCAGCACGAGCCCCACCCCGGCCACGGGGACGAGCACGACGCCCGCGACGAGCAGCGCCAGCCAGACCATCGCCGCCAGGGCCGACGCGAACACGATCAGGTGATACCGAACGAACCGCCACAGAGCTTTCACGTCAAGTCATGATCTTCCGGGCGGGTAGCTCCATGGCGAGGGACACAATCGTCATCACTGCCAGGATAGAGGCGGGCACCAGCCACAACGGCCCGGCCGGCAGCGGGCGGGCCAGGAAGCCCACGCTCAGCAGCACCAGCGGCACCGCCGACAACACCAGCCCCGACACCGACGCACCGGCGCCCACGAGCAGCGCCTCCCACCGCACCACGCGCCTGAGCTGACGCCGGGTCAGGCCGATCGCGCGCAGCCCGGCGAACTCCTCCCGGCGCGCGGTCGTCGTCGCCACCAGCCGGTTGGCGACCGCCACCAGCACGTAGCCCAGCAGCACGGCGAGCACGGCCACGTTCACCAGCGTCTGGGCCGAGGCCATGGCGGCCTGCGGTCCGGCGGCATGGTTGTCGAAGCGCAGCCCGGGGCGGCGCGCGAGGTCGCCGAAGTCGGCCGGACGGGCCAGCACCGCGCTGTCCAGTCCGGTCGTCGTGTGCGCGGCGGCCAGGTCGCGGGAGACCACGATCGGGCCGAACCCGAGGCCGCGCCGGTAGGTGGCGGCCACCCGCGCCCGCACCCGCGCGCCGTCGCCCATGATCACGCCCATGCTCTGACCGACCCGGCCCTGTCCCTCTTCCACGGCGACGGCCGCGCCCTTGAGCCCGGACAGGCTGCCGTCGGCGAGGTCCAGGTCGACCAGGCCCTCGGCGTCCGGGCCGAGCGCCATGGCGGGCCTGGCCATCAGGCCGGGGCTGTCGCCGGTCAGCATCGGCTCGGTCACCACGGTCGTCATCGCCATGCCCGCCGCCTTCGTGCGCGACCGCACGTCGGCCAGCAGGCCGCGCGGGACGCCGCCGAGGTCCGGAGCGGTGATCGTGACGAGGCCGCGCAGGCCCAGGGCGACCTCGTCGGCGCGCGCCTTGGCCATCGTGGTCTGGGTGAGCACCACGCTGAGGCCGAGCGTGACGACCATGCCGAGGGCGGCCACGGCTCCGGCGGTCCGCAGCGCGTACCCGTGGGAGTTGTGCACCGCCAGCCACAGCGGGCCGGGCAGCCGCGTCATGAGCCGCGATCCGGCCACCGCCCTGGCCACCCCCTGCACCAGCCGCGGACCGGCCAGCGCCAGGCCGATCACCGCGACGATCGACGCGATGCCCGGACCGATCATGCCCGCCTCGCTCCGCATGAACAGCGGTGTCACGGACAGCGCCAGCGCGGCGAGCATCAGCAGCAGCCCTGCCCGGGTCCGCCCAGGAGAGGGCATGCGCGGCTCGGGCAGCCCGGAGACCACCGGCATGCGCGAGACCCGCAACGACCCCGCCCACGCGGCCACCCGCGTGACGCCGAGCAGCAGCAGCGCCGCGGCCACGGCCGGCAGCGGCCCGTACACCAGCGGCTGGTCCGCGCGCACCAGCCCGATCCCGGCCAGCAGCTCGCCGAAGCGGGCGGCCAGGAAGTAGCCGAGCGCGGCCCCGAACGGCACCGCCGGAAGCGCCGCCGCCGCGGCCTGGACGGCCACCAGCCTGCGCACCTGGCGCGGGGTCGCGCCGGCCGCGCGCAGCAGGGCGAGGTCGCGGCGCTGCCGGTTGACCGACAGCGCCAGGCCGCCGCCCACCACGAACCCGACCACCAGCAGGCTGATCCCGCCGATCGAGGAGGGCAGGACCAGCAGCAGCCCGCGACCGGCCGCCGCGCCCGGCGACTCCGCGTCGGCCCTGTCCAGGCCCGTGGCGTACGTGTAGCCGTCGCCCAGGCGGTCCTTCAGCCGGGCGGCCAGCGTCTCGGGGGAGACGCCGGGCTCCGCGCGGACCGCGACGAGGTCCACCGTCCGCGCCCGGCCCGCCGTCCGGGCGGCCAGGGCGGTGGCGACGGCGTCGGTGAAGTACACGCCCGGGGCGTCCACCACGGCGCTCACCCGGTAGGTGCCCGGCGTGCCGGCCGCCGTCAGCCGCAGCCGGTCGCCGACCCGAGCGCCGCTCACCGCGATCTCGTCGGCGGCGCGCGGCGCCCGCCCGGCGGTGATCCGGCCGCTCAGCGCGAGGGACGACCACCCGTGCCCGGCGGTGGCGGGGTCGGCGGTCCGCCCGGCCGTCCCGGACCCGACGGCGGCGGGGAAGGCGACGTCACCGGCCACGGCCGCGACGCCGGGCACCCCGGACGCCGCGGCGACCAGCGAGCCGGGGATCCTGGCGCGTTCGGGCAGCGCGATGTCCGGCTCCTCCTTGAGCGGGATCGTCTGCCGTGCCGAGACGACCACGTCCGCGCCCGACAGCCGCAGGGGCGGCTGCGCGCGGAAGGCCGAGTCCACCAGCACGCCGGTCCCGGTCACCAGCGCCATTCCGCCCAGCACCGCCGCGAACACCACGACCAGCCCGCCCGCCTTGGCGAGCGCCAGCGCGAGCCTGATCATGCGACCCGCTCCTCGCTCAGCCGTGCCAGCCGTACGGCCAGGTCCTCGGCGGTCGGGGCGGGCAGGACGTCGAGGACGCGCCCGTCGGCCATGACCACGGTGTCGTGCGCGCGGGCCGCGGCGGCCGGGTCGTGGGTGACCATGACGACGGTCTGGCCCAGGTCGTCGACCAGCTCGCGCAGCAGGTCCAGCACGTGGGCGGCGCTGCGCAGGTCGAGGGCCCCGGTGGGCTCGTCGGCGAACACCACGTCCGGGCGCGCGGACAGGGCCCGGATGATCGCCGCCCGCTGCTGCTGGCCGCCCGACAACTCCGTGGGCAGGTGCCGCATGCGGTCGCGCAGGCCCATCCGGTCGACCAGCTCGCCGAGCCAGGCCCGGTCCGGGCGCACCCCGGCCATCCGCAACGGCAAGGTGATGTTGTCCTCGACGGTCACGGTGGGCAGCAGGTTGTAGGACTGGAACACGTAGCCCAGGTGCTTCCTGCGCCACTCCGTGCGCCGGGTCTCCGACATGCGGGTGACCTCGACGCCGCAGATGGTGATCGCGCCGGAGGTCGGCGGCTCCAGGGCCGCGGCGGCCTGCAGGAGGGTGCTCTTCCCCGAGCCCGACGGCCCCATCACGGCCACGAACCGGCCGCGCGGGAAGGCCAGCGAGACGTCGTCGAGGGCGACCAGGTCCCCGTAGGTCTTGCTCACCCGCTCCAGCGTGACGACCGCCTCCATGACGGGCCTCACGACCGGCCGCCGGCGAAGCGCAGGATCAGCAGGCCGGCGATGCCGGCCACGCCCACCACGCCCGACAACAGCCCCAGGAGGTTCGGATCTCCCTGCGTGACGATGCCGACCGCCACGTTCACCGAGGCTCCGCCCACCGCCAGGACCCACAGCAGGGCACGCGAGGCCGATCGCCCCGGCCGGGTCCGCGGGCTGTGCGCCGGCCGCTCATATGTGTCAATTCTGTACGGATCGCTCATGAGGACAACGCTAGGGACGCCGGCCTCCGCGCTGAATCCCGCCAGCAACCGAAGCGACGGTACAGACTGCTGTAGTACGTACGACCACGGATCGGGAGGAAGACACGGTGAAGCGGATCGGGGTCATCGGGGTGGGCGAGATCGGCCGGGCCATCGTGACGGGCCTGTGCGAGGGCCCCGGCGAGCGTCCCGAGGTGTTCCTCTCCCCGCGGGGTGCGCGTGCGGCGGCGGAGTTGTCGCAGCGCTACGAGGACGTGCACGTGTGCGCCTCCAACCAGGAGGTGGTGGACCGCGCCGACCTGGTCGTCATCGCCGTACGCCCGCCGGACCGGCACGACGCGCTGGCCGGGCTGCGCGTGGCCGACGACACGATCGTGGTCAACGTGATGGCCGGCGTCGCCGTCGACGAGCTGCGCAAGCTCCTGGACACCGGCGCCACCCTGGTACGCGCCATCCCCCTGCCCGCCGTCCGCGAACGCGACTCGGTCACGGTGACCTGGCCCGCCCACCCGGTGACCGACGCCCTGTTCGGACGGCTGGGCGGCGTGCTCGTGGCCGAGGACGAGGCGGCCTTCAACGTCTTCTCCGCGCTGACCGCGACGCTCACCACCCACCTGTCCTACCTGGCCACGCTCAGCACGTGGGCCGCCGGGCACGGCGTGCCGCCGGAGGTGGCGGAGGGCTACGTCCGCGGCCTGTTCCAGGGGCTCGGGCGGGCCCTGGGCGACGAGAGCCGTTCGCTGGCGCGGCTCGCGGCCGACCACGAGACCCCGAACGGCAGCAACGAACGCGTCCGCACCACCTGGTTCACCCCGGCCAGTTCGCAGGCCCTGGCCGACACGCTCGACGACCTGCTCGACCGCCTCACCTGACCGGATGCTCCCGGCCGGGCGCGGGCGGTCAGCGTGCCGCGCGGCACGTGGGCGCGGCGCAGGCCGTCGCCCCGACCAGGACGAGCACCGCCGTCGGCGTCGTGCCCCTCATGACGGCCGCCTGCCGAGCCGGCCGAGACAGAACGCCGTGAGGCCGAGGGCGAGCAGGGCGTAGAGCCCGGTCTCGATCCACTGGAACGGCCAGAACCGCTCGAGGGGCTGGTACACCGCCCGCTGCCGGTACCCCAGCCGGTTGACCTCGGCCAGGCACGCCCTCATGGCGCCCTCGGCCTGTTCCCGCATCGCGGACGGCCCGCAGGGCCCCGAGGTCAGGGACACCCGGACGACGGTCCCGTCGCCCTCGTCGCCGAGCCCGCGCCCGGAGCCGTCCACGAGCTCGCCGGACAGCACCCACGCCCCCGGATGGCCGGGGACCGCCGGGGCGAGCATCACGTGCGCGCCGGCGCCGCCGCGCGGTACGAGGAAGTCGTCGACGTTGTCGCGGCCGAGCTCGTACGACGCGCTGACCGGCGGCTGCAGGTGCGGCCTGACCAGCAGCGGCACGGCGAGCTGGAGCGCGACGAACACGGCCAGCGTGACGGCCATCGCCGGCAGCGTACGGCGGACCAGCATGCCCACGGTCACGCCCAGGACGAAGGCGAAGGCCGCGTACCCCATCGGGACGACGCCGCGCGCCCCGAACACCAGCGGGTCCATCAGCCCGAACCCCGGCGCGGCCGACCGGTCCAGCGGGCCGGACCACCAGGTCACCACGAGGCTGCACAGCCCGGCGGCGGCCACCGAGGCCAGGCCGGTGAGCGCCAGCTTGACGGCCAGCCACCGGGTGCGGGTGATGCTCTGGTTCCACACCAGCAGGTGGGTGCCGGCCTCCAGCTCGCGGGTGATCAGCGGCGCCCCCCAGAAGAGCCCGACCAGGGCCGGCAGGAGCAGCACGACGAGCGTGACGGCCAGGAAGGACATCTGGTGCTCGTCGAAGAACCGGTCGAGGAAGCGCCCGCAGTCGCCGTTCGCGGCGCAGGCGGCGAGCCCGGTGGAGTGGGCGCGGGCCAGCCCCGGCCCGGTCGCGGCCAGGACGGCGGCGAGCACGGCGAGCGCGCCGGCCGTCATCGCGGCGGCGGCGCGGAACTGGCGCCAGGTCAGCCAGATCATCGCTGGACCTCCAGGGCGAGCGGACGGGCGGCGGCGGGCCGTTCCATGTAGGCCAGCACCAGGTCCTCCAGGCTGAGCGGGGTGACCGTCCAGGCGGGGTCGTGGATCGGCGCGCCGGTGCGGACGATCATCGTGCTCTGGCGGTCGGTGTGGCGGGCGGAGACCACGTGCTGCTCCGCGGGGAGCCGGGCGGGGTCGCGGCGCGGCCCGGTGAGCCGGTGGTGGGTGGCCAGCAGGTCCTCGACCTCGCCGGCGACCCGCACCCGCGAGTCGACCAGCACGATCACGTAGTCGCAGGTGCGTTCGAGGTCGGCGACCAGGTGGGAGGAGAGCACCACGCTGAGCTCCTGCTCGGCGACGGCCTCCATCAGGCCCTGGAGGAACTCCCGGCGGGCCAGCGGGTCGAGCGCGGCGACCGGCTCGTCCAGGAGCAGCAGTTCGGGCCGCTTGGCCAGGCCCATGGTGAGCGCGAGCTGGGCGCGCCGGCCGCCCGACAGCCTGCCCGCCCGGTGCCGCGGGTCCAGGCCGAGCCGCCGGACGCGGTCGTGGGCGAGCGCGGCGTCCCAGCCGGGGTTGAGCCGCGCGCCCATGCGTAAGTGGTCGGCCACGCTCAGCCCGGCGTAGACGGGGGCGTCCTGGGCGACGAACCCGATCCTGGCCCGCTGCCCCGGCGCGTCCGGCGGGTTCCCGCCGAGCACGGCGATGTTGCCCTCGGACGGCCTGAGCTGCCCGCCGGCCAGCTTCAGCAGCGTGGTCTTGCCGACCCCGTTGGGGCCGACCAGCCCGACGACGTGACCGGCCGGCACGTCGAGCGCGCAGTCGCGCAGGGCCCAGCGCCTGCCGTACCTCCTGCCCAGCCCCTGGGCGGTCAGGACGCCGCTCATGCCGTGTCCCGCCGCGCCGCGGCCCGGAAGGTGCTCATGAACAGCGCCTCGATGCTCTCGTCGTCGAGCCCGGCCAGGCGGGCCTTGGCCAGCCAGCGGCGCAGGTCCTGGCGGAGCGGCCCGTGCGCGGCCAGGGAGGCGTCGGTCAGCGTCCTGGTCACGAACGTGCCGACCCCCGGACGGGCCGCGGCCAGCCCCTCGTGCTCCAGCTCGCGGTAGGCCTTCAGCACGGTGTTGGGATTGATCGCCAGTGCGGCGACGACCTCCTTGACCGTGGGCAGCCGGTCGCCCTCGCGCAGCAGGCCCAGGCGCAGCGCGTGCCGTACCTGCTGGACCAGCTGCAGGTACGGCGAGACGCCGGACCGGGCGTCCAGATGGAAGTCGATCACCCTTGCTCCATATATCTAGGCTCCTAGTACTATGAACCTCGGGAGATCAAGGGCGTGTAAGGAAACTCAGCCGGGCCGGTGGGCGACGGTCAGCAGGTGTCCGCTGGCGCCCAGGAGCGAGGGCTCCGACTCCATCGAGCGCTGTGCGTCCAGCAGCAGGGCCCGGCGTTCCGGGTCGTCGAGCCAGTCGTTGACGTCGCCGTGCAGCCAGAAGGTGCCCTCCAGGCCGTAGCGGGCGGTGCCGGACAGTCCGGCCTCGGCGAACTCGGCGGCCACCTCGTCCGGGTGGTGGAAGTAGGCGGAGAAGCCGCGCCTGGGGGAGAGCATGACGCCGTCCGCCGCGGCGGCATGGGCCGCCTCCCGCTGCCGTTCCTCCAGGTAGGTGCCCAGGTTGACGGTGTCGAGCACGGCCGCGTACCGGTTGATGGTGGCCGCGGCCACCAGCCCGCCGGGCCGCACGGCGCGCCGGGCCTCGCTCAGGACCCGCAGCCGGTCGGCGCGGTCGGCGAGGTGGTAGAGCGGGCCCAGCAGCAGGACGGCGTCCGCGCCGCCGTCCGGCACGGGCAGCCGCCGCGCGTCACCGACCCGGGCGCGCAGCCCCGGCACCCTCGCCGCCCGCTCCACGTGCAGCGGCACGGGGTCCAGCAACTCCACCTCGTAGCCGTCGGCCAGCAGCCATTCGGCGTGTACGCCGGTGCCGCCGCCCACGTCGAGGACCCGGGCGGGGGCCGGCGGCAGCGTGCGGCGGAGCACGTCCTGGGTGCGCCAGAACTCCAGGCGGCCGCGCCCCTCGCGCAGCCGGTCGTGCTCCAGGTCCTGTGCGTAGTAGGCGAGTACCTCTCGGGTCACGGTCATGATCGATCGTGGCCGCTCCGCCGGGACGGCGGCAACGGATTTTCCCTCGCACTTCGTTATCCGGGCGTGTAAATTTATCCTCATGGATAACAATCAGGTCTGGCGGCTCGTCCGGATCCTCTTCGCCGCCGTGCTGCTCCTGTCGATCGCCACGCTCGGCGTGGCCGCCGTCGTCGGCGGCAACTGGGTGGTGTGGCTGCGCGCCGCCGCCGTCGCCGCCGCCTCCGCCTGGCTCGTCTCCCTCGCCGGGCAGGCCGCCCGGGGCAGACGGGCCGCCTACGTGCGCATCCGTTTCGTCTCCGTCGCCGCGCCCATCGGCGTCGTGCTCATCCTCATCGCGCCGGACAGCGGCTACCCGCTGTGGATGAAGGCCGAGCAGGCCGTGGTCGGCGTCCTGATCGCCGCCGTCGCGGTCGTCGTCAACCGCAGTGCCGTGCGTGCGGCGTTCCCGAAGCGTGGCAAGCTGGGCTGACATGGAGAGCTCCGGAACCCGTCAGGCGGCCACCGAGGCACGCAAGGCCCAGATCGCCTCGGCCGCGATCGCCGTGCTCGCCGAGCGGGGTTACGCGGAGACCACGTTCGAGGCCATCTGTCACCATGCCGGGCTCAGCAGCAAGAGGCTGATCTCCTACCACTTCTCCACCAAGGAGCAGCTCTTCGAGGCCGTCGTCCGGCAGGTCGTCTCCGACGCGGCCGCCTTCATGCGGCCGGTGATCGAGGCCGCTTCCGGAGCCCGCGCCCAGCTGGAGGCGTTCATCAGGGCGAACATCGCCTTCATCGCGGCCCATCCGGCCCACGTGCGCGCGGTCCAGCAGATCGCGTTCAACCGCGCGCCGGTGGGCGGCGACGAGCGGGACGCCGCCATCGCCAGGCTGGTCGCCCTGTTCGAGGACGGCCAGCGCAGCGGCGCGTTCCGGCCGTTCGACAGCGTCCTGATGGCCACGTCCCTGCGCGCCGGCATCGACGCGGTGGCCGACCGGGTCGCCGGCGGCCTCGACCCCGACCACTGCGCCGCCGAGCTCGCCGACCTCTTCGACCGCGCCACCGCCAGGACACCTCGCCCGTTCTGACCGGCCGTCGGGCATCATGGTCGGCATGCCGGCTCTCGTCGATCCCACGCCCGGGTTGCGGACGTCGTTCCTGGCGGCGGTGGCCGAGTTCCGGGCCGACCGTGACTTCCCGGTCCCGTGGTTCGTCCAGGACGTCGATCCCGGGGCGCTGACCGATCCGGCGGCCTTCGCGGCCTACGTCCGGCGGGTGCTGGGCGAGCGCACCGAGGCGGGCGTGCGCGCGGGGTTCGTGCCGATGACCACGCTGTGGTGGGCCGACGGCGACCGGTTCCTCGGCAGGCTGGCCGTCCGCCACCGGCTCACCCTGCAGCTGGAACGGTTCGGCGGCCACATCGGCTACGACGTGCGCCCGGGGGCCCGCCGCTTGGGCCACGCGACGGCGATGCTGGCCGCGGCGCTGCCGATCGCGCGGCGGCTGGGCGTCGACCCCGCCCTGGTCATGTGCGACCGGACGAACACCGCCTCCCGCCGGGTCATCGAGGCCAGCGGCGGCCGGCTGCTCGACCTCACCGAGCGCAAACGCCGCTACCTGGTGCCCACCGGCCCCGCATAGCGGCTCACCCGGCGGACCGGGACCCGCCCGAGGTCACGGGCGTTCCCCACGTTGCGCGGCCCGCAGGTCCAGCCAGCCGATCAGCTTGACGTCCTCGGCGTCCAGGATCTCCCGGACGTCGGGGTCGGTGAACAGGGCGAGCTCCCAGCCGCGCTTGGCCGCGCCCGGCATGATGGCGCGCAGCTCGTCGGTGTCCTCGAAGGGATGGATGTAGATCTCCGTCACACCCGGCCGCAGCGAGCGCAGCAGCCCGATCATGTCCTTCTTGAGCGAGTCGTAGTCCTCGCCGTCGGACTGCTGGAAGGGCAGCGACCACAGGTGGTCGAGGATGACCACCCCGGCCTCGTCGGCCATCGCGGCCAGGGCCCGCGCCACGGGCTCCAGCTCCTCCGGCGCGCCGGTGCCGGCCAGCGAGCGCGGCAGGCGGAAGGGCAGGCCGAACTCGGCGCACACCGGCAGGACGACGTCCAGGAAGTGGCGGCCGGTGGCCAGGCCGTACAGGCTGCCCATGTGGTTGTCGGCGTGCGAGGGGTCCAGGCCGAGCGCGACGGCCCTGCGGATCTGGTTGACGATCTCGACGCGGACCTCGCCGGGGTCGGCGGACCGTTCGAAGGAGGCGCAGTCGCGGAAGAAGTAGCCGGTCTCGTCCACCAGCGTGGGGACCGGCCGGTCGCGGGTGACCGGGCCCCAGCGGTAGCCCTCCCACTCGCTGGTCAGCGTCAGGTGCACCCCGACGTCGAAGCCCGCGGCCGCGGCGACGGCCTGCGGCGCCCACGGGCAGGGCGTCATCACCGTGGCCGAGCTGATCGCCCCGGCCCGCAGGAGGGAGGTGATGCCGAGGTTGGCCGACCGGCTCATGCCGTAGTCGTCGGCGTTGACGATGAGCAGCCGGTCGTCGGGGGCGTGGCCGAGCCGGGAGGCGAGCGTCATCAGGGAACCCTTCGTAGGCGGCGGCCGGTGGACGACTCCGCGCGACCGATCGTCCAGCACCGCGACGACCTTCGTCAATCACCGCCCGGCGATCAGTGCTCCAGGGGCGTGAGGTCGAGCGCGGCCAGCCGGTCGGGGTCGGCCAGGATGTCGATCGTGGCGATCCGGCCGTCGCTGACGGTGAAGCTCATGACCGAGTACAGCCTGCCTTCCACGGTGTTGACCAGGCCCGCCAGGCCGTTGACGAGCGCCGGGTGGGCGACCGCGCCGATGGGCGAGCGGCGGAAGGCGGTGGCCTGCCCGGCCACGTCCGCGGCGCCGCGGACGACCTTCATGCCGCCGGTGAGCAGGCCGCGGTCGGCGCGCAGCACCACGTCCGGATCGAGGACGGCCAGCAGCGTGTCGAAGTCGCCCTCGCGGGCCGCGGCCAGGAACGCCTCCACCACCCGGCGCTGAGCGGCGAGGTCGGGATCGGGGGTCGGGGCCGCGCCGCGCACCCGCTGACGCGCCCGGCTGGCCAGCTTCTTGGCCGCCACCGGCGTGCGCTCCACGATGGGCGCGATCTGCTCGAACGGCAGGCCGAACATGTCGTGCAGCACGAACGCCAGCCGCTCGGCCGGCGACAACGACTCCAGCACGACCAGCAACGCCAGGCCCACCGAGTCGGCCAGCAGCACCTCCTGCTCGGGGTCGGCGGCCGGGTCGGCGGCCTCGGCCCGCCCGACCACCGGGTCCGGCAGGCGCGCCTCCAGCGGCTCCTCCCGCAGGGCCTTGCGGGCGCGCAGGATGTCCAGGCAGAGCCGGCTCACCACGGTGGTCAGCCAGGCGCCCAGGTCGGCGATGTCGCCCGAGTCCGAGCGCGCCAGCCGCAGCCACGCCTCCTGGACCGCGTCCTCGGCCTCGGCCAGCGAGCCGAGCATGCGGTAGGCGACCGCCTTCAGACGGGGACGATGTCCCTCGAACCGGTCGGCCAGCAGGTCATGGTGAGTCATGGCGATATTTCCTATCAAAGGTGGCGTTCTCACTCTGCTGACGCATCGAACCGGAGAAAGGTGACCGCCGCCGGTCCGGGGGCACTTGCCGGGCGGGCGCGCACGCGAGACGGTGGCCGGATGCGTGACATCCCCGGCCCTCCTCCCGCGGCGGACGGCGGGCTGAGCGCCATCGCGGCCGTCGGCGGCCTGCACACCTACCAGCTCCGGCTGCACGAGCGGTACGGCCCGCTGGTGCGCTTCCAGCTTCCCGGCGCGCCGGCCGCGATCTCGGTGGCCGACCCCGTGCTGCTGGAGGCCACGGCCGCGATCGACAAACGCCCCGACAAGCTCTTCGAGTTCCTGGCCCCCCTGTGCGAGGCCGGCAACCTGCAGACGCTCCCCGCCGACGAGCACGGCCCCTTCCGCCGGGTGCTGCTCTCGGTGCTCGCCGGCCGCCGCTCGCACGAGGCGCACTTCGCCGGCTTCGTCACCCTGGCCACCGAGCTGGCCGACCGCTGGGAGCGCCGCGCCGCCGACGGCCCGGTGGCGCTCCAGCAGGACCTGAGCGAGCTGTCCCTGCGCATGATCGCCCAGTACGCCCTGGGCGGCGGCCTCGCCGACCCGGCGCGGGTGGTGAGCGCGTTCGAGACCGTGCTGACCGTCCACCTGGGCCGCCTGTACGAGCGCGACGACGACCTCGCGCGCGGCGACCGGGCGCTGGCGTACCTGCGCGAGGTCGTGGACGGGGTGCTGGCCCGCGGCGGCAGCGAACTGGTGACCGCCCTGGCGCAGGCGGACATGTCGCCCGCCCGGATCAGGGACACCGTGCTCATGATCATGCTGGCCGCCCACCACACCACCGGCGTGGCCGTCTCCTGGACCCTGCACCTGCTCGCGCGCAACCCCGGCCCGGCCGCGCGGGTGACCGCCGAGCTGGACGACGTGCTGGGCGACCGGGCCGCCCCCGAGTACGCCGACCTGCGGCGCCTGCCGTACCTGGGGATGGCGCTCAAGGAGTCGATGCGGCTCTACCCGCCGGGCCCGTACGGCGCCCGCGAGACCACCGAGGACCTCTCCCTCGGCGGCCACCACGTCCCGGCGGGCACCACGATCTTCTACCCCTTCTGGGCCGTCCACCTCGACCCCCGCCACTGGCCGGACCCGCACGCGTTCCGGCCGGCCCGGTTCACCCCCGAGCAGCAGGCCGCCCGCCACCGCTACGCCTACCTCCCCTTCGGCCTCGGGCCGCGCGGCTGCGAGGGCGCGAGCCTGGCCGTGGTGGAGGCCGAGCTGGTGCTCGCCGTGCTGCTCAGGAGGTTCGCCTTCGAGCCGGTCGAGGACCATCCGGTGACGCCCGTCGAACGCTTCGTGCTGTGGGCCGAGCACGACATCCGCATGCGCCTGACCCGCCGCGTCCCCCGCTGACTTCCCGGACGGGTGTGGCGGGGCTTGCCTGGGCGTGCCCGCTGGCATATGAGTGATGCACGCTCGTTCGGACGCCGCCGGCACACCTATGCACGGGGAGAGTCGATGAACATCCGCGGGAAGGCGACGGCCACTGTGGCGGCCGGCGTCCTGGTCACGATCACCACTCTCGCCGCCGGCGGCCCGCCGGCCTCGGCCCGCACCACGGCGCCGGGGGTGACGCACGAGGAGAACCCCCGGGTCCCCGCGGGCGCCGCCTGGGCGGAGGCGTACTTCCCCTCCGCCGACGGCAGCGGCGTCGAGCTCCACGCCGACGTGCTGCGCCCGGCGCACCTGCCGGCCGGCGCGCGCACGCCGGTCATCGTCTCGGTCGGCCCCTACTTCGCCCACGCCGGGCAGACCGGCCCGGAGGGATGGGACCAGGTCGGGCCGTCGGCGCGGTTCCGGGACTTCGTCGACGGCGCCGGGCTGATGGCCCGCGGCTACACCTTCGTGATGGTCGACCTGCGCGGCTTCGGCGGCAGCACCGGCTGCCTCGACTGGGTCGGGCCGGGCGAGCAGGCCGACGTGCGGGCCGCCGTCGAGTGGGCGGCGGCCCAGCCCTGGTCGACCGGCAAGGTCGGCATGTACGGCAAGTCGTACGACGCGGTCACCGGCCTGGTCGGCAACAACCTCAGGCTGCCGAGCCTGAAGGCGGTCGTCGCCCAGGAGCCGGTCTGGAACATGTACAACTACCTGTTCAGCAACAAGGTCCCGCGGCCCAACGTCACGGGCACGCCGGAGGCGTACAACTCGATCGCGACGATGGCGCCGATGGCCGGCGACAGCGACCGGTACAAGGCGAACGCCCAGTACGAGACCGCCCATCCCGCCTGCCTGTCCGACAACATCACCAACAACAACAATCCCGACCTGCGCTCGGCGTACTGGCGGGCGCGCAACCTGGCCGACCGGGCGGCCGGCACCAGCACGCCGTTGCTGGTCACCCAGGGCTTCATCGAGCCCAACACCAAGCCCGAGGACATGGAGGTCTACCTGGACAACCACCGCGGGCGCGAACGCGGCTGGCTCGGCCAGTGGGAGCACGTGCGCGGCAACGACACCGACGCCCAGGGCCGGCTGCTGCAGGGACGGGCCGGCTGGTTCGACGAGGTGATGCGGTTCTACGACCAGTACCTGCGCGGCGTGCGCCCCTCGGTGGGCGACCCGGCGTACGCGATCGAGGACAGCCTCGGCGGGTGGCGCGCGCAGCCGACCTGGCCGGTGGTCACGACGTCGTACGAGGCCCGGCTGTCGGCCGGCGCGTACCTGGACGACGGCGGCGGCGCCGCGGCCACGGCCACCACGGCCCCCTCCGGCCGCTGGGACATGGAGCACGCGCCGCCGCTCGAACCGCTCTCCACCGCCGAGAAGAGCTCGGCCAGGCAGAGCGCGGCCGCCGCGGGCAGCTACTGGACCTGGTCCACGCCCGCCGCCGAGAAGCTCAGGCTCACCGGCACGCCGCGGATCAGGCTCGACGCGAGCACCTACGGCAACGTCATGGTCCGCCTGTGGGACGTCGCCCCCGACGGCCGGGCGACGATGTTCGACGAGAACGTCGCCCTGCTGGCGCGCGGCGGCCCGATCGCGTTCGACCTGAAGTCGGCCGACTGGACCTTCGAGCCGGGCCACCGCCTGGGCGTCCAGATCGGCACCATCGAGTCCAACGGCTGGCTGGACGTGCCCTCGGGCAACACGATCAAGGTCTCCGGCGCGCGGCTGAGCCTGGACCTGCTGTCCACGCGGCACGACGTGCCCACCCAGGGTGACCGCTCGCCGTACCTGGACCGGTACCTCGCGGCCTACACCACCACGCTCGGCGGCGTCGGCCCTGGCACCTTCCCGCTGCGGCTGTCCCGCCGCTGACCTGCCCGTCCTCGGCCCGTCCGCGGCCCGTCCCACGCCCGATCCGCCGGGCCGGGAGACGGGCCGGGGACGTCAGAGCGCGGCGCCGCGGGCGCGCAGGAACCCGGCCATCGCCTCGACGCCGAGGGCGATCGCCCGCTCGTCCGGCACGAAGTCCGGGGCGTGCGGCACGCCCCGCTCGCCCACGCCGAAGAAGAACATCGCCCCCGGCGCCCGCTCCAGGAACAGCCCGAAATCCTCCCCGTTGAACGGATAGGACGCGTGCAGCAGCAGGGCGTCCAGGACCGCCACCAGGGCGGCGGTGCGCCGCTCCTGGCCGGTTCGGGGTGGCGGTGGAGCTCGCGCCGTAACTCGATCAGGTCGTCGTCGCTCATGGCCGAATGCCGGCACATCGTCCTGGAGTCGAACTGGCGGAATGGGTGGATTTGGGGTGACGCCGGTGTCAAGGTTGCATACTCCCCGCATGATTTTCACGCAGGCAGAGCTCGACTACCTGGCCGGGCAGCACCTCGGCCGGCTGGCCACCGTCTCCCCCTCCGGGGACGTGCAGAACAACCCCGTGGGCTTCTTCGTGGACGCCGCCACGGGCACGATCACCATCGGCGGGCACGCGATGGGCGCCTCCAAGAAGTTCAGGAACGTCCAGCGGGGCAGCACGGTCGCCCTCGTCGTGGACGACCTGGCCTCGACCGACCCGTGGGTGGTGCGCGGCATCGAGATCCGGGGCACGGCGGTGGCCCTGGCCGACCACGAGCCGCCGGTGCCGTACTTCTCGCGGGAGGTCATCGTGATCACCCCCGTCCGGATCGTCTCGTGGGGGCTCGACGGCGGGCGGTCGTCCCGGACCGTCTGAGGGCGCGGGCCGGCGCCGGCCGCTAGCGCGGCGGGCGCCAGCCGTGCGCGAGGAGGTCGAAGACCTGCTCGACGGCCCCGCGAAGATCCGGCCGCCCCCGCGTGAGCGCCGGCGTCTCCAGGACGAACCGGGCGAGCGCGTGGCAGGCGACGTCGTCGGGGGCCACGCCCGCGTCCTCGGCGATGGCCGCGCCGAGAGCGGCGGTGTGCCGGGTCCACATCCGTTCGGAGTACGCCAGCAGCGCCGGCGTGGACTCCACCAGCTCGGTGAACTCCGCCTGCAGCGGATGGGCCGCGACCTGCGGCCAGGACGCCAGCACGTGCCCGCGCAGCGCCTCGACGACGCTCTGCCCCTCCGGACGCCCGCGCACCGCCGCGACCAGCTCCGCCTCCCGGTCGGCCTCCTCGTCGAAGACCAGCGCCTCCTTGCTCGGGAAGTGCTTGAACAGCGTGGTGGTCGACACGTCGGCCGCCTCGGCGACGTCCCTGACGCTCACCCGGTCGTAGCCGTGTTCGATGAACAGGCGCAGGGCGGCGTCGGCGATGGCTCTGCGGGTGGCGGCCTTCTTGCGTTCGCGGCGGCCGGCGACGGGTGGCGTGTCCATGCCGCCCACCCTACCAAAAGGTGGCACCAGTGAATTAGTTGACCGGTTGCACTTTTGTACTCGTTCTGCTTCTCTGGAACGGCGGCGCTCGCCGTACCCACCCCTGATCGCGAACGAGAGGTCCAGTCATGCGCTCACCCGCACCCGCCGCCGCGCGGATCCACATCGTCGGAGCAGGCCCCGGCGGGCTCACCTGCGCCCGCGTCCTGCAACGGCACGGCATCCCCGTGACCGTCCACGACCGCGACGCCCACCCGCGGGCCCGCGACCAGGGCGGCACCCTCGACCTGCACGCCGACGACGGGCAGGCCGCCCTGCGCGAGGCCGGCCTGCTCGACGACTTCCTCCGGCTGGCCCGCCCGGAAGGGCAGGAGATGCGGCTGCTCGACCCGTCCGGACGGCTGCTCGACCACCACGTCCCGGCCGCGGGCGAGCTCTTCAAGCCGGAGATCGACCGGGGCGTGCTGCGCGACCTGCTGCTCGGCTCGCTGGAGCCCGGGACGGTGCGGTGGGGCGCGGCCGTCGAGAAGGTCACCGGCCCGCCCGGCGGCCCGCGCCGGGTGCACTTCCGCGACGGCACGTCCGTCGAGGCGGACCTGGTCGTCGGGGCCGACGGCGCGTTCTCCCGGGTGCGGCCGGCGGTCTCGCCCGCGGCGCCGCGCTACACCGGGGTGACCTTCCTGGAGGCGTGGTTCCACGACGTCGAGAACGCCCACCCCGGCCTCGCCGCGCTGGTCGGCCAGGGCGGCGCCACCGCGGCCGACGGCGACCGCGCCCTGTTCGCCCAGCGCAACGGCGGCGACCACATCCGCGTCTACGTCATCCAGCGCCTGCCCGCCGGGTGGATCGCCGCGAGCGGCCTGAGCGCCGGCGACACCGCCGGGATCCGCGCCCGGCTGCTCGACGCGTTCTCCGGCTGGTCGCCGGACCTGCTCCGGATGATCACCGGCAACGACGGGCCGTACGTCGACCGTCCGCTGTTCGCGTTGCCCGTCCCGCACGTGTGGGCGCGGTCCTCCAGCGTGACCCTGCTCGGCGACGCGGCCCACCTCATGCCGCCGCTCGGCGTCGGCGCCAACCTGGCCATGCTCGACGCCTGCGAGCTCGCCCTCGCGCTGGCCGGCTCCGCCACGGTGGCCGAGGCCGTGGCCGCGTACGAGAGCACGATGCTCCCGCGCGCGGCGGACGCGGCCCGCGCCCTGGAGCACGGCGCCGAGGCCCTGCTCGAACGGCACGAGAGCGGCGAACTGGCCGCTTTCGCCCCGCCCTGCCCCGCCGCCGACCCGGCCCCGGCGGGCTAACGCGTGGCCGCGGTCACGAACAGCGGCAGGGCCAGGAACAGCCGCCCGGCCCGCCCCCGCGCACGCTGCTCGGCGAGCCAGCCCTCGGCCTCGGCCGCGCCGACCGCCCCGGCCGAACACGCCTTCCCCGCGAGGTCGGCCAGTACGGGCACCATCGTCGCGTCGGTGAAGACCCTGGTGTGCACCTCGACGGTGACGTCGGAGAAACCGGCGTCCAGCAGCAGATCGCGGGTGCGGCGGACGACGCGGGGCGACCTGACGAGGTCGGCACGGGCGTGCACGATCCGGCGGGTGAGCGCGGCGTCGCCGGAGTCGATGACGAAGGTGTCCCAGTCCTGCCCGAGCAGCACGATCCGCCCGCCGGGGGCGAGCACGCGCCGCGCCTCGGCCACGGCGCGGGCCGGGTCGTCCAGGACGTGGTACACCTTCTCGGCCCGATAGCCGCGCAGCTCGCCGTCGTCGAACGGCAACGCGTACGCCTCCGCCACCCGGAACTCGCCGGCGGGCCACCGCCCGGCCGCCACGCCGATCATCCGCTCGTCGGGGTCGACCCCGATCGCCCGCGCGCCGAGCCCGGCCATCTCCGCCACCGCGCGGCCCGATCCGCAGCCGACGTCGGCCACCGCCGCCCGCGGGGCGAGGCCGAGCAGCTCGTAGGAACGCGCTCGCAGCTCGGCCGCCCCGGGCAGGTTGTCCCCGAGGTCGAGCAGGGCGATGAGCGCGTCGGTCTCCTGGCCGGTACGGCCTGTCGTCTGGTTCTTGGTCATGTGCGGGATCCTGCGGCTTCAAGCGCACTTGAAGTCAAGCCGCTTCCTGGGATCGGCGGTCCTGGGAAGAGCGGTCCGTTCCGCCGCCGACACGGGAGGGGCAGGGTGGGTTGCGGCCGTGCGAGGGCCGGTCCGGACGAGGAGGGTGATCACGCGATGAAGGCTGTGCGGTTCCACGAGTACGGCGGGATCGACGTCCTGCGGGTGGAGGAGGTCGAGCGTCCGGCGCCGGGCCCCGGGCAGGTGCTGGTCGAGGTGCGGGCGGCCGGGATCCAGCCCGGCGAGACGATGATCCGCCAGGGGGCGCGGCACGGGCGCTGGCCGGCGACGTTCCCGTCCGGGCAGGGCAGCGATCTGGCCGGTGTGGTGGTGGCGGCCGGTCCGGAGGTGCGCGGGTTCGCGGTGGGCGACGAGGTGCTCGGCTTCACCCATCGCCGGGCGAGCCACGCGGAGTTCGTCGTGGCCGACGACGTGGCTCTGACCCTGCGGCCCGCGGGGCTGCCCTGGGAGGTGGCCGGGGCGTTGTACGTGGCCGGCACGACGGCGTACGCCACGGTGTTCGCGGTCGATCCGGGGCCGGGGGAGATCGTGGTGGTGTCCGGGGCGGCGGGCGGCGTCGGGTCCCTCGCCGTGCAGCTCGCGCGGCGGCGGGGCGCGACGGTGATCGGGCTGGCGAGCGAGGCCAACCACGCCTGGTTGACCGGGCACGGCGTCGTGCCGGTGGTGTACGGGGAGGGCGTGGCCGAGCGGATCCGGTCGGCCTCCGGCGGGAAGGTGCACGCGTTCATCGACACCTATGGGGACGGCTACGTCGATCTGGCGGTCGAGCTGGGCGTGCGGCCCGAGCGGATCGACACGATCTGCGACTGGGCGGGCGCGGCCCGGGTCGGCGCGCGGACGTACGGGGAAGGTTCGGCCGCGTGTGCGGTCGTGGTGGGAGAGCTGGCCCGGCTCGCCGCGCGGGGGGAGCTGGAGGTGCCGATCGCCCGCGTGTACCCGCTGGAGCAGGTCAGGGACGCGTTCGGCGAGCTGGAACGGCGGCACACCCACGGCAAGATCGTGCTCAGGCCGTAGCGGCGGGCTACGGCCGGGTGCGCGCCCTGGTCGCCCGCCGAGCTCGACGCCGCCTTCCGCGCGGCGGTCACCCCGGGCGTCCGGGCCGCCCTGGGCCTGCCCGCGGGGTGGAGCGCGTAGGCTACGGTGGGAACGTTTGTGATCTACGGTCAGGAGACCGGACATGGCAGGTGACGACGACATCTCCGGGTGACACCGGAGGGTGATCGGCCCCGGCGTGAGCGCGTGAGCGCCGCCGACGTGGGCCTTTTCGTCGTTCCCCGAAACCCCTGTCCCCTTCACCGGGCGGCTTCGGCGCGCCCGCGTCCTCCTCCGAGGTTCACATGGTCTCCAACCCCTGCCCGCCGGCCGGCGACGCGCTGCTGGCCCACGATCTCGTCCGGACGCTGGGCACGCGGCGCGTGCTCGACGGCCTCTCGCTCACCGCCGCCCCCGGCCGCCGGATCGGGCTCATCGGCGAGAACGGCGCGGGAAAGTCCACGCTGCTGCGCCTGCTGGCCGGCGTGGACGAACCCGACTCCGGCACCGTCGTCCGGCCCGCCGACCTGGGCTTCCTGCACCAGGAGCTGCCGTTCGCGGCCGGCGACACGCTCGCCGACGTGCTCGACGACGCCCTGCACGAGGCGCGGACGGACCTGGCCGAGCTCGACCGGCTCGCCCGCGAGCTGGCCGGGTCGCCGGACGACGCCGCGCTGCTCGAGGCGTACGGGGCCCGGCTCGACCAGGCGCAGCAGCACGAGTCCTGGGACGCCGACCGGCGGGCGGAGATCGTCCTCGACCGGCTGGGCCTGGGCGGTGTGCCGGGCACGCGCGTGCTCGGGTCGTTGTCCGGCGGGCAGCGCGGCCGGCTCGCCCTGGCGGCGCTGCTGATCAGGCGTCCCGCCGCGCTGCTGCTCGACGAGCCCACCAACCACCTCGACGACGACGCCGCCGTCTTCGTCGAGGAGGAACTGCGCGGCATGACCGGCGTGGTGGTCGTGGCCAGCCACGACCGGGCCTTCCTCGACGCGGTCTGCACGGACCTGCTCGACCTCGACCTCGCCGTGGACGGTCCCGTCCGGTACGGCGGCGGCTACAGCGCGTACCTGACCGGGAAACGCGCCGAGCGCGAACGCTGGGAGCGGCGTCACGCGGCCGAGCAGGAGGAACTGGACGAGCTGCGCCGCGCCGTCGCGGTGACCGCGCGGCGGGTGGCGCAGGACGGGTTGCGCCGCGACAACGAGAAGATGGGCTACGGCCACCGCGCCGGGCGGGTGCAGCAGCAGATCTCCCGGCGGGTGCGCGACGCCGCCCGCCGGCTCGCCGAGCTGGAACGCGCCCAGGTCCCCGCCCCGCCACCCCCACTGCGCCTACGCCCCCGCCTCACCGCCCCCCTCCCGCCCACTGAAGCTCGGAAAGGAGGGAGGCGCGACGCGGCCCTCTCTCCAACTGAAGGTCCGGAAGGAGGGAGGCGCGACGCGGCCCTCTGTTCTTCTGAAGGTTCGCAGGGCGACCGTGGCGACGCGGCCCTCCTTCCTTCCGAAGGTCCCGAGGGGGACCGTGGCGGTGCCGGGAGCGGGGAGAGCCCTGGCGGCGGGCTGTTGGTGGCGGCGCGGGACGTCCGGGTGGCGGGGCGGCTCGCGCTCGACCGGCTCGACCTCCACCAAGGGGACCGGCTGCTGGTCACCGGCCCGAACGGCGCGGGCAAGTCCACCCTCCTCGCGGTCCTGTCCGGCGACCTGGAGCCGGCCGGGCCGGTACGGCGGCGGCCGGGGCTGACCGTCGGCCTGCTGCCCCAGGACACGACGTTCGAGCACCCCGGCCGCACGGTGCGGGAGACCTACGAGCGGGTTCTCGGGCCGGCGCGCGCCGAGGCCGTGCCGCTGCGCTCGCTCGGCCTGATCCGCGCCCGCGACACGAACCTGCGGGTGGGGGAGCTGTCCGTCGGCCAGCGCCGCCGCCTCGCGCTGGCGCTGCTGATCGCCGACCCTCCCGACGTGCTGCTGCTCGACGAGCCCACCAACCACCTGTCGCCGGGCCTCGCCGACGAGCTGGAGGCCGCCATGGCCGAGCACGGCCCCGGCGCGGTCGTGGTGGCCAGCCATGACCGCTGGCTGCGCGCCCGCTGGCAGGGACGCCGTCTGCACCTGCCCGGAGCGGGCTGAGGTACGTCCCGTAGTACCTGGGAGCTAGGCGAGAAGTGAGCTCCGCAGCGGGAGGCGCGCGGCCGGGGCGGTCCGTAGCGTCGGAGGAACCGTCCCCCACCGGAAGGGCTCCCATGGGCAATCGCGGCAGCCGCCTCCTCGCGCGGATGGTGACCGGCTCACCCGTAAGCTGGGCCAAGGGTGCAAGCCGGGACAGAAGGAACGTGGGCGAGGGCGGATGAGCAGGCTGCGGAAGGCCCTCGCCGCGCTGGGCGCGGACCTGTGGACCATGGCCCCCGACCCCCTGCCCCGCATGGGCGGGCCGCGCGCACTGTCCCGGCTCCCGCACGTCGCCGTCGCCCTGTACGCGCTGGCCATGGGCCTGTACCCGGGCGGGATCGGCATCGACCCGACCGTCCCGCTGCTGGCCATGGCCATGGCGGCGGCCATGGTGCTGGCGATGTGGCGCCCGCTGGCCGCCTGGTGGGCGACGATCGCCCTCATGGTCGCCGGGGCGCGGTCGGGCATGGTCTACGTGTCGCAGCACCTGAGCTTCCCCTGGACGGTGCATCCCGAGACGTTCGAGAGGGGGCCGTTCCCACGCGCCGACCCGACCGCCTTCCCGTGGACGGGCTCGGGCGTCGCCCTGCAGGCCGGCGTGCTGTTCCTGCTGGCGCTGCGGGTACGCCCCGGCATCGCCGTCAAGGCGCTGGCGATCACCGCGCTGACCGCGGTGGCGATCGTGGTGCTCATGCCGGAGGCCAACGGGGGCGGGCTGGGCGCGACTGCCCTGATGGCCGACGCGGTCGCGGTCGCCGTCGGGGCCGGGGTGCGCCAGCTCAGGACGACCCGTACCCGGCTGGAGGCCCAGGAGGAGCTGACGGCCGAGGAACGGGCCCGCCGCACGCTGCTGGAGGAGCGCAGCAGGATCGCCCGCGAGCTGCACGACGTCGTCGCCCATCACATGTCGGTGATCTCCATCCAGGCCCAGGTCGCGCCGCACCTGGTGGAGGACCCGCCGCAGGAGCTGCGGGAGAACCTGGCCGGCATCCGGGAGAACGCCGTCGAGGCGCTGACCGAGCTGCGCCGGGTCCTGGGCGTGCTGCGCGCGCAGGACCAGCCGGGCGACGCGCCGCAGCCCACGCTCGACCGGCTGGAGGAGCTGGTGGCCAACGTGCGCGGCGCGGGCGTCACGCTCACCGCCGAGATCGCCGGGCAGGCGCGCCCGCTGTCGCCGGGCGTGGAGCTGTCGGCGTACCGGATCGTGCAGGAGGCGCTCAGCAACGCCATGCGGCACGCTCCCGGCGCGGCGGTGGCGGTCCGGCTGACGTACCGGCCCGGCGCCCTGGCGATCCGGGTCGTCAACGAGCCGCCCGCCAGGCCGGCGCGGCCCTCGCCCGGCGCCGGGCACGGGCTGCTCGGCATGCGCGAGCGCGCCGCCATGCTGGGCGGCGACCTCGCCGCCGGGCCCACGCCGGACGGCGGTTACGAGGTCAGCGTGTTCCTGCCGGTCGACTCACAGAAAGGCGTCCAGGCCACCTCATGACGAGCATCCGCGTGCTCATCGCCGACGACCAGGTCATGGTCCGCCAGGGCTTCACCGTGCTGCTCAACGCCGAGCCCGGCATCGAGGTCGTGGGCCAGGCCGTCAACGGGCTCGACGCCGTCGCCAAGGTCGCCGAGCTGGACCCCGACGTCGTCCTCATGGACGTGCGCATGCCCGAGCTCGGCGGCATCGAGGCCACCCGCAGGATCGCCGCCCGTCCGGACGCGTCGGCGAAGGTGCTCGTCCTGACCACGTTCGACCTCGACGACTACGTCTACGAGGCGCTGCGCGCCGGGGCGTCCGGCTTCCTGCTCAAGGATGCCTCGGCGGCCGAGCTGGCCCACGCGGTGCGGGTGGTGGCGACCGGCGACGCGCTGCTGGCCCCGAACGTCACCAAGCGCCTGATCGCCGAGTTCACCCGGGTGAGCCGCGCGCCGCGGGCGCCGCTGAAGGAGCGCGTGGGCGACCTGACCGAGCGCGAGACCGAGGTGCTGGCGCTGATCGCGCAGGGCCTGTCGAACGCCGAGATCGCCGAGCGCCTGGTGATCGCCGAGCAGACGGTCAAGACCCACGTGAGCCGGATCCTGGTCAAGCTCGGGCTGCGCGACCGCACCCAGGCGGCGGTCTTCGCGTACGAGACGGGGCTGGTCCGCCCCTCGGGCTACTAGCCTCAGGCGGCGGCCAGCCGGACGATCTCGCGCGGCCGGGCCTCGCGCTCGTCGAAGGCCACGTCGACGTCGGCGGCGCCGAGCGCGGCCAGCGACGCGGCGAACGCCTCGTCCGACTCCCAGCGCACGATGGAGACCACCGCCTCCTCCGACAGCCAGCACTCCGCCGACAGGCAGCCGGGCATGCTCCGGAACGCTTCGGCCACCTTGCGCACCCGTCCGACGAACTCCTCGCGGTGGGCGGCGTGCGGGTAGTGCGTGGCGATCATGGCGACGTGCACGGGACTCTCCTCTGTGTTGGTCAACATAGAATACGATTGATAGCACAGAGGAGGTGGCGTGACAACGCGACGGGAACAGACCAGCAACGAGAGCCGCGAGCTCATCCTCAACGCGGCGGCCGAGTTGTTCGCCGAGAAGGGCTACCGGCAGACCACGTTCCACGACGTGGCCGCCCGTTCGGGCATCAGCCGCGGGTCCATCCCGTGGCACTTCGGCGGCAAGGAGGGCCTGCTGCTGGCCGTGCTCGAACGTTCGGTGGCCCGGGTGCGCGACGGCCTCGCCGACGCCCCCGGGGCCGGCGAGCCGGACTTCGGGCCGTTCGACCAGGGCGTCGGCGCGATGTTCGCCCTGCCGACCACCAAGCTCTTCGTCACCCTGCTGGTCGAGGCGCTGGAGCCCGGCTCGCCCATCCGCGACCGCTACGTCGAGATCCACGACACGCTGCGCGACCACTGCAGGCGCTGGCTCGAACGCCTGCCGCTGCCGCCGGGCCTGCCGGTGGAGCCGCTGGCGGTCGCGCTCATCGGCGCCGGCATCGGCATCCACCAGCAGTGGCTGGTCGCCCCCGAGCGCGTCGACGCCGCCGAGGCCCTGGCCGCCCTGCGCGCCCTGGTCGCCGCGGTGCTGCCGCCCGCGCACGACTGACGGTCGCGCCCTGCCGCCGCCCCGGCCGTACGGGCATGACAGGACATCGCCGGGTAATGGAGGCGTCACAACGGGTGCCGCCGGGCCGCCGGCTGGACATGACATCAGCCGGCGACCGGACGGCACACGAGGTGCCCCGGGCGAGAGGGAGGTCGTCATGAAGGTTGTCGTGATCGGCGGGACCGGCCTGATCGGGTCGAAGCTCGTGCGCAGGCTGGCCGGACAGGGGCACGAGGCGGTCGCCGCGTCCCCGAGTACCGGCGTCGACACCCTCACGGGGGAGGGGCTGGCCGAGGTCCTGGAGGGCGCGCAGGTCGTGGTGGACGTCTCCAACTCGCCGTCGTTCGAGCGGGCCGCGGTGCTGGAGTTCTTCGAGACCTCCACCCGCAACCTGCTGGCCGCCGGGGCGGCGGCGGGCGTCGGCCACTACGTCGCGCTGTCGGTCGTGGGCACCGAGCGCATGCCCGACAACGGCTACTTCGCCGCGAAGATCGCCCAGGAGCGGCTGATCGAGAAGTCGGGCCTGCCGTACTCGCTGGTGCACGCGACGCAGTTCTTCGAGTTCGTGCGGGGCATCGCCGACGAGTCGGCCGTCGACGGCGAGGTGCACATCGCGCCCGTGCTGTTCCGGCCCATCGCGGGCGACGACGTCGCGGCGGCGGTCGCCCGGGTCGCGCTCGGGGCGCCCCTGAACGGCCGGACCGAGGTCGCCGGCCCCGAGCAGTTCCGGATGGACGAGTTCTTCCGCGACGCGCTGGCCGGCCTCGGCGACCCGCGCGAGGTGGTCGCCGACGAGCACGCCCGCTACTTCGGCAGCGAGCTGACCGAGCGCTCGCTGGTGCCCGACGACGACGCCACGCTGGGCCGGACCACGTACCAGGAGTGGGCGGCCGGCGAGTAGGGCGCCGTCAGAACCAGGCGGCCAGGGCCTCCTCCAGCGCGGCGTCCGGCGCGTCGCCCGCCCAGGCGACGACTCCGTCCGGCCGGACCAGCAGGCCGCCGAAGTCGCGGACGTCCACCGGCTTGGCGGCCAGCACCGGCACCCGCGGGTCGGCCGCCAGACCGGCCCCGAGGTCCAGCAGCAGCCCGCGCCCATCGTGCAGGTGGTCGCCGACCCGGGTGCCGTCGGCCAGCTCCAGGTCGGGGACGCTCTGGCCGACCAGCGGGTGGTCGCCGGGCAGCTCGTAGCGGTGCCAGACGCCGGAGAGCCGCTTGACGAAGTACGTGGTGCCCTCGGTGGTGCCGATCAGGTCGGACACGACGGCCCGCAACGCCCGGGAGCGGGCCTCGGGCCGCATGAGCTCCACCTGGGCGCGGGTCCAGTCGAGCACCCACGCGCCGATGGGGTGCCGCTCGGCGGTGTAGGTGTCCAGCAGCGCCTCGGCCGAGCGGCCCCGGACGACGGCGGCGAGCTTCCAGCCGAGGTTGACGGCGTCGCCGATGCCCAGGTTGAGCCCCTGGCCACCGAAGGGCGAGTGGACGTGCGCCGCGTCGCCGGCCAGCAGGACCCGGCCGAGCCGGTAGGTGGTGGCCTGGCGGGCGTTGTCGGTGAAGCGGGTGGCCGTCCTGACGCCGGTGATGGTGACGTCCACGCCGGAGACGGCCCGCAGACTGGCCTGCAGCTCCTCGGCGGTGACCGGCGTGGTGCGGTCTTCCGGCGGCCCGTCGAACTCCACGGTCAGGATGCGGCCGGGGGTCGGCCCGTTGGCGTAGGTGCCGGTGTCGGTGTGCGTCCAGCCGGTGCCGAGCCCCTCGCCGCCCTCCATGGTCACGACGGCCTGGTGGCCGGTGATCAGCGGAGGCGTGCCGGGGAAGTCGAAGCCGGCCAGGCGGCGCACGGTGCT
The DNA here is from genome assembly GCF_040631115.1 of Nonomuraea sp. NPDC005692. Classification (NCBI taxonomy): domain Bacteria; kingdom Bacillati; phylum Actinomycetota; class Actinomycetes; order Streptosporangiales; family Streptosporangiaceae; genus Nonomuraea; species Nonomuraea sp. NPDC005692. The sequence continues at coordinate 28,358 of NZ_JBEXYU010000026.1, read as the reverse complement.
GCGGCCGCCGTCGCAGCCCACCAGCCACCCGCAGCGGAACTCCCGCTCGCCCGCCCGCACGACGACCCCGTCGGCGGAGGGCTCGAAGCCGGTCAGCTCAACGCCGCGCAGCACGTCCGCGCCGAGCTCGGCGGCCCGTTCGCCGAGCACCCGCTCGATGTCCTGCTGCCGGATGCCGCTGAGGCGGGCGGCCGGCCCGCGGTCGGCGAAGTCGGGGTCGCTCTCGTCCACCAGGTCGGTCAGCAGCCACAAGCCGGCGAAGTGCCCGGCGAAGGCGGAGATCTTGGGCTGCCCGGCCGCCGCCGCGCCGCCCCGCTGGGCCATGAACGCCTGGAATGCCTTCATCGTCTCGGCCTGGGCCTCCTCCAGCACCGGGAGCAGCCCGCGCCGGTAGAGGGCCTCGGCGGTGGGCGTGTTGACCGAGCCGGCCTTGACCGTCTGGTCGATGTCGGTCAGCCGCTCCAGCACCGCCACGCGCACGTCGTGCAGCCGCAGCTCGCAGGCGAGCATCAGGCCAACGGGACCGCCACCGGAAATGATCACGTCGTAGTCCATGGCAAAAACTATACCCGACTAAAGTTTGAGTGCGATATACTTTTCTCGTGAAAGAGACTCCATCGCTCCGCGAACGCAAGAAGGCCGAGACCCGCAGGCGCATCTCCGACCACGGCTCGATGTTGTTCTACGAACGCGGCTTCGACGAGGTGACCATCGGCGAGATCGCCGAGGCGGCGGACGTCTCCAAGGTGACGGTGTTCAACTACTTCCCCCGCAAGGAGGACATCTTCTTCGACCGCGTCCCCGAGCTGGTCGACCTGGTCACCGACACCGTCCGGGGCCGCCGGCCGGGCGAGCCGGTGCTGTCGGCGCTGCGGGACATGCTCGTCCGGCACGCGCGCGCGGGCCACCCGCTCGGCGGGGTCGACGACCGGTTCGTGCACTTCTTCCGGGTGGTGATCGGCTCCGCGGCGCTGCGGGCGCGCGCCAGGGAGATCGCCGACGAGCTGGAGGCCGTGCTCGCGGCCCTGGTCGACGAGTGCGGCGAGGGGCTGCCCGGCCGGTTGACCGCGGCGCTGGTCGTCGGCGCCTTCCGCTCGGCCTTCCTGGCCACCGCGGCCCGGCAGCTGGCCGGGGAGCGGGCCGCCGACGTGCTCGCCGATCACGTCGCGGCCGTGGACCAGGCGTTCGACGTGCTGGCGCGGGGGCTGGCGCCCGCCGCGTAGGCCGTGGCATTACCTGGCACGTAATCGACGGCATGACCCACGCCGCGCGAGAGTTCTCCCGTAAGCGCGAGACGTCCGGGAGGACCACATGCCGTACTTCGACAGCCACGACGGGACGAGCCTGTTCTACACCGACTGGGGGCAGGGCGAGCCCGTCGTGTTCGTGGCCGGCGCCTGGCTCAGCAGCAGCTCGTGGGAGTTCCAGATGATGCCGCTGTCGGAGCGGGGGCTGCGCTGCGTCGCCTTCGACAAGCGCGGGCACGGCCGCTCCGACTGAGCCGGCCACGGATACGACTACGACAACCTCGCCGACGACCTGGCGGCGCTGCTCGACCACCTCGACCTGCGCGGGGTGACGCTGGTGGCGCACTCGATGGGCTGCGGTGAGGTGATCCGCTACCTGACCCGCCACGGGGACGACCGGGTGAGCCGGATCGTGCTGATCTCGCCCACCGCGCCGCTGGCCGTCAGGACGCCCGACAACCCCGACGGCATCGACCAGGACCGTTTCGACGCAGTGGCGGCCGTCCGCGCCAAGGACCGCCCGAGGTGGCTGGCCCAGAACGCGCAGGCGTTCTTCGCCACGCACCTGGGCAACCAGATCTCCAGCGAGCTCGTCGAGTGGACCGTGCAGCGCTGCCTCGACTGCTCGGCCAAGGCCGCCCACGAGGTCGTCAGGACGGGCGTCTGCACCGACCTGCGCGAGGAGAGCGCCGCCATCAGGGTGCCGACCCTGATCATCCACGGCGACGCCGACGCCTCGGCCCCCGTCTGGTTGTGCGGGCGGCGGCTGGCGAAGCTGGTGCCGGGCAACGTCTACCACGAGTACGCCGGGGCCGGGCACGGCGTCTTCATCACCCACGCCGACCGCCTCAACCGGGACCTGCTCGACTTCATCGACGGCGCCCGCCCCTGAACCGTCGCTCCGCGGCGGGACGGGCCCACCGGTCAGGATCGGAGAAGCGCCCGCCCCGCGCCCGCCGATATCGTGAGGCCATACCCTCGTACCTGGCCGGATGCGGCCGGGCGACGCCTACGGGGGCTCGCGCGAGAGATGGAGAAACGATGAGCACGCACACGCCGCCCGAGCGGCAGATCGCCGACAGCCACGATCTGATCCGCGTCCACGGCGCGCGCGAGAACAACCTCAAGGACATCAGCGTCGAGATCCCCAAGCGCCGGCTGACCGTGTTCACCGGCGTATCCGGCTCGGGCAAGAGCTCGCTGGTGTTCGCCACGATCGCCGCCGAGTCGCAGCGGCTGATCAACGAGACCTACAGCACGTTCGTCCAGGGGTTCATGCCGACGCTGGCCCGGCCCGAGGTCGACGTCCTGGAAGGGCTGACCACCGCGATCATCGTCGACCAGCAGCGGATGGGCGCCGACCCCCGCTCCACGGTCGGCACCGCCACCGACGCCAACGCCATGCTGCGCATCCTGTTCAGCCGGCTCGGCCGGCCGCACATCGGCTCGCCCAACGCCTACTCCTTCAACGTGCCCTCGGTCCGCGCGAGCGGCGCGATCACCGTCGAGCGCGGCTCCAGCAAGACGGTCCGGCAGAGCTTCACCCGCCTGGGCGGCATGTGCCCCCGCTGCGAGGGCCGCGGCACGGTCTCCGACATCGACCTCACCCAGCTCTACGACGACTCCAAGTCGCTGGCCGGCGGCGCCTTCACCATCCCCGGCTGGAAGTCCGACAGCTTCTGGACCGTGCGCGTCTACGCCGAGTCGGGGCTGCTCGACCCCGACAAGCCGATCCGCGACTTCACCGAGCAGGAGATGCGGGACTTCCTCTACCGGGAGCCGACCAAGGTCAAGGTCGAGGGCGTCAACCTCACCTACGAGGGCCTGATCCCGAAGATCCAGAAGACGTTCCTGTCGAAGGACAAGGAGGGCATGCAGCCGCACATCCGCGCCTTCGTCGAACGGGCGGTCACCTTCACCACCTGCCCCGAGTGCGACGGCACCCGGCTCAGCCCGGAGGCCCGGTCCTCGAAGATCGACGGCGTCAGCATCGCCGACGCGTGCCGGATGCAGATCACCGACCTGGCCGAGTGGATCCGCGGCCTCGACCAGCCGTCCGTGGCGCCGCTGCTGGCCACGCTGGGCCGTACGCTCGACTCCTTCGTCGAGATCGGGCTGGGCTACCTGTCGCTCGACCGGCCGGCCGGCACGCTGTCGGGCGGCGAGGCGCAGCGCGTCAAGATGATCCGCCACCTCGGCTCGTCCCTCACCGACACCACCTACGTCTTCGACGAGCCCACCATCGGCCTGCACCCCCACGACATCCAGCGGATGAACGGCCTGCTGGCCAGGCTGCGCGACAAGGGCAACACCGTGCTCGTCGTCGAGCACAAGCCGGAGGCCATCGCCATCGCCGACCACGTCGTCGACCTCGGCCCCGGCGCCGGCACCGAGGGCGGCACCGTCTGCTTCGAGGGCACCGTCGAGGGGCTGCGGGCCAGCGGCACCGTCACCGGCCGGCACCTCGACGACCGGGCCGCCCTGAAGGAGGAGGTGCGCAAGCCCACCGGCGCCCTGGAGATCCGCGGGGCGAACAAGCACAACCTGCGCGACGTCGACGTCGACATCCCGCTCGGGGTGCTGGTCGTCGTCACCGGCGTGGCCGGCTCCGGCAAGAGCTCGCTCGTGCACGGGTCCGTCCCGGCCGGCGCGGGCGTGGTGTCGATCGACCAGAGCCCGATCCGCGGCTCGCGGCGGAGCAACCCGGCGACCTACACCGGCCTGCTCGACCCGATCCGCAAGGCGTTCGCCAAGGCCAACGGCGTCAAGCCGGCCCTGTTCAGCGCCAACTCCGAGGGCGCCTGCCCCAACTGCAACGGCGCCGGCGTCCTCTACACCGACCTGGGCGTGATGGCCGGCGTCGCCACCGTGTGCGACGAGTGCGAGGGCAGGCGCTTCCAGGCCGAGGTGCTGGAGTACCGCTTCGGCGGCCGGAACATCAGCGAGGTGCTGGCGATGCCGGTGACCGAGGCCGAGGAGTTCTTCGGCGCGGGTGAGGCGCGCACCCCGGCAGCGCACGCCATCCTCGGCCGGCTCGCCGACGTCGGGCTCGGCTACCTCAGCCTCGGCCAGCCGCTCACCACGCTGTCCGGCGGCGAGCGGCAGCGGCTCAAGCTGGCCACCCAGATGGCCGAGAAGAGCGGCGACGTCTACGTGCTCGACGAGCCCACCACCGGCCTGCACCTCGCCGACGTCGAGCAGCTGCTCGGCCTGCTCGACCGGCTCGTCGACGGCGGCAAGTCGGTGATCGTCATCGAGCACCACCAGGCGGTCATGGCGCACGCCGACTGGATCGTCGACCTCGGCCCAGGCGCCGGTCACGACGGCGGCCGGGTCGTCTTCGAGGGCACCCCCGCCGACCTCGTCGCCGCCCGCTCCACCCTGACGGGCGAGCACCTGGCGGCCTACGTCGGCGCCACGTCCGCATGAGGCTGCTCGTCGTCGGCGGCAGCGGCTTCCTGGGCGCCGAACTCGTCCGGCGGGGCGCGGCGGCCGGGCACGAGGTGACCGCGACCTGCCACACCCGTCCGGGGAAGACGGCCGGCGTCGCCTGGGCGCCGCTCGACGTGCGCCGCCGCGCCGACGTCGAGGCGCTGGTCGCCGCGGTCCGGCCGGAGGCGGTCGTCAATGCCGCCTTCCGGCAGCACGACTGGGCGACCACGGCCACCGGGGCCGCGAACGTCGCCCTGGCCGCCGCCGCGGCGGGCAGCCGCCTGGTGCACGTCTCCAGCGACACGGTCTTCTCCGGCGCGGCGGTCCGCTACGACGAGACGTGCCTCCCCGACCCGATCACCCCGTACGGCGCGGCCAAGGCGGCCGCCGAGACCGTCGTGGCCGCGGTCGCGCCGGACGCGGTGATCGCCAGGACGTCGCTGGTCGTCGGCGGCGGCGGCTCGTCGCACGAGGCCCTGGTGCACGCCCTGGCCACCGGCGCGACGAAGGGCGTGCTGTTCACCGACGACGTGCGATGCCCGGTGCACGTCGCCGACCTCGCCGCGGCCCTGCTCGAACTGGCCGCCGCCGGCCCGCCCGGCGTCCGCCACGTCGCCGGGGCCGACGCGGTGAGCCGGTACGAGCTGGGCCTGCTCATCGCCCGCCGCGACGGGCTCGACCCGGCCCTGCTCCCGGCGGGCCGGCGCGCGGAGTCGGGCGTGCCCGGCCCGCTGGACGTGCGCCTCGACTGCGCCGCCACCCAGCGGCTGCTGCGGACCAGGCTGCGCGGCGCGCGCCGGTTCCTCGACCCGGCCGGCCCCTGACCTCGCCGCCTCAGAGCCGCTGGTTGATGCGGATCAGGTTGCCCGCCGGGTCCCGCACGGCGCAGTCGCGCACCCCGTACGGCTGCTCGGCCGGCTCCTGGACGATCTCCGCGCCGTTCGCCGCGAGCCGGTCGAAGACGGCGTCGAGGTCGTCGGTCGACAGGTTGATGCCGGCGAAGGTGCCCTTGGCCATCATCTCGACGATGGTGCGGCGCTCGTCCTCGGTGATGCCGCAGCCGTCGGGGACGGGTGGCTGCAGCACGATCGACGTGCCGGGCTGGCCGGCGGGGCCGACCGTGATCCAGCGTTTCCCGTCGTAGCCGACGTCGCTGCGCACCTCGAAGCCGAGGGCGTCGCGGTAGAAGGCGAGGGAGGCGTCCGGGTCGTCGTGGGGGAGGTAGCTGGAGTGGATGGTGATGTCCATGCCGGTCACGCTAGTTCCGCCGGCCCGGACGACGCTTCTCGATTCCTGACCGCCGTCCCGGCACGGGGGAACGGGAGGCGGAGGCGGGCGATGGGGCCCTCGTTGAGGCGGATCGAACGCCGGACATCGATCCGGGCAGGGCCGGCCCGCGTCGCGCTGACGGCCCTGCTGGGCATCGCCTTCCTCTACGCGACGCCCGGTACGCCGGCTCCGCCGCGAGTCGCCGCGGCCGTGGCGGACGGGCCGGCGAGGAGCGAGAGCGGCAGGGCCGCCGGCGCGCCGGGCGTGTCGCGGGCCCGCTACCGGTCCTGCGAGTCCTCCGGCTTCAGGGGGAAGCACTGCAAGGACGCCGCTCCGGTGTACGCCGCCTGCCGTAGACGTGCAGGCGCAGGTCGTCGGTCATCGAATGCGAGGCCAGGAAGGACGAGTACGCGAGGACCCACTACCGGTAGCGTCCGTCCCGGTCCGGGTCAGCTGTGGCCAGGGACGGGTGTGCCGGCGCCCCGCTCCAGCGGCAGCACCGGGATGCGCAGGGTGGTCGTGCCGGTGGTCAGGCGGAAGGTGACGTCGATCGGCGTGGCGCCGAGCGGTCGGTCGATGTCGAGGATCTCCAGGTGCGGGCGGCTCTGCCCCTCCTGGAGCGAGACGGTCGAGCGAGCCGGGACGGTCACGTTGACCTCCTCCTGCGCCGCGCCCGGCCCCGCGCGGTAGACGACCTTCCTGGCGTGCACGGTGCTGACGCCGTCGAGCTTCTGGGGCTGGTCGCTCTCGTTGACCAACGTCAGGTAGAGGCCGAGATCGTCGCCCGCCTTCTGCTGTTCCATGGACGGGGCCAGGATGTGGACGTGCAACAGCCGCATCGCCCCCACCTGCCCGTCGACCAGCCCCTCACGCGCCGTGCCCTGCGGAAGGGGCGACTCCCGCTGCCCCGGGTTGCAGGCCGGCAGCAGCGCCAGCACGCACAGGGCCGACAGGAGGGGCAGCAGCGCTCGCGGGCCCCGTGGTGATGTCCTCATGTTCGTGCCTTCGTGTGGTGTGAGGCCGGTGACGAGGCCACAGCGCGGGCCCGCTCGCACGAGCGCCGCCTGCGGGGGGTTGACCGCAACCACGATGTACCCCTTTGGCCGGGCCCCATGCCGGACACGCCTATCCGCCGGAGTCGCGGTAGAAGCTCAGCCCGGCGTGCTCGGGATCGGTGTAGACCTTCACCGTCCCGTCCGGGTAGGCGGCGAACGGCAGGACGACGCCGTCGGGGCACGGGTGCAGGAACATCAACGTCGGGCCCACGACGACGAACGAGCGGGCCTTGGGCGTGGCGTGCTCGGTGCCGTGCTCGGCCCGCCACCGGGCCACCCGGTCGGCCGCGCCCGGCTGCCTGGCGACGTCCTCCACCTTCCCGATCAGGTCCTCGATGGCGACCTGGTCGAGGATCTCGACCTGCACCTGCTGCGGTTCCCCCATGCCGTTCTTCCTTGGCTCGTGTGCTGCCCGGCCCCCGCGACGGGGACACCGGCCGGCCGGTGAGGCCGTCGGCCCCGGGATGAGCGGCCTACCCCCTGCCCGGTACGGCGAAACGGCGCAGGTCAGCGCCCTGATCGCCGGACGGGCGCAGCCCGGCGGCCCCGTCCGGGCCGCGAGGGGCGTCACCGGCGGCGGCGGCGACGATAGACCCCGCCGCGGCCGGGCAGAGAAGGGGGTTTCTCAGGTTCAGGAGCCCCCATGTCTGGTGATCAGTTCACTTCCTCCGCCCCGCCGGGCGAACCCGGCGCGGCGTCCGCGGCCGGCCGCGACGGCCACGTCTCCGGCCCCCGGCCGGAGACGACGGCCCTGCCCTTCGGCAGGCCCGGACGGCCGTTCGGCAGCACGCCCTTCGTCTTCGGGTTCACCGCCGCGCTCGGCGTGCTGACCGCCTGGCTGCTGGTCCAGGCGCTCACCGCCAGCGCCTCGATGCTCCTGCTGATCGTCGTGTCGCTGTTCCTGGCCGTCGGCCTGGATCCCGCCGTGCGATGGCTGGAGGAGCACGGCCTGCCGCGCTGGGCGGCGATCACCGCGGTGTTCGCGGCGGTGATCGTGCTGTTCGCCGGGTTCGCCATGGCGATCGTCCCGGCGCTGTCGGAGCAGGCGGGACAGTTCGCCGAGCAGTTGCCCAGCTACATCCAGCAGTTGCAGAACAACCCGCAGATCCGCGACCTGGACCAGCGCTACCAGCTGCTGGAGCGGCTGCAGGCGTACCTGACCAGCGGCGACCTCGGCCGGCAGGTGTTCGGCGGGCTGCTCGGCATCGCCTCGATCGTGGTCAGCGCCGTGTTCTCCACGCTGACCGTGCTCATCCTCACCCTGTACTTCCTGGGCGCGCTGCGCTCCATCACGCGCACCGGCTACCGGCTGATCCCGCGGAGCCGCAGGGACCGGGCCCGGCTGCTCGGCGACGAGATACTCAACCGGGTCGGCGGCTACGTGGCCGGCAACCTGATCATCTCCCTGATCGCGGGCGTGACCACGTTCGTCTTCCTGTCGATCGCGGGCGTGCCGTACGCGCTGGCCCTGGCGATCATCGTGGCCCTCACCGACCTCATCCCGCTCATCGGCGCGTTCATCGGCGCGGGCATCGCCACGCTGGTCGCGCTGTTCGCCTCGCTCCCGGTGGCCATCGCCACCCTGATCTTCTTCATCGTCTACCAGCAGATCGAGAACTACCTGATCGCGCCCAAGGTGATGAAGTCGTCCGTGGACGTGCCGGCCGCCGCCACCATCGTGGCCGCCCTCATCGGCGGCGCCCTGCTCGGCGTGGTCGGCGCCCTGCTGGCGATCCCGGTCGCCGCCGCCATCCAGGTGATCGTCAACCACGTGGTGCTGCCGCGTCAGGAACGTCACTGAAGGCGCCGGGTGTGAGCGCCTGACCTAGGGGTACCTGGGGCGGACCCGACGCCCGGCATCCCTCGATCCCGCCGGGCGTCCCGACCCCAGGGAGGCCGTCCATGGACGCGATCGTGCTGCTCAAAGAGGACCACAAGACCGTGGAGAAGCTGTTCAAGGAGTTCGAGAAGGCGGGCCAGGACGCCCACAAGACCAAGCAGAAGATCGTCGCGCAGGTCATCGAGGAGCTGACCGCGCACACCTACATCGAGGAGAAGATCTTCTACCCGGCCGCCCGCTCGGGCACCCCCGACACCACCGACCACATCCTGGAGAGCGTCGAGGAGCACCACGTCGTCGTCTGGATGTTGTCGGAGCTGAAGGACCTCGACCCGGCCGACGAGCGCTACGACGCCAAGATGACGGTGCTCATGGAGAACGTCCGCCACCACGTCGAGGAGGAGGAGAAGGAGTGGTTCCCGCAGGTGCGCGAGTCCATGGGACGCAACCGGCTGCAGGAGCTGGGTGAGCAGATGGCCAAGGCCAAGGCCGAGGCCCCGCGTGACCCCCTGAAGATCCCCAGCGCCTCCTCCTAGCCACGGCGCGGGATGGAACGGCTTGGAACGCCCCAACGGGTGCAGGCCCACCCATCCCGATCCAGGGGGAGACCATGACGTACCTGAGAAGAAAGCTGCCGGCGGCGCTGGGCGCGGCGGTCCTGGCCGGTTCCGGGGCCGCCGTCGTGGCGGGCGTCGTGGCGGGCGTCGCGGCGCCCGCCACCGCCGCGACGGGCACGCTGTTCGACGGCTTCGGCCGTGACCTCGCCGAGAACGTCGCGCTCGCCCACGCCGAGTCCGACGCCCGCCGCGACGCGCTGCGCCACGGGTTCACGGCGTGCGAGGTGTTCGAGTCGGTGGTCTCCCAGGACGCCCGCACCCACGTGTTCTTCGCCCTGGTCACGGTGAGTTGCGAGGACGCGGCCCAGTAGGGGCGCGGCAGGGCGACACGGAAGGGCGACGCGCCGGACAGAGGGGACATGTCCGGCGCGTTTTACCGTCGTCCGACGTGGGGTTGATCTGGCACTAAGGTGTGCCGCATGAATATAACTACGGAGAGTAGCATCATGCGTACTCTCAGACACGATGTGCCGGCATCGCTGGTGGTGTTCCTCGTCGCGGTGCCCCTCTCGCTCGGCGTCGCCCTGGCCGCGGGGGCGCCGCTGGCCGCCGGGCTCGTCGCCGCCGCGGTGGGCGGCATCGTCGCCGGGCGGCTGGGCGGCTCGGTGGTGCAGGTCAGCGGCCCGACCGCGAGCCTGACGGTGGTGATCGCCGGTCTGGTGCAGACCTACGGCTGGCGCGCCACCTGCCTGATCACGATCATGGCCGGCGGCCTGCAGGTGCTGCTCGGCGCGTTCAAGGCGGCCCGGGCCGCCCTCGCGGTCTCGCCCGCGGTCGTCCACGGCATGCTGGCCGGCGTCGGCATCATCATCGCGCTCGCCCAGCTGCACGTCGTCCTCGGCGGCAGCCCAGAGCAGTCGCCGTGGGCCAACCTGGCCGAGCTGCCCAGCCAGATCATGGACCTGCACGGCCACAAGGTCATGGTCGGCATCCTCACCATCACGGTCCTGCTGGCCTGGAGCCGGATGCCCAAGCACGTCCGGGCGATCCCGGCGCCGCTGGCCGCGCTGCTCGCCGCCGCCGTCACCGCCGCGGTGTTCGGCTGGAACGTCACCCGCATCGACCTGTCCGGCGCGATCACCGCGTGGGCGCCTCCGGTGCTGCCGGCCGGCGACTGGCAGCACATCGCCATGGGCGTGCTGCTGGTGGCGCTGGTGGCCGGGGCGGAGTCGCTGCTGTGCTGCGTGGCCACCGACAGCATGCACACCGGCCCCCGCTCCGACCTCGACCGCGAGCTGACCGGCCAGGGCGTGGCCAACATGGTGAGCGGCGTGCTCGGCGGGCTCCCGGTCGCCGGCGTGATCGTGCGCAGCACCACCAACATCCAGGCGGGCGCCCGCACCCGCTGGTCGGCGATCCTGCACGGCGTCTGGGTGCTGCTGTTCGCCCTCTGCCTGGGCTGGACGATCAAGCTGATCCCGATGGAGGCGCTGGCCGCGCTGCTCGTCTTCATCGGCATCAAGACCATCAGCCTCGGCCACCTCAGGAAGGTCCACGGCCACAACGAGGTGCCCGTCTACGTCATGACCATGTCCGGCGTGATCCTGGTCGGGCTGGCCGAGGGCGTCCTGGCCGGGCTGGCGCTGGCCGCGCTGCTGGCGCTGCGGCGGCTGACCCGGGTGACCGTGGACAAGCGGCAGGAACCCGGCGGGGTCATGCACGCCACGGTCTCCGGCTCGCTCACCTTCCTGGGCGTGCCCCGGCTGACCCAGGAACTGCGCGCCATCCCGCCCGGCGTCGCCGTCGACCTCGACCTGAACATCGACTTCATGGACAACGCCGCCTTCGACGCGATCCACTCCTGGCGGCTGGACCACGAGCGCCTGGGCGGCACCGTCACCATCGACGAGCTGCACGACGAGTGGTACACGATGGCGGCCAGCGGCGGACGCATGTTCCCGGCCAAGAGCCCGCCCAAGGCGCCCGGCCGCTGGTGGCTGCCGTGGACCCACCGCGGCCGTCCGCTGTCGGCCACGGCGGCGATCGACTGCCGCCTGGCCCAGGGCGCGGACGAGTTCCACAAGCGCACGGCCCCGCTGCTGCGGCCCATCTTCACCCAGCTCGCCACCCAGCAGCGTCCCTCGCACCTGTTCATCACCTGCGCCGACTCCCGGGTCGTGCCCAGCCTGATCACCTCCAGCGGGCCCGGCGACCTGTTCACGGTCCGCAACATCGGCAACCTCGTGCCGTGCGCCGGCTCCGAGCCGCACGACGACTCGGTGGCCGCCGCCATCGAGTACGCCACCGGCGTGCTGAACGTGCACACCATCACCGTCTGCGGCCACTCCGGCTGCGGCGCGATGGCGGCGCTGCTGAAGGGCCCGGCGACCACCGAGGGCCTGCCGCAGCTCAGCCGCTGGCTCCGGCACGGCCGTCCCAGCCTCGACCGGCTCGGCGAGGACGGCCACGACACCTCCGCCGAGGACGCCGCCCTCGACGCGCTGTGCCGGCTCAACATCCAGCAGCAGCTGGAGAACCTGCGGACCTACCGCAAGGTCGACGAGCAGGTCAGGGCCGGGCAGCTGACGCTGGTCGGGCTGTACTTCGAGATCGGCTCGGCGCGGGTGCACCATGTGCCGCCGCGCACGTCCGCCGCCCCCGAACCGGACGGCCCGCTGCCGACCGAGCCCAGCCCCACGTAGGCGCCTCCCCGCCGCGCCGGCCCGCCCGGCGCGGCGGGGTCACACCACGTGGTTCCGCAGGCCCAGCTCCTCCGGGTAGGGGGAGAAGTACGTCTGGTCCTGGACGTAGGTGGCCGCCTCGCCCCTGGCGTGGTGGCGCAGCAACGTCAGCGGCACGCTCAGCGCCACCCGGTGCGCCGCGTATGAGCCGATGACCTCGACCAGGTCGGCGCGGCGCACCGGGTCGAGCTCGTCGCCGAGCATGCCGAGGCAGTGCTGCAGCACGTTGACGTTGCGCCCGATCGACGCCTTGACCGCCATCGCCCGCCGGAACGCCGTGCCGTACTCCGCGGCCAGCTCCTCGCGCGGCCGGATGCCCGCGGCGGCGACCAGGCGGCCGGTCTCGCGGTAGCCCTCGGTGGAGTGGGCCAGGAGCTGCATCTTGTGCCGGGCCTGGAAGGCGACCAGGTCGCGCGGCCGCCAGTCGCCCTCCAGCAGCTCGCGCAGCCGCGCGTGGGCGAAGATGCGCTCGACGAACGCCTCCCGCAGGACGGCGTCGTTGAGCCGCCCCTCGTCCTCGACGGGCAGCAGCGGGTGGCCCTCGATCACCGCGTCGGCGAACAGGCCCCGGTTGTCGCGGGTCACCGCGTGGTCCCCGGCGTAGAGCGGGATGCCGTGGATGCCGCAGCTCGGGCTCTTGGCCTTGAACACGTAACCGTCGGCCGCCAGGCTCGGGGAACGTTCGGCGGCCAGCTCGTCCATGGCGGAGGTGAGGTCGCGGCGGCTCTGCCGGGTCATCAGGCGGGGACCGGCGGGCGAGCGCTCCAGGCGCAGCGTCTCGCGGGGCGCGCCGAGGCCGATCTCCATCTCGGGGCAGATCGGCACCCAGTCGACGAACGGCGCCAGCTCCTGCGTCAGGAAACGGGCGCGGCTGTGCCCGCCGTTGTGCCGTACCGGCTCGCCGAGCAGGCAGCTCGACACCGCCACCCGCGGCCTGCCCCAATCCTGCGCCTGCGCCATGTCCTGACAGATGCCCAGCTCGCGCCTCCGCACGCCACGAAGATTTGTCGCAACCAGGGCGTAGCGTTCAGGCATGACGAATGCGCACATTCCGCTTGATGGCGAGCAGTGGCAGCCTGGGGACCTCGTCGTCGACGCCGACGGCGGCCTGTTCACGCGCGCGAGTGCGCAGGACGAGGCCGATGGCGTGCCCTGGGGGCGTCCCCGGCACGCGGCGCGGCACGCCGACGGGAGCCCCCACGTGCCGGCGGGCGAGGTGGGGGAGCAGGTGCCCGCCCGTCCGCTGACGTTGCTGCTCCGCGGCGGGCGGCCGGCGCTGCCCGCCGTACCGGCGGACGCGGCGACGGTGCTCGGCACGCAGGCCCGGCAGACCGCGGCGCTGGCCGGCGTCGGCGGCCTGTTCCTGGCCGCCACCGCCTTCGACCCGGACGGCGCCGGCGACCCGAGGGCGGCCCGGCTGCGCGCGGACCTGCTGGACCACGTGGTGGTGGTCGACGACGCGGAGGAACTGGCCGCGATGTTCGGCGGCGCGGCCGACGGGCTGCTCGTCGAGCTGGCCGAATGGCACCGGCGCAGCGTGGGCGAATCCGCCTGACCGACACTCGGCCCCCGCCCCACCAGGTCTTCGTGCGTTCGAAGCGGGCGGCGGCACGCTAACCCCCGCCGCCCGCGCGCGGGCAGCGGGCGGTCGCACGTTCTTCCCACCGTCGCGCGCGGGTCAGGACGAGCACCAGGGCCGGCACGGCCACGCCGGTGAGCCCGGCGACGTCGCAGGCGCCCGTGAACGCGGCCCGCACGTCCCGCAGGAGGCCGAGATCGCCGCGGGCGGCGGCCTCTCTGCCGCCGTCCACGACGCTGACGGCGGCCGGCGAGCACGGCAGGGCGAGCCCCGCCGGGTGGACGACGGTGGCCGGCGAGCCCGGAACGGTCAGCCCGGCCGCGATCCCCAGCTTCTTGCCCACTTGGGCCAGCGCCGCGCCTTCGCCCGCCCGCGCCCATGACCGAGATGTCCACGGCGACCAGCCGAGTAAGCAGTGCCAGGGCGGCGAGCGCCGCGCGCCGGACCGGTCTGTACGAGGGAAGGCGTCATGCCGGCTTCACGGAGGCCGAGGCCGGCCTGGCGGTCCGGGCCTGGGGACGCGAACGAGCGGCCGCCGTCAGGGCCGCGGTGACCAACAGCGCCGCCGGGGTGGCGTCCGTGGCGGGGTCCGGACCAGGGGCCGGGCAGGCATTCGGTCAGGTGTTCGGCGAGGCGTCCGGGTAGATCATCGGGCTGGTCGAGCGGGCTTCGCGCCCTTCGACGTGCGCTGGTACGAGGCGTACACGCGGGCCGTCAGAGCCGAGCCGGCGGTCGCGGCCCTGCTGCCCGATGCCGATGAGCGGTTCGCCGCCGCCCTCCCGTACGCCGAAGCAGAACGACTGGGCCGCTGCGTGCCGGCGACCCCGGCGCGCTGGCCGAGGCCGTCGATCTGTGAACAGCGATCGACGCCCGGCGCGAAGCGCCTGCACCCCTTCTCTGCTGCCCCGCCGGGAGGGAGAGACGACCGCCGAGCTGAGGGCGCTCGGGTGCGCGCTGTAGCCGCGGCACGGTCAGCCCGCCCGACGAGGTGCCCGTTCCTGTCCGAGTGCGCGCCTGCTCTCCCCGCAGGCCGTCGACGGGACGCGCCACGAATCGATGGTGTCTCCTTGTTCGCGTGCGCCGGGAGGACGGATGGAGTAGCCCAGTGCTCGGGCCGGCAAAGTGGCCGCCTTGGCGATCACGCTGTTGTCCATGGTCGCGGTGGGGTCGTTGCGATTGGTGTAGATCGCGATGATCACCGGCGCGCCGGAGGGCGGCCAGGCGACGGCGATGTCGCTGCCCGGCGCGTACGCGCCGACGCCGCCCCCGGTCTTGTCGCCGACGACCCAGTCCCGCGGCACCCCGGCGCGGATGCGCTCGGCGCCGGTGATGCTGGCCCGCAGCCAGTCGTTCAGCCGCTGCCGGTCCTCAGGGACGAGGGCGTCGCCCAGGCTGAGCCTCTGCAGGTTGCGCGCCATGAACGCGGGCTTGACGGTGTCGCGCTTCTCGCCCGGCTTCCAGTCGTTGAGCTCCGGCTCATAGCGGTCGAGCCGCCCGATCGGGTCCCCGAGCGAGCGGTAGTAGCGGGTCAGCCCCGCGGGCCCGCGCTCGCACAGAGGAAGGACTGTTCGTGAGGCCGAGAGCGCCCGCAACGGCAACTGCCAGTGGCGGCCGGCACCGTCGGATCGATCGGCACCGCATCCAGTACGAGGGAAAGGCTGGGGGTTGGATGCGCGCCAACTAATGGGCGGTAACAGGGATTCGAACAATCCAACTGCGACCGCCGGTTCGGTCGGCTCGAAATGAGAGGCGTCCGGAAGCACGCTTTCCGTGGCGCCGGCCGGCAAAAGCGCATCCATAGGCCATTTAAAGGCCTCTTCGCCACGATGAAGATCTAGATGCGCCCCTCACGGAAGGTCGATGGCATGCGTCTACGTGTTTCGCTCGACGCCGGTGCTTCTTCACCTGCAGGGGTGCCGCCATCTGCAAGGGGGGCCGCGCCCGCGCCGTAGTCGTAGCGCATGCGGAGTCTCGTCCTCGCCGACCGGGCCACCGCGCGTGTGAAGTCTCGCGGAACTGCGGGAACGCCCGAATCTCATCGGGTTCGCCTGTTCCCGCATGTGAACGGCCGGCGACGAGGTCACAGCGCCTCGACAGCCATTCCCAAACTCCGGTCAATGCCCCGGACAACCCCGATTTCAGGCGGTGAGGAACTTCGAGCGAGGCGTCATGAGGATTCTCTCCCGAGAATTTCGGATCGGCCTACCAGAGACGGGCGATGACTTGTCACCACACCGTAGGACTGCGCCACCGCGAGCGGAACAACTGAATTCGACAGAAAGAAGGGGGACGCTTCGATGGACGATCAGATCTTAGTGACCGGCGGATCGGGAATGCTGGGAGACAGTCTCGTCCGGCGGTTGGCGCATGCGGGACATGGGGTTCACAGCGTGGATCTGCACGTCCCCGCGGAGCCGGCGCACGGCGTGCAGTACACGATCGGCGACATCGGCGACAAGGCGTTGCTGGCCGGCCTGCTCTCCGGTGTCACCACCGTCGTTCACTGTGCCAGCGGATTGCCGAGTTACTCGAAGGGACGGCTCCGGGAGATCAGCGTCGAGGGCACCCGCAATGTCTTCGAGGCCGCCCGCGCTGCCGGTGTGCTCCGCGTCGTCCATGTCTCCTCAGCCGCGGTCTACGGTCTGCCGTTCGAGGTACCGACATCGGAGACGCATCCGCGCCGGCCGGTGGACGCCTACAGTCGGGCCAAGGCGGAGGCGGAGGAGATCGCCGAGGGATTTCGCGGACGCGGAATGTGCGTGTCGATTCTCCGCCCGAAGACCTTTCTCGGCCCCGGCCGCATGGGCCTGTTCGCGATGCTTTTCGAATGGGCCGCGGACGGCCGCAACTTCCCTGTTCTCGGGCGCGGTGACGTGCTCAGCCAGATGCTCGCCGTGGAGGACCTCGTCGAGTTCATCATGCTGCTGATCGCGGCGCCCGACGAGGTCGCCGACGACACCTACAATCTGGGTGCCGCCGAGTTCGGAACCCTACGTGCCGCATTTCAGTCGGTACTCGACGCGGCAGGGCATGGCAAGCGTGTCGTATCACTGCCGGTACGGCCCGCGCTGCCGCTGCTGCGGCTGCTCGAGCGCAGCCATCTCTCTCCGGTTTATCAACGGCTGACGCACAAGTTGCTCATCGACTCGTACGTGTCCATCGACAAGGCACGTGAACGACTCGGATTCACGCCACGGTTCTCGAACGAGGATGCGATTCTGCGCTCCTATCACTGGTGGCGCCGACAGCGTCCGGCGGGTGTCGGCAAGACCAGCCGGGACGCCTGGCGGCAGGGAGCCCTGTCGTTGGCGAAAGTCTTCTTCTAAGGCGGGCGGCAGCATGGGCAGTGTCAACGTTGCGCGGGAACGACATGACAAGCCGGCCCAGGCCTTCGTACGGCAGGTCATGGACCTCTTCCTGCTGGCCCGGCCGACGCATTGGGCCAAGAGCGTGCTGGTGGTGCCGATCGCACTGGTGGACGTGGCGGTGTGGTCGTGGCCCACTCTGGAACGCGTGGCCTGGTCCATCGCGGCGTTCATTCTCGCCGCGGCCGTGATCTACCTCGTCAACGACGTCGTCGACAAGCGGCTCGACCGGTTGCACCCGGGCAAGTGCCAGCGTCCCATAGCGGCAGGCCGCCTCTCCGCCACAGCGGTCACCCTGTATGGCGTCGTACTGATCAGTGGGCTGAGCCTCCTGTTCGTGTACGCGCCGCACGGCGGCGCCTGGCCGGTCCTGAGCTATCTCGTCCTGAACGTCGCCTACTGCGCCGGTCTCAAGCGCCTGCCGTTGATCGACATGGGCGTGGTCTCCACCGGGTTCGTGCTGCGCGTCGTTCAGGGCTACCTGGCCACCGAAGCCGTGATACCCGGCTGGTTGCTCATCGCGGTCTTCTCCGGATCGCTCCTGCTGATCCTCGGAAAACGCCGGTACGAGCTGGTGGAGGTCGGAGCGGAGCACCGCCCCTCGCTCCGCGGTTACTCGGTGGAATTCCTCAACCATCTGCTGATGCTCGCCAGTGTGGTCTGCCTCGCCGCCATGTCGGCGTATCTGGCCTTCGAGGCGCCGACCGCACCGCACAGGCAGCAGGTCTTACTGATCTCCCTACCTTTCGTGCTGTACGCGCTCTCCCGCTACCTCCAAGTGGTTCTGGTGCTGAGGGGAGGCGGCGACCCGGTCCGGTTGCTGCTGCGGGATCGCGCCCTGATCGTGTCCGTCGGAATCTGGGTCTGCGCGCTCGCCGCGCTCGTGCTCGTGACCAAGATCCCGTCCATCAGTGCAGTCCATTCACTGTGAGGAGCCGAAGTGGCCACCGCCATGGATGACAACGAGTTCGATGTGGCGATACTCATCAACTACTACGCGCCGTACGTCAGCGGCCTGACGATCCATACCCAGCGCCTCGCCGAGGGGCTGGCAGGACGTGGCAAACGCGTCGCGGTCGTGGCCGTTCAGCACGACAGGTCGCTACCTCTTCGCGAGATCCGCGCGGGTGTTTCGGTCTTTCGCACCCCCGTCTCCAGGGTGATCGGGAGAGGGCCGGTGAGTCCCCGCTTCGTGCCGCTTGCCCGGGCTGTCGCGCGCAGGTCGGCGATCGTCAACCCGCACGTGCCGATGCTCGAGGTGGCGCCCATCGCGCTGGGGTTGCGCGGCCGGCCACTGGTGACGACGCATCATATTGATTTGTGGTTGCCTCCAGGCCTGGTCAACGCGGTCGCGACACGAGCGGTCGACGTCTCCACGTGGATCGCGATGCGGTGCTCGGATGCGGTGGTGCTGAACAGCACGGACCAGGCACGGGGTTCGAAGTTGTGGCCTCTGATCAGGCGGCGGAACTGGCGGGGAATCGCGCCGCCGTGCCTCGACCGCCGTGGCGGCCGTCCCGGCTACAGGGACGGAAACGGCCTGCACATCGGGTTCCTCGGGCGCATCGTCGAGGACAAGGGGATCGAATATCTGATACGGGCATTCCAGCAGCTGGATGATCCGGACGCTCGGCTGCTGATCGCCGGCGACTGGATCAAGGTGGCCGGTGGCGGGATCGAGGACCGGCTCCGTCCGCTCATCGGCGACGACAAGCGGATCCGCATGTTGGGGCTGCTCAGCGGGAGTCAGATCGACGATTTCTACGCTTCGATCGACGTCTTCGCGCTGCCTTCCGTCGCTGAGTCCTTCGGAACCGTCCAAGCGGAGGCGATGATGGCCGACATTCCCTCGGTCAGCACCGACCTTCCCGGGGGGCGTTCGCCCATCCTGCAGACGGGGTTCGGCCGGCGGGTTCCGCCACGTGATCCGGCCTTGCTGGCTCGCGCGATCACCGAGTTGGCGGCGCTGACCCCCGACGAGCGCGCCGAGGGAGGTCGCCGGGCCCGCCGTCTCTACGGTGTGGAGACCTTCCTGGACGCTTACGAGGAACTGTTCGACCAGGTCACCGCCATGGGGGACAACTCCTCGGCGATCGGTGCCCAGCGGCCGAGCACGCTGGTGCAGTAGTGGTGGCGAGTTCACCGGACGTCCGTCGGCGCTTGCTCAGGCTGCTCCGGGTGACCGTCTATTCGATCATCGTCGTGTTTCTCTGCTGGCAGGTCTGGCGTGTGCGAGATGGGCTCGGCGACAGTCTCAGCTCCGCCGGCTGGAGACCCGTCGCTCTCGGGGCCGCACTCACCGTGGTGGGGACCTTTCCCGGATTCTTCGGGTGGAGACTGCTGGTGACCGGCACCGGAACACGATTGACGGTTTCTGATGCCGCCTGGGTGTTCTTCCTGTCCGGAGTGACACGCTATCTTCCCGGCGCGATCTGGCCCCCGATCGTGCAGGCCGCGCTCGCGCGGAGGGTGGGAGCGCCGGCGGCCGGGCTCATGACGGCCGGCCTGATCACGCTCGTTCTGACCGCGCTCAGCGGGAGTGTCGTCGGATTGCTGGCGGTCCCACACCTCGCGGCGGACCATCCACTGTGGTGGCTGGCGTTGCCGCTGGTGCTCTTCGGCGTCGGTACGGTCCTGCTGGCGCCACGCGTGCTCGGGAGACTGCTCGGCATCGGACAACGCGTACTCCGTCGGGGAAAGCACGAGATCGTACTGCCCTCTGCGAGAACCTCATTGGCAGTCCTTGCCTTCAACGTCCTCGGCTGGTCCTGCAACGGCACGCACGCGGCCATCCTCGCCATCGCCTTCGGAGCGCCTCCGGCGGCCGCGATGACACTCGGCGTAGGTGGATTCGTCCTCAGCGCGGTCGCTGGGGCGCTGTCCCAGGCACCTGCCGGCCTCGGAGTACGTGAAGTCGTGCTCGGTCTCACACTCGGCGCCCTGGTCACTGGCCCGGACCTCGTCACACTGCTGCTGCTGAGCCGGCTCCTCACCACATTGGGGCACGTGATCGCAACCCTCGCAGTGCTTGGGCTGCTCGCCGCGATTCGCGCTGTGGCAGCCAGGCGAAGAGCAGCTGAAACATCGCCCGTCCCATCACTCACAAGGGAGTAGACCACCATGCGCGTCATTGGCACCGGATACGGCCGGACGGGGACGACATCCCTCAAGGAGGCACTGGTGCGACTCGGCTTCGGGCCGTGCCTCAGCGCAGGGGACGTATTCCGGAATCCCCGGATGATCCGGCCCCTGCTGGGAGCCGTTCAGGACGGATCGGCGAATTGGAAGGAGCTCCTCAGCGGTTACGAATCAATGGTGTGCGAACCGGCCACCCCCTGCTGGCGACAACTTGTCGACCTTTACCCGGAGGCGAAGGTCGTCCACACCGTGCGCGATCCGCGGCAATGGGTGGGCAGCGTGCAAAGGACGCTGCTCAAGAACCGGCGGCACATCAACACGTTGTACGGCCGGGCCGCGATTCGACTGTCGTCGAGTCTCGGCACGGATTTCGCCCCACTGATCAGGCTGTTTCAGCAGACACTCGAAGGCCGGGCCTTGCAGGCAATGACCGAGCGGCGACCGGAACGCGCCATTGAGCAGTTCAAGGCGCACACGGAGCAGGTCATCGAGGCCGTCCCGACCGATCGGTTGCTCATTTACAACATTCGCGATGAATGGGGTCCGCTGTGCGAGTTCCTCGGAGTTGACGTACCGGCCCAACCGTTTCCCCTCAAGAGCACCACAGTGGAGTTCCCCACCAGTCGCGGCTTCGGAAGAGAAGCAGTGTCGCTCTTCCTGAGCCGGACCCGGTGATCGACCGCTGGGGCAGGGGGACGAGGTTCCTGGTCGCGGCCACGGCAGCATGGACGGCCTTCCTCGTCCTACATGTCCTGCTCGCCGGCAACTGGTGGCCGTGGGTCATCGTCGAGATGACTCCACCGCTGACCATGGTGGCAGTGCCCATGCTGCTCCTCGCCCTCGTGCCTTTCGCGCGTCCGGTGCGCCGCCGGCTCGCCTTGCTCCTGGTTCTCCTGCTGCTGGGCGGAGCCTGGCTGGCGGGCTTCGGACGCGGTTTGAGAGAGTCGACCGCCGCCGGGCCGCGCGGTACGGCTGTCAAGGTCTTTTCCTGGAACACCAACTACTGGGACATGGAAAACGATCCCGACGTCTTCTACGCCTTCTTACGCCGGCAGAATGCCGATGTCTATCTCCTGCAGGAACACCTGTACGGGGTGATCAACGATACGCCGTACAACCAGGTGATACGCATTGATGCCACGGCCAGCCTGCGCGCGACGTTCCCCGGCTACCAGATATCCGTCGAGGGCGAGTTCATCACCCTCTCCCGGCTGCCCATCGTCACCGCGCACCATCAGACGGTTTCCAGCACCGGCGACGACTGGTTCTGGAAAGGCCCGAAGTTTCAGCGTACGGAAATCCTGGTCGGCAGCCGCACGGTCTCCTTCTACAACGTGCACCTGCCGGGCCCGTTCCGGGGCGGCAACCCTTTCACCGCAGGATTCTACGAGCGCCAGAAGAAACAGAGCATCTGGCGGTTCGAGAACCTGAACAAGCTGCGCACGGACATGGCGGGCAACCTCTATCCGATCGTGTTGGCCGGTGACTTCAACTCGCCCTGGACGGAGCTGTACTCCTTCCAGAACGACATCCAGGCGCATGGCCTTCCGAGTGCCCTCGCCCCCCTTCACACCTGGCCCGTCTCCCGCTTCTCACTGCCTCGGATCTGGCGTCTCGACTGGCTGTACACCACTGGCGACCTCGTCATTCCCAGCTACCACCTCGACGGTGGTGGCAAGGCCCTGTCCGATCACGCGGCCCAGGAATTCCGCGTCATCGTTCCCGACGAGGCACACGAACAGAAGGGTTCGTGACATGAGGATCGTCATCGTCTCCACCGGAGCACCGCCCGACCCCTTCGGCGGGATCGGCACCTACATAGAGGGGCTGCTCGGCGGCCTGACCTCCCAGGACGCCGAGGTGCACCTGGTAGGCGCGTCCCGGCACCACCGCCTGCCACGCCTGTTCCGCCACCGCGGCGCGACCGTCCGCCGAGTGCTCGTCACCCCGCCGTGGGCACGTACTACGCTGCCGCGCTCGCGCATCGGGATGATGGCCGTGGTCGCCCGGCTGAACTTCGTCGGGATCCGGTACGCCCGGCGGTTGCACGCCCGGAAGAAGGTCGACCTGGTCGCAGTGCACGACTGGATGTGCGCACCGGCCGGTCTGGTCTGTGCCGTGCTGCTCCGGATACCGGTGTGCTATCACGTGCACTCCGCCGAGATCTTTCTCCGGGACCGGGGCCGGGGATGGGTCGCCGCTCTTGGCCGGGCGCTGAACCGGGCGCTGAGCCGCCGAGCCCGGCTGATCATGGTTCCGTCGCCGCACACCAAAGCCGGTGTCCCGCACCTGGCAGGACGGGCCGACGTCGCCGTGGTTTCGCACGGCGCAGGGAAGGCCTGGCAGATGGAGTGCCCGAACGACATCGAACGCGCCGCCGCACGGGACAAGGTCCGAGCCCTGTACGGGATCACCGGCGAACGGCGGATGATCATGTTCGCCGGCCGGTACGGTCCGCACAAAGGGGTGACCGAGCTGATCGAGACGGTCCGTCGAATGCTGGCCGACGGCATCCCTGTCAGCTTGGTCATGGCCGGCACCGGCTGGCCCGACGACACCTCCATCGACCGGCGGCTGCGCGAACGGGTCGATGAGGCGGGGATGGCTGGGCACGTGCACGTACTCGGGCGATACCTGGACACCGGCGAACTGCGCGATCACATGGTGGCCGCCGACGCGTGCGTCTTCCCCTCGACCTCGGAGTCGTTCGGGTTCGCCGCCCTGGAGGCAATGGCACTGCGCGCCCGGGTCGTGGTCGGCCCGGGGTTCGACCCGCACGTGGTCGGCAGCGCCGAGGGAGCGTGCGTGCGGACCGAGACGCTTGATCCGGACGAGTTGGCGGCCGCGCTGCTCCGGATGCTGAGCGACGACGATCCGGGGTTGGGGGAGCGGGCCCGCCAGTACGTTCTCGGCCGCCACTCCTGGGATGCGGCGGCTGCCCGCACGCTGCAGGCGTACGGCAGGGCGGTCCGGCGACCGTGACCCGACGGTGGGCCCGGTGGCCCGCGATATCAAGACTTCCTTCGAAAGACACCAGGAGACTCATTGGCTCACCGCCTCACAGTGATCGGTACCGGATACCTGGGCGCCACCCATGCCGCATGCATGGCCGAGCTCGGATTCGAGGTGCTGGGCATCGACGTCGACCATGAGAAGGTGGCCCGGCTGGCGGCCGGCGACCTGCCCTTCTACGAGCCCGGCCTGGAGCAGATCCTGCGCCGGAACCTCGACACCGGCCGCCTGGCGTTCACGACGTCGTTCAAGGAGGTCGCCGACTTCGGTGACGTCCACTTCCTTTGCGTGGGCACGCCCCAGCTCACGGGCTCCAACGCCGCTGACCTGAGCCAGGTCACCGGCGCCGTCGACGCACTCCTCCCGCACCTGCGGCGGGAATGCCTGATCGTGGGCAAGTCCACGGTTCCGGTCGGCACGGCCGCGGCGCTGGCCGACCGGATCGCCGCGAACGTGCCCATCGGCGCTGACCTGGCGTGGAACCCGGAGTTCCTGCGCGAGGGGCATGCGGTGGAGGACACGCTGCGCCCTGACCGCATTGTCATCGGCGCCACCTCGGAGCGGCCCGGGAAAGTGCTCCGCGAGGTGTATGCGAAGCTGCTCGCCGAGGGCATACCGCTGGTGCTCACCGACTACGAGACGGCGGAGCTCGTGAAAGTCTCGGCGAACGCGTTCCTCGCCACCAAGATCTCGTTCATCAACGCGATGGCCGAAGTCTGCGAGGCAGCGCACGCCGACGTCACCCAACTCTCGGAGGCGCTGTCCTACGACGACCGTATCGGCAGCAAGTTCCTGAACCCGGGGCTCGGTTTCGGCGGCGGCTGCCTGCCCAAGGACATCCGCGCTTTCATGGCCCGCGCCGAGGAACTGGGCGTGGACCAGGCGCTCTCGTTCCTCCGCGAGGTCGACGCGATCAACATGCGGCGCCGGGCCCGTACGGTCGACCTGGTCCGCGAACTGCTCGGCGGTACGTTCGCCGGGAAGGTGATCGGCGTGCTGGGCGCGTCGTTCAAGCCGGGCTCCGATGACATCCGCGACTCTCCGGCACTGGACGTCGCCTCCACGATCCGCGACCAAGGCGCCACGGTCACCGTGTACGACCCCGCGGCGCTGGCCAACGCCCGCCGGGTGCACCCGCACCTGGGGTACGCCAGGTCAACTGGGGAGGCGGTGTGCGACGCGGACGCCGTGCTGCTGCTCACCGAGTGGCGCGAGTTCCTCGACCTGGATCCCGAGGAAGTGGGGAAGGTGGTTCGGACCCGCAACGTCGTCGACGGGCGCAACGCCCTGGACGCCGGGCGCTGGCGGGGGGCCGGCTGGGTGTACCGGGCGCTGGGACGTCCGTAGCCTGCCGGGCGGGCGCAGGCGATCCTCTCGGCCGAGGTCTCGCAGCGGCGGATCGCCGAACCCGGCGGCGCGCTCCCAGGGGCCCCGGCCGAGTGAGCCCCGGCTGGGGGAAACCGATCATGCCTCGTGGGAAGGCGACGTGGTGCGCGCGGGAAGGGGGCCTCCCCCCGTGGAGAAGGGAGGTCGCGAGCGGGGGCGCCGATGGGGTCAGGGGTTGGAGGGGTGGGTGCGGGCCATGCGGAGGCGGACCTGGGAGGAGGCGCTGGTCTGGGTGATGACGAACTCGTCGCAGAGGCGGCGCATCACCCACAGGCCGTAACCGCCCGGCCCGACCTGGGGACGGGCGTCGGGGCAGGCGTCGGGCCGCAGGCGGCCGGCGTGGTCGCCGACGTCGACCGTGAGGAAGTGGTCGTCGGCCCAGATGTGCACCCAGCCGGCCCCGCCCGCGTGGTCGAGAACGTTCGTGACGGCCTCGTTGGCGGCGAGCGCGAGGTCGTCACCGCGCTGGGAGGCGAGCCCGGCCTGGAGCGCGTGCCGGCGGACGAGCTCCCGCAGCCCCGCGAGGTCTCGGCTGATCGGCCAGCTTGCGGCCGCACCGGGGGAAGGCTCGGACATCGGTCCCTCCTACCCGAAATCACACACCGTGTGCCCATGATGACATTGACTCGGTCGTGCGCGCAGGCCAAGCGGAGACAGAAAAGGGCTGGTCCATCTTGCCCGAGTCGCGGCTTCGGCGCCATGCCCGACCAGGGAACCTTCTGGAGGCGGGCCGCCTGACCGCAATGACGTACCGAGGGGACGAAAAATAGCATCGTTCCAAATGGGGGATTTATCCGGAAGTCCTGGCCGGTGACTCGATCTTGCTCCATCGTTGGCGATGCAACGCGGCTCCGCCGCTGCGGAGGCGTACCGAAAGCCAAGGGAGTTCCATGCTCAACCGATATCGGGCCCTGCCGGTCGCGGTGGCGATGCTCACCGCGCTGGCGGGCGCGGCCGTCGCCGCGCCCGCGCAGGCGTCCGCCGTCGCACCCCTCACCGTGACGTTCGCCGCCACGGAGGACGTGTTCATCAGCCAGGCCGAGCCGGCGAAGAGCTTCGCGACCGCGACCTGGATGAGCGTCTGCGGCGCCGCGTGCGGCAGCGCCGCCGCGGGCCAGCGGGTCGGCCTGACCCGCTTCAAGGTCGCCGGGATCCCGGAGGACGCCGAGGACGTCAAGGTCACCCTGGACGTCGTCCCGGCCAGGACGACGGACACCACCGTGTCGGTCCGTCCCGTGACGGGCTCCTGGACCGAGGCGGCCACGACCTGGAACACCCGCCCCGAGTTCGGCGCCGCGGCCGTGGCCTCGCACACCGGTTTCACCGCCGGGACGGCGGTCAAGCTGGACGTGTCCGCCGCCGTCAAGGGCGACGGCACGTACGCCTTCGCCCTCACCGGCGGCGACGCCACCGCCACCGTGCTGATGTCCTCGCGCGAGACCGGCAACCGCGGCCCGAAGCTCACGGTCACCTACACCGAGGGCAGCGGCCAGACCGACGGGCCGCTGCCGTTCGTGCTGCCGGGGAAGACGGCTCTGCGCGGGTCGGCCAAGAAGGTGTTCGCGCACTACTTCACGCCGTATCCGGTGTCGCTGGACAACCAGGCCCCGGCCAACGACTACTACGCCAGGAACTATCTCAAGCCGGACGGCGAGAGCGGCAAGCACGCCGCCTACGGCGGGCTGCTGCGCGACCGGCCGACCGGGCGCGACCCCATCAGCGGCGACTACGCGCTGGCCGACTTCAAGACCGAGGTCAAGCAGGCCATCGCGGCCGGCCTGGACGGTTTCACCGTCGACATCCTGTCGATCACCAGCGCCCACTGGACGCGGGTGCAGAACCTGATCAAGGCTGCCGAGGCCGTGGACCCCGGGTTCAAGATCGTGCTGATGCCGGACACGAACGGCCTGGCCTCGGTGGACAGCGCCGCGTTCGCCACCGCGATGGCGAAGCTGGCCGCCTCGAAGTCGGTCTACCGGCTCGCCGACGACCGCCTGGTGGTGGCGCCGTTCAAGGCCGAGGGGCGCACCGCCGCCTGGTGGGCGGCCTGGATGAAGACGATGGAGACCGAGCACGGCGTCAAGGTGGCGCTGGTGCCCTGCTTCCTCGACTTCAACAAGTACCGGGACGCGTTCGCCTCGATCAGTTACGGCTTCTCCAACTGGGGCAACCGCAACCCCGCCGCCAACGCCGCCCTGGGCGGCAACATCGACCGCGCGCACGGCATGGGCAAGATCTGGATGCAGCCGGTGTCGATCCAGGACGAACGCCCCAACCAGGGCATCTTCGACGAGGCGGGCAACACCGAGAACCTGCGGGCGACGTGGAAGGGCGCGATCGACGGCAAGGCCGACTGGGTCCAGCTCACCACCTGGAACGACTACTCCGAGAACACCCAGTTCGCGCCGTCCAGGAACGCCGGCTGGACGTACCTGGACATCAACGCCTACTACCTGACCTGCCACAAGCTCGGCTGCCCGAAGATCACGAACGACGCGGCGTACCTGACCCACCGGGTCCAGCCGGTCGCGGCCCAGCCCTCCTTCGCGCAGACCAAGCTGATGAAGCTGCGCGGCGGCAGCACGGCCGCGCGTGACACGGTCGAGGTGCTCACCATGCTGACGGCGCCGGCCAAGGTGTCGGTGACCGTCGGCGGCACGACGCAGAGCTACGACGCGCCCGCCGGCGTGTCGGCCAGGACGTTCCCGCTGAAGGCGGGGAGCACGTCGGCGACGGTCACGAGGGAGTCGGCGACGGCGGCCAAGGTGGTCTCGCCGTACTCGATCACCGCGGCGCCGTACGTGCAGGACCTGCACTACCGCGCGTCCTCCAGCGAACGCTGACCGCGCGGATCCGGGCCCGCGCCAACCGCGCGGGCCCGGATCCTCCGACCACCGGCCCCTCCGGCCGGGCGGTCAGGTGTCGCAGGCGGCGGCGACGGCCCTGGGGTCCCAGTAGAAGGGGTGGCACTCCAGCATGCGGCCGTCCCGTACGGTGATCAGCTGCACGATCAGGGTATCGACCTCCCGCCCGGTGGCGCGGGCACGGAAACGCACGCGGTTGCGGACGACGACCGTGTCCTCGTCCCCCCAGTGCCGCTGCTCCAGGAACTCCATCGACTCCCAGGTCCGGCTGAAGGCGGCCAGGAACCGCTCCATCCCGGCGTGCCCGCGCCACTCCCCGGTCCCGGTGAACGGCAGCCCAGGAGCCTGGTGCAGCACGACCTCCGGGTCCAGCAGAGCGGCGACGGGCGCGTAGTCCGCCCTGCCGAAACCGCCCGCGGCCACGTACGCCGCCTCGGCCGCGTAGAACCGCTCCATGACCGACCACGCGTCGGACGTCCTCGTCATGTTCATGAGGGGAGCATCCCGCGCGCCCGGCCCGGCCGCTGGCGCCAATCGGACGTCCAACGGCGTCTGGAGTTGACGAGTTCGCCCTGCTGTGAAAAGCTGAAGGCGGCACCGAGGTTGACACTTATAGTAAGTGTGGACATTCGTTTCTCAGTTGAGTTATGCTGCTGCCTCGCGCCGCCTTTCGACGCCCCGGATTCCGGTCCGGGCGTTTGGCGTGCGCGCAGTTCGATTCCATCCGTGCCCTCCGGAAGGACAACTGTTGGCAGCCTCGCGCAGCATTTCCGCCGTTCCCGCTGGTCCCCGTCGCGTCTCTTTCGCGCGCATCCAGGAGCCCCTCGAAGTTCCTGATCTTCTCGCTCTGCAGACCGAGTCGTTCGACTGGTT
>NZ_JBEXYU010000025.1:0-162921 GCF_040631115.1 Nonomuraea sp. NPDC005692 | reverse complement strand
ACCACCGCTCACCCCCCCCCCCGCCGCCCCGGCCCCGCGCCGGGGGCGGCCCTCCCCCCCGACCCTGGAGAGACCGGACATGCCTCACCGGCGCTGGCGCTGGCCGTACGCCGTCGTCCTGGCCGTCATCCTCTGCGCAGCGCTGGCCGACCTGCTGCACCCCGCCCCCGCGGCGGCGCACGACGCCACCACGAAGGCCCACGCCGAGGTGACCGGCACCGCCACCGACGTCAGGGTCGTGCTCGACCTGGAGTACGACCTGCTGATGAAGTCCGCCTGGCTCTACGCCGAGGCGTACGAGGCCAAGGAGCGCGCCGAGCAGCTGCGGCAGCTCGCGGTCAACCGCGACGCCGTGTTCGGCTACGTCACCCGCCGCTTCGCCGTCGCCCGCGCCGACCGGCCGTGCGTCCCCCGGCAGGTGGGCGGGGCGGATGTGCACCCGCGCGGCAAGGCCGCCTTCGCGACGCTGACCCTCGCCTACGCCTGCCCGGCGGTGGACGGCGGCGAGCACACGATCTCCAGCGCCCTGTTCCCCGACGCCGAGACGTTCGTCCACAGCACCCGGACGCTCCTGCGCTACGACCTCGCCGGCGAGCGGGGCTCGGCCGTCCTGACCGCCGCGAGCCCGACCCTGCGCCTGGCCGAACGCGCGGCGGCCGGCCAGATCGGGGAGTTCTTCCTGCTCGGCGTCGAGCACCTCGTGCTCGGGCTGGACCACGTCTTCTTCCTGCTCACCCTGATCATCGGCGCCCGCGGCGCGCGTGACGTCGTGGTCACCGCCTCCGCCTTCACGGTCGCCCACAGCATCACGTTCCTGCTGGCCGCCATGGGCGTGGTGAACGTGCCGGCGGCGGTGGTCGAGCCGGTCATCGCCGCCTCGATCGTCGTCGTCGCGCTCGCGAACCTGCTGGGCCGTGACCGGCCGGGCGCCTGGCGGCTGCCCGTCGTCTTCGCCTTCGGCCTGATGCACGGGCTCGGGTTCGCGGGCGCGCTCGACATCCGCGAGAGCGGGTCGTGGGAGCTGCTGCTGTCGCTGCTGAGCTTCAACGTCGGGATCGAGGTGACCCAGCTCGCGATCATCGCCGTGCTCTTCCCGCTGCTGGTGCTGCTGCGGCGGACGGCCGCGGCCCGCTGGACGGTGGCCGCGGTGTCGCTGTCCATCGTGGCGGTCAGCCTGTACTGGTTCCTCGACCGGATCCCGCTCCCGCTCTGAGCGCCCACAGGCGGCCGGCTCCCCAGGCGAGCAGGGCCAGCACGCCGACCAGCAGGTATTCGATGGCCGGGATCCTGATCGCCTCGTTCGTGCCGGCCAGGTCGCCGCGCACGGCGTACACGGCGATCAGGGCCACCGCGTAGCAGCCGGTCAGCGCCCAGCGGGCGGCGCGGGACAGGCCCAGGCCGTGCATCTGGGTGATCACGAAGACGCCGAGGAAACCGAACAGGAACATCGGCCACAATCCGTCCGGGCCCGAGGTCATGACGGCCACCAGGGTGCCGTGGACCACGACGGCCAGCTCCAGCGTCACCGTCCAGTAGCGGTTGGTGTGCGCCCTGGTGAGGAAGAGGCTGCCCTGGAGCAGCAGCAGGAACATGTAGAAGAAGCCGATCAGGTGGCCGGGCGTGGACTCGGCCGGGTGGTACCAGAAGGTGTAGACCGCCGCCCAGCTGAACAGGTAGCCGTGGTACCGGCGGGCGAAGTCGACGATCTCCCGCCTGATGGGCGCCGGCCGGCTGAGGAACAGGCCGCGCCGCCGGTTCTCCATGATCAGGACGACGACCAGCAGAAGGACGACCGAGCCCTGGGAGCTGTAGATCGACACGTCCTGGGCCAGGCCGTCGTAGAACAGATGGGTCTGCACGGTGTGCAGGGCGACGAACCCGGCGTTCACCGCCAGCGCGACGACGTTCACCGGGTGGAGACCGGCGGAGTAGCGGCGGACCCGGGTCTGGGCGTGGTGGATGAGCCACCAGAACACGAGCTGGTGGGCGGCGTAACCGGCCCAGGCCGACAGCCTGGTCCACACGGTGGGCTCGGGCAGTTTCCAGTAGTACCAGGACGCGCCCTGGTCGGGCAGCAGCACGACGTCGTCCAGCCACCGGCCCAGGAACCAGATCAGGCCGGTCAGGACGGCGCTCGCGACCACCCCAGCGACGAGTACCGTCTCAGGACGGATCGCGGCTAACGTTTTCTTTCTACGATGGAATACTTCCACCATAGAAATATAAGGGGTGACATGACGGCCTACGACCTGATGGTCCTCATCCGCCGGCTCAACGTGGAGAGCGACCGGTTCGTGGAGGGCTTCGCGGTCGGGCACCGGCTGCACAGGACCGACATGAACGCCCTGGTGGTCATCCTCGACGCCCACCTCGCCGGCCGGCCGCTCTCGCCCGGCGGGCTGGGGGCCGCGCTGAACCTCTCCGCCCCCGCCACGACGGCCCTCCTCGGTCGGCTGGAGCAGGCCGGCCACATCGTACGGCGGCGCGACGCGGGCGACCGCCGCAAGGTCGAGGTCGTCATGAACGAGCAGGCCGTCGAGCTGGCGGGCGCCTTCTTCGCCCCGCTCGTCCGGCGCCTCACCGCGGCGATCGACGCGTTCACCCCGGCCGAGCGGGAGGTCGTCGGCAGGTTCCTCGCGGACGCGATCGAGGCGACCGTGGCGGCCAGGAAGGAGCACGAGGCGTGAGCGCGTCCCGCTCGATCGTGATCACCGGCGGCACCCGCGGGCTCGGCCTCGGCCTCGCCCGCTCGCTGACCGCCCTCGGCCACCGGGTCACCGTGTGCGGCACTGACCCGGACCGCGTGGCCGCGGCGGGGGCCGAGCTCGGCGTGCCCGCCGTCGTGGCCGACGTCGCCGACCGCGCCCGCCTCCAGGACCTCTGGGACGAGGCCGTACGGCGGCACGGCCGGGTGGACATCTGGGTCAACAACGCCGGGATCTCCCACGACCGCCTCCCGCTGTGGCGGCTGCCCGCCGCCGAGGCCCGCGCGGTGACCGAGGTCAACCTGCTGGGCACGGTCAACGGCTGCGCGGTGGCGGTGGCGGGCATGGCGGCGCAGGACGGCGGCGGCCACGTCTGGAACATGGAGGGGCTGGGCGGCGACGGCCGGACGGTGCCCGGACTCGCCGTCTACGGCGCCACCAAGCGGGCCGTGACGTACCTGACCAGGGCGCTGGCCAAGGAGGCCCCCGACGGGGTGACGGCGGGCCTGCTCAGCCCCGGCATGGTGGTCACCGACCTGCTGACGCACGGCTACTCGGACGCCGAACGGGAGCGGTCGGCCCGCATCTTCGCGATCCTCGCCGACCCGGTGGAGACGGTGGCGCCGTGGCTGGCCGAGCGGGTGGTCGGCCGGGCCAGGAACGGCGCCCACGTACGCTGGCTGACCCCCGCCAAGATCGCCTACCGCTTCGCCACCCGCCGCCCCTGACGCCCGGCGTCGGTTCAGCCGTCCTGTCTGCGGACGAGGAAGCCGCCGCGGCCGTCGAACTCCACCGCGTACACGGCGTCGAAGCCGTCGGAGGCGCGCGGCCGGCGCAGCCGTCTGAGCGTGGCGAAGACGCCCACCTCGGGGACCCTGGCCCGGCCCGTGCGCTCGGCGTTGCGCTGGAGCGAGCCCTTGACGTTGGGCGGGAACCAGTAGGCCACCACCCGCGCGCCGTGCTCCCGGCCGGCCACGATGAGCGGCTGCCACTCCTCGGGCGAGGCGTTGGTGTTGTCCACGGCCACGTTCCGGTCCTCCTCCAGCGCCTCGCGGATCAGCCGGAGCTGGCGGTGCTGGCGGCGGCGCGCGTTGGGGAAGTCGTCCTTGCTCACGTGCGCGTGCGTGGCGGCCAGGCAGCGCCGGTAGAAGGTGGACTTGCCGGAGGCCTGCAGGCCGATGAGCACGGCCACCTCCCGATCGATCATGGTTCCACCCTATTTGGTCCTGGACAGGCTAACGTCGTTAGCCTAGAGTGTGGCTAACGGCGTTAGCTTCCAGGAGGGCATCATGACCGCAGTGACCGTCAGGCGAGTGGCCGGCCGTTCCGGGTGGGCCGCTCTGGCCGCCTTCTGCCTCGCGTTCCTCGTCTTCGAGGTGGCCAAGCACGGGGGCGCCACGCCGGTCAGCTCGGCGTTGTTCGTGCTGGCGCCGTACGCGACCAGGTTCGGCGGGCCGGCGGTGCTGCACGACCTCGCCCACCGTCCGTGGATCCCGCTGGCCGTGCTGGTCGGTTACTCGGTCTCGCCGCTGGGCTGGGTGCCGGTCTTCACGGCGGGGCTGGCCTGGATGACGTACGTCGCCGTCGCCCGTCTCCTCGGTCACGGTCCGAGGAGCGCGCGTGGCTGAGCTGTCGCCGCGCGCGGGGCAGATCGTCGCGGCGGCGCGGGAGCTGGTCGAGGCGGGCGGGGCGGACGCGCTGACCATGCGGGCGCTGGCCGCGCGGCTCGGAATCCGCGCGCCGTCGCTCTACAAGCACTTTCCCGACAAGTCCGCCGTGGAGGCCGAACTCATCGCCATCGCCCTCGCCGAACTGGCCACCGCCCTGGAACGCGCCGAGCGCGACGGCCGCGGAGGCGGGCTGGCGGTGCTCGGGCGGGCCTATCGGGCGTACGCGCTGGGCCAGCCGCACCTGTACCGGTTGATGAGCGCGGGGCCGCTGCCGCGTGACCTGCTGCCCGCCGGGGTGGAGGAGCGGGCGGCGCTGCCGCTGGTCCGGCTCGTGCGGGGCGAGGCCGCCGCCCGCGCGGTCTGGGGGCTGGCCCACGGCCTGGTCATGCTCGAACTCGACGGCCGCTTCCCGCCCGGAGCCGACATCGAGGCCGCCTGGACCGCCGGGATGTCCGCGTTCACCACCGCCGCGGCCCGCTGAGCGGCCGTGTCCCCTGAAGGAGTTCAGGGGCGGGGGTGCAGGCCGTCCAGGGTGAGGGTGAGGAGGCGGTCGGCGCGGGCCGGGTCGGGGGTGGCCTGGGCGATGCCCGCCGCCAGCTCGACCAGGTCGGCGACCTCGACGTCCGCGCGCACGGCCCCCGCCTCCTGTGCGGGCAGCAGCAGCCGCGCGGCGGCGGCGCGCAACGTCGCCCAGCAGTCGACCCCCGCGCCGTCCTGGGTGAGCATCACCCGCGCCCCGAGCCCCCGGTCGGTCATGGCGTGCGCGACCAGCGACCGCAGCCAGGCCACCAGCGCCTCGCCGGGCGGCAGCGCCTGGCCCGCCTCCTCCGCCCGCGCGCACAACCGGGCCAGCCGCCCCTCGAACACGGCCGCGAGCAGCGCCTCGCGGGTGGGGAAGTGCCGGTAGAGCGTGCCCGCCCCGACGCCGGCCCGTCTGGCGATCTCGTTGAGCGAGGCGTCGGGCCCCTCCTCGGCGACCACGGCGATGGCCGCCGCCACCAGTTGCTCGTAGTTGCGGCGCGCGTCGGCGCGCATGGCCCGTGCCGGCACTGGACACTCCCGCGGGTTGAATCGGAGAACGTCTCCGATTATAGTCCCCGACGTAACCGGAGAAGTTCTCCGTATAGACGGGATGGTGACCCATGACCGACGACGTCCACCACGACGACGGACCCCGCCTGGGCAAGGTGGGCCTGTGGACGTTCGCCCTCGACGCCCGCCCCGCCGGGGAGGCGCGCGAGGCCGCGGCCGAGATCGAGGAGCTGGGGTACGGCGCGCTGTGGTTCGGCGAGGGGTTCGGCCGCGACTCGGTGAGCCAGTCGTGGCTGCTGCTCTCGGCGACCAGGCGGATCACCGTGGCCGCCGGCATCGCCAACATCGCCCTGCGCGACCCGATCACCATGGCCGCCGCCGAACGGGCGCTCAACGAGGCCCACCCCGGCCGGTACCTGCTCGGCCTCGGCGGCCACCGCATCAGCGACGAGCCGATCCAGATGGACGGCTACGCGATCCCGAGCCTGGGCCGGGCGGTGACCACGATGGGCGGCTACCTCGACGCCATGAACGCCGTCCCGCTGGACTCGGCGCCCCCGGCGCACGCGCCGCGCCGCGTGCTGGCCGCGCTCGGCCCGAAGATGCTGGACCTGGCGGCCCGGCGGACGCTCGGCGCCCACACGTACTTCGTGCCCGTCGAGCACACCGCGCGGGCCAGGGAGGCGATGGGGCCCGGCCCGTTGCTGGCCGTCGAGCAGGCCGTCGTGCTGCACCGCGACCCGGCCAGGGCCCGCGAG
Source organism: Nonomuraea sp. NPDC005692 (assembly GCF_040631115.1). Taxonomy (NCBI): domain Bacteria; kingdom Bacillati; phylum Actinomycetota; class Actinomycetes; order Streptosporangiales; family Streptosporangiaceae; genus Nonomuraea; species Nonomuraea sp. NPDC005692. The sequence goes on along the minus strand of NZ_JBEXYU010000025.1, from coordinate 156,756 downwards.
GTGGCCGCGGAGCACGTCTCCTTCTACCGAACCGGGGCGCCCCACCAGGCCGCCAGCCTGCGCAGGCTCGGCTTCGGTGAGGACGAGATCGAGCACGGCAGCGACAGGCTGGTGGACGCGATCGTGGCCCACGGCGACGCGGCGGCGATCGAGAAGCGCGTACGCGCCCACCTCGACGCGGGCGCCGACCACGTGTGCCTCCAGGTCCTCACCGGCAACCCGGGCGACCTGCCCCTCCCCGAGTGGCGCGAACTCGCCGCCCTGACCTCTCTGTGACGACCATGCCCGGCACGGGCGGCGGCGGCCCGAGGGGGTTCCCAGAACCGGGCAGACGGCGGGAGAGGGGGGGCAGATGATCAACGCGAGGTGATCAGCCCTCAAGTCGTCGAGGTCGGTAGCGGATCCAGATGTCGCCTCGGCTGTGGCCGGAGAGGCGGAGCACCGTCGCGTCGGCGGCGGGCGGTTCGACCGGTTTGTTGTGGACCCGGCCGAGCCCGGGGGAGACGACCTCGTCGGCGCGCACCCGCCAGCCGTGCGGGACCTTCAGATGCAGGTCGCCGAACCACGAGGTGATCGTCACCCGCACCTCCACCTCGGGATGGGGGCACTCGGCGGCGAGGAAGTCGAGCTTCGCGGTGCCCCAGACGCCGAGCCGGACGTCGATGCGCGGCGGCACCACCCACCGCCCCGCCCGGCTCACCCGCCAGTGCTCGGTGTGCATCCGCAGCACGTCGGAGGCGGCGGAGGGAGCGGGGGAGAGGACGGGCAGGTCGGCGACGAGGGCGCCGAGCTCGCCGACCGTCCTGGCGGCGTACGTGCGGTCGATGCGTTCGCGTAACTCGTCGAGGCTGATGCGGCCTTCGGCGACCGCCTGCCGCAGCCTGTCGGCCACCTGGTCGCGGTCGTGGTCGCCGGCCCGGATGTCGGCGTCGTCCGTCATGGCGACCACTCTAAGGATCATCGGGCGCGCGGGCCATGCGCGCGCGGGCTCAGTCTCCGGCTCAGTCTGCGGCGGCCCGGTAGCCGGTGGCGCGGAACAGGAACGACGCCCACGACCGGTAGGGCCGCCACGACTCGGCGAGCCTGCGGTAGGCGCCCGCGGGGGCGTCCTCGGGCAGCCCGTACGCCTCGCGCAGGATGCCGAACAGCCGGGGTTCGTCGCCGGGGAACGCGTCGGGCGCGCCGGCTCCGCGGATCAGGATCAGCCCGGCCGAGAACGGCCCCACGCCGGGCAGCGCGCGCAGTTCGGCCAGGGCGTCCTCGGGGGTGAGCGAGCGCAGGTGCTCGGTGGTGAGCACGCCGTCGAGCGCCGCCCGCGCCAGGCCGCGCAGCCACTCCTCCTTCTGCGCCGGCAGGCCGAGACCGCCCGCGTCCACCAGGCTCACGGGCGGCGGGAACGCCTGGTACGCCTGCCCGTCCACGGTGACGGCCGCGCCGTACCGGTCGGCGATGCGCTGCTTGATGCGCGAGGCGACGATCATCGACGAGCGCTGCACGATCACCGCCCAGCAGGCCGCCTCCCACGGGCTCCAGAAGCACACCGGCCGCAGCCCAGGGCGGTCCCGCTGCACGTCGCCGAGCACCGGGTCGGCCGCGCCCAGTTCGGCGAAGCCGGTGGCGTCCACGTCGAGGGAGAAGATGCGCGCGACCTCGCCGCGGATCGCCGGGCCGGGGGCGCGGGTGGTGGTGACGGCGACGCCGCCGGGGGCGGCGGTGACGCTCACCCCGATCGGCAGCCAGTCGGACTCGGCGCAGTAGGCGAAGCGCAGCGTCCGGCCGTCGGAGGGCAGCGCGCTGGTGGCCGGCCAGTCCTCGACGAAGCGCAGCGTGGCGCCGAAGTCGAACGGGCCCTTCGCGGTGAGCGTGAATCCGTGCGTGGTCATGGGCCGTATGGTAGGCGCCGCGGCGGCATGGTCCCTGGTGGGGCCGGGCTTCCGCATCACGGGGCCCGGCGGGGGCAGCGGGCGGGCATGAAGAAGTTCCTGAAGATCTTCGTGGCGCGCTGGCTGGCCCGCACCCCCTGGGGGCTGGCGATCCTGGCCGCCGGCTACCTGCTCGGGCGGCGGAGGAAGCAGGCCGGGCGGCCCGCCGGACGGCCGACCGGCCGCCGGCGGGCGCGCCGCGGGCCCGCGTACCACCGCCGTTAGTCCCCTACGGAGGCCGGACGCCGGCGGCCGCCCTCCACGGCCGCCGGCCGTCTGTCCCAGGTCCGGTAGAGGATGGACCGCGCGGCCACCACCACGCAGAACACCCCGAGCAGCAGCCCCCACGTCACGTCCGAGAAGAAGTGCATGCCGCGGTAGAGCCGGGAGAAGGCGACGATCAGCGGCGCCGCGATCCCGATCGTCCAGATCACCACCTGCAGGGCCCGGTTGCGCACGTGCGTCGTCAGCACCAGCGCCAGCCCGCAGTAGAACGCGACGGCGGCGCTGACGTGCCCCGAGGGGAAGCTGGAGGTGGGCGGCGCGGGGTCGAGGTGGGGCACCGGCGGACGGCTGCGGCCGACGGGCTCGGTGGTGGCCAGGAAGACCAGCGACTGGCCCCAGACCGCCGCGATCATGAAGATCGACTCCCGCCAGCGCTTGTAGACCAGCCGGAACAGGATCACCGCCACCGCCGTGAACGCCACGACGTACGGCGTGTCCGACAGGCTGGTGCCGTAGTCGGTGAGCGTGTTCCACAGCGACGTGCGGATGGAGGCGAAGTCCTTGCTCACGGCCACGTCACCGGGCTGGGGGACGCCGACGATGAGCAGCCCCATGCCGTACGTGACGGCGCCCATCAGCACCAGAGGTAACACCAGCGACAACGCGTAGTACCGGACATGCTCAGCTCTGCTCATCGGGCACCTTCACCGGTTCGGGTTCCATACCTTCGGTCAGCGGCGCGGTGGGCCGGCGGCCCGTGTCGCGCCGCCACGTCTCGAATGCCGCGGCGGTCGCGGCGATCACCGCCACGCCCAGCACGACCCCCGCCACGACGTCGCTCACCCAGTGCACGCCGAGGGCGATCCTGGTGAAGCCCACCGAGACCACCACGAAACAGGCCAGCACCCAGGCGAGCCGGCGCCCCCACCGGGGCAACATCGGCAGCAGGAGCAGGGTGACGACGCCGGCCCCGAGCGTCACGTTGACCGCGTGGCCGGAGGGGAAGGAGTCGCCGGGCGCCAGCGCGACGGGGTCGGGCAGGTGCGGTCGCACCCGCGCGACGAGGATCTTGAGGCCGAGCCCGATCAGGCCGCCCGCGGTCACGGTCGTGATCGCCCACAGGGCCAGCCTGCGCCTGCCGTGCATCAGCAGCCAGACCGTGAACGCCGCCACCGCGACGCGCCACGGCCACGGCCCGAACAGGTCGGTCCAGACGATGAGCACCCTGGTCACGCCGGGATGGGCGAGCGCGTACTCGTGCAGTTCGTGGGCCACCCCGGCGTCCAGCCGGTTGAGCGGCATCTTGGCCACGACGAGCAGCAGGGAGAACGGGATCATGATGAGCGCGACGGCGAACGCCGCGACCGTCATCCGCGGTCCCAGCCTGTCGAGCAGGAACGTCTTCATCAGAACCTCCGCGATCTCCGCAGCTCCGGCGGCCGGCCGTCGGGGTCGACGGCGAACCGGTAGAGCGGCATGGCCATCGCCCTGCGCACCCGGGACAGCGTGGGGGCCGGGTGGGGGCGTAACCGGCCGGACGGGCGCGGGCCCCGGCAGCCGGCCGAGTGCCAGCCCTCCAGCCGGGCCGCCGACTCGGCGAACGCGTCGAACGCGGCGACCGGGTCGCACAGCTCGTCCCGGCCGGACTCCGACTCCTCGTCCAGATGCTCGGCCATGAGCGCCAGCCGCAGGTCGCGGGCGAACCTCAGGGCGCCGTGCGGCGGCCTCGGGTCCTCCCGCTCGTCCAGGACGGCGCAGCTCAGCTCCGAGTCGTAGGTCCACGAGCGCAGGTTGACGTTGTCCGACCCGACCGACGCCCACACGTCGTCCACCACGCACACCTTGGCGTGCACGTAGACGGGGGTGCCCTGGTGGTTCTCCAGGTCGTAGATCGCGACCCGGTCGCCGCCGGCCCTCATCAGCCGGTCCAGCGCCTCGACCCGGCCGATCAGGCTCGCCGGGCCGGCCAGCCAGCCGTCCTGGTCGGGGTGGCGGGGCACCACGATGATCATGCGGAGCTCCGGCTCGCGCTCCAGCGCCTGGGCGAACGGCTCGATCACGTCCGTGGACCACAGGTACTGGTCCTCCAGGTACACCAGCGACCGGGCCCTGCCGAGCACCTTGTGATAGGCGTGCGCGATGCTGCGCTCGCCGTCCGGCGCGAACGGGTACGCGCTGTGCCGGGCGGGGTAGGTGCGCAGGAGCTGCACGTGGTGCGTGCCGGCGGGCGGGGGCGGCGGGCCCGGCTCGGGCAGCGGGGGAGCGTCGTCCAGCTTGCTGAAGTGGTCGCGCAGGCGGCGCAGCGGGTCCCTGGTCTCGGGGGCCGGGTCCTCCCAGCGTTCGCAGAAGGTCTTCTCCACCTCGGCGACCGCCGGCCCGTGGATGGCGAGCTGGATGTCGTGCCAGGGCGGGCGGGGGCCGTACACGTCGGGCATCGGGCAGGACTGCGGGTCGCCCAGGTGCTCGGCGTCGTCGCGGCGGCTGTGGCACAGGTCGATGCCGCCGACGAAGGCCACGTCCGCCGAGGGGTCGCGGTCGTGGCGGAGGATGACGAACTTCTGGTGGTGCGAGCCGCCCGGTTTGGTCCGGGTGTCCAGCAGCGCCTGCCCGTGCGCGTTCTCGATCTTCTCGCCCAGGTGCCGGTTCTCGGCCGCGCTGAACCGCAGGCGGTCCAGGTGGGAGCGCCAGATGAGGCCCCTGACGACGGCGCCGCGCTCGGCCGCGGCCCCGAGGGCGGTGCCCACCGTGGGGCCGTCGTCGGTCAGCCGCTCGTCGGGGTCGCCCCGCCAGTCGGCGAACAGCAGCAGGTCGTCCTTGCGCAGTGCGTCCAGACAGGTCTTCAGCTCGGCGAAGTACGTGGCGCCGTGGATCAGCGGCCGTACGTCGTTGCCGCTGGACCACGCGTCGAGGCCGGTCGCCCGGTTGTCGCGTTCCTCCTCGGTGAGGAACCAGTCCTGGATGCGCATTCGGCCACCGCTACCCGCACGAAACCCATTAATAACCCGGTAAAGGCCGGGTAGTGAGGGAGGAGTGTCCCTCACTATCGCGGTTGTCGCACATCAGAAGAAGATCCTCGGCGCCGGCCTGGACCGGCTGCGCGTGCTGCTCACCGAGCGGGACGTCGGCGAGCTGATCTGGCACGAGGTGCCCAAGAGCAAGAAGGCGCCCAAGAAGGTGCGCAAGGCGCTCAAGGCGGGTGCGGAGCTGGTGTTCGTCTGGGGCGGTGACGGCATGGTGCAACGCTGCGCCGACGCCATGGCCGGCTCCGGCGTGCCGATGGCGATCCTGCCCGCCGGGACGGCCAACCTGTTCGCCGGCAACCTGGGCATCCCCACCGACCTGGAGGAGTCCGTACGGATCGGCTTCGAGGGCCGCCGTGCCGAGCTGGACCTCGGGGTGCTCAACGGCGAGCACTTCGCGGTCATGGCCGGCGCCGGGTTCGAGGCCGAGATGATCGCCGAGGCCGACGGCAAGGCCAAGCGGAAGTTCGGCAAGCTGAGCTACGTCAAGGCCGCCGTCCGGCACGTCGGCGGGCCCCTGGTGCCGATGACGGTCAAGGTCGACGGGTCCACCTGGTTCGAGGGCGAGGCGAGCTGCCTGCTGCTCGGCAACGTGGGCACGATCGCCGGCGGGGTCGAGGCGTTCGACGACGCCCGGCCCGACGACGGCTGGCTGGAGGTCGGGCTCTCCACGGCCAAGGGGCCGATCCAGTGGGCCCGGGTGATGGGCAAGATGGCCGCCGGACGGTCGGAGGACTCGCCGTTCGTGCGCATCACCCGGGCGCGCAAGGTGTCGGCCCGGTTCGGGTCGCCGATGACGTACGAGCTGGACGGCGGCGACCGCGAGGCCACCACCAAGATCAAGGCGAAGGTGGCCCCGGGCGCGCTGACCGTCTGCCTGCCGTCCTAGCCGGCGCGGGCGGCGTCCATGACCCGCCCGGCGTCGCGCTCGAAGGAGGCGCGGGCGCCGAGCGTCACCAGGCCGCCCACGATCATGGGGACGACCAGCAGATACATGCCGCCGATCAGCGAGCCGAACCGGTCGGAGGCGATGCCGACGACGAGCGAGCCGAACGCCCCGGCCGCCGTGATGAGCAGCTGCAGGACGGCGAAGCCGAGACCGCGCGCGGCGGCCGGGACGACGTCGGCCAGGCAGGCCGTCATGTTCGGGATCGCGATCGACATGAGCGAGCAGGCCAGCAGGACCAGCGCGGTCATCGGGCCGATCGAGTCCATGGCCAGCGCGCCGGCCAGGACGGCCGCGCCCGCCGTGATGCCGCCGCCGCCGGCCAGCAGCCTGCCGCCCTTGCGGGTGCCGTGCCACCTGCGGCCCAGCCAGGAGCCGACCAGGGTGCCGGCCAGCGTCCCGGCGATGGTGATCAGGCCGCTCAGCGAGCCGGCGGCGCCGACGCCGACGCCGTACTCGCGGACCATGAGCGTGGGCAGCCAGTAGAAGATCCCGGCCAGGCCGAGGGTGAGCAGGCCCAGCCCGACGCAGACGAACAGCAGCGTCGGGATGCGGATGACCTGCCCGAACTGCTGCCAGAAGGGCGCCTTGGGGGACGCGGTGCCCTGGGACGATCCGGCGCTTTCCACGGGGGCCCCGGCGACCATCCGGTCCAGGTCGCCGCGGCCCGGCTCGCGCAGGAACCAGACGAGCACCGCCGTGAGCACGCCGGGCACCACCATGACCAGGAACGCGGTGCGCCAGGAGAACACCTCGGCCAGCACGCCGCCCAGCAGCGTGCCGATGCCGCCGAGGTAGGTCGTGACGCGGGTCAGCCCGTACGCCTTGGCCCGGCTGACCGGCGGGTAGTAGTCGGCCAGCAGGCTGCCGGCCGCCGGGTTGTCGATGTTCTCGGCCGCCGCGAGCAGCACCCGCATCAGGTAGAACATCACGAAGCCGGTGGCCAGGCCCGAGCCGAGCGTGGCGACGGCCCACAGCAGGACGACCACCGCGATGATCCGCGTACGGCTGAACCGGTCGGCCAGGAAGCCCGCGGGCAGGGAGACGATCGCGGCGGCCAGCGCCGCGGCGGTCGGGATCGAGCCCGCGGCGGTGTCGCTGAAGCCCCACTCCTTCTGGACGAGCGGCAGCACCCCCGACAGCAGGTTGTACTCCATGCGGTCCACGAGCCCGACGACGAAGAGCACGACCAGCGGCGCCCAGCCGAACGGCGCCCTGGTCCGCGCGTCGATGACGCCGGTACGCGGCGAACCCAACGTCCTGACCATGCCCACCCTTCCAGTAGGAAAATCTAGAATGCTGTTCTAGGCGAACGTTCTAGCCAGAGTGGCAGAAGTCACACGATTCGTAAATGGGCGTTTTCTGGGAAATTTCGCAGTTTGGGGCTCATGTACGGTGATCGCATGAACACTGCGCAGGTCACCGGCGCGATGCTGGTCGCCGGCACCACCTCCGACGCGGGCAAGAGCGTCGTGACCGCCGGGATCTGCCGCTGGCTGGCCCGCCAGGGCGTGCGCGTGGCGCCCTTCAAGGCCCAGAACATGTCGCTCAACTCCTACGTCACCGCCGGCGGCGCCGAGATCGGCCGCGCCCAGGCCATGCAGGCCCAGGCCGCCGGGCTGGAACCGGTCGCCGACATGAACCCCGTCCTGCTCAAGCCGGGCAGCGACCGCCGCAGCCAGGTCGTGCTCCTGGGCGAGCCCGTCGCCGACGTGGACGCCATGGAGTACGGCGCGCTGAAGGACCTCCTGCGGACCACCGCCCTGGCGTCCCTGGACCGGCTGCGCGCCCAGTACGACGTGGTGATCTGCGAGGGCGCCGGCAGCCCCGCGGAGATCAACCTGCGCCGCGGCGACATCGCGAACATGGGCCTGGCCAGGGCCGCCGGGCTGCCCGTCGTCGTGGTCGGCGACATCGACAGGGGCGGCGTGTTCGCCGCCTTCCACGGCACGGTCGCGCTGCTGGACGCGGCCGACCAGGCGCTCGTCTCGGGGTTCGTGGTGAACAAGTTCCGGGGCGCCCGCGAGCTGCTCGAACCCGGCCTCGACATGCTCAGGAAGCTCACCGGCCGGTCGGTGTACGGCGTGCTGCCCTGGCTCGACGGCCTCTGGCTGGACGTCGAGGACTCACTCGCGCTGGACTCCCGCCGGGTCGTGACCGGCCGGCCGCTGGGCAGGCAGACGTTGCGCGTGGCGGTCGTCCGGCTGCCCCGGATCTCCAACTTCACCGACCTGGACGCGCTGGCCGCCGAGCCCGGCGTGGTGGTGCGCTTCGTGACCGACCCGGTCGAGCTGGACGACGCCGACCTGGTGGTGCTGCCGGGCTCGCGGGCCACGGTCGAGGACCTGGCCTGGCTGCGGCGCACCGGCCTGGCCGACGCCCTGCTCGCGCGGCGCGGGCCCGTCCTCGGGATCTGCGGCGGGTTCCAGATGCTCGGCCGGGAGATCGTGGACGAGGTCGAGTCGCGGGCGGGCCGGGTGGACGGGCTCGGGCTGCTGCCGGTCCGCGTCGAGTTCGCGCCGGACAAGCGGCTCGCCCGGCCGGTCGGAAGGGCCTACGGGCAGCCGGTCAGCGCGTACGAGATCCACCACGGGCGGGCGACGGTCGAGGGCGGCGAGCCCTTCCTGGACGGCTGCCGCGCCGGCGACGTGTGGGGCACCACCTGGCACGGCGCCCTGGAGAACGACGCCTTCCGCCGGGCCTTCCTGGCCGACGTGGCCGAACGGGCCGGGCGTGCCTTCGTCCCCGCCCCGGACACCGACTTCGGCCGCCTGCGCGAGGCCCGCCTGGACGCCCTGGGCGACCTGATCGAGCAGCACCTGGACACCGACGCCCTGCTGGGGCTCCTGCGCGACGGCCCCGCCCCCGTGCCCTACCTGCCGCCGGGCGCCCCCTCGGCCTGATCCCGCGGGGAACGTTCGCGCTGGGCGGTGATCCAGGCGTCGATCTCCTCCCAGTGGGAGTACAGCCAGCGGACCTGGCTCTCCCGGTCGTCCCTGGGCACCTCGGCCGCCGGTACCCGCCACCACCTGGCCGTGATCCGCGCCGCGTACGGCAGCCTGCGCCACACGTCGCCGATCGTGACGAGGTCGTCCAGGCCGGTGTGCGCGACGAAGACCACGTCGGCCTCCGGGCAGGCGGTGATCGCGGCGATGGCCCCGTTCGGCCGGGGCGGCAGCAGGTGGGTCATGCCACGCGCCCGCTCCGCCTCCTCGGCCAGCCCCTTGTCCTCCAGCCGGCGGATCGCCAGCCGCCGCCGGCGCGGGGTGAAGTTGCCGCCCTCGGGGAAGATCACCAGCGCGTCGCGGTCGTCCATGGTCGCCGACAGCCGCCGGATCTCCTCGATCACCCGCTCGCGGCCGGACCGCCGTGGCACGAAGGCGTTCGGCAGGCGGTTGACCACGACGTCGAGCGACGGGTCGTACTGGAGGGCGGCCTTCATGACGATCCGCGGGTGCCGCCGGTACACCGACAGCAGGTGATAGATCAGCAGGAAGGAGTCGCCCGGCCCGGCGTGCCGGGAGAGCACCACGATCGGGCGGCTCAGCCGGGCGGCGCGCTCCTGCGGGGTCGGCGCGGGCTCCTCGACGTCCACGGTCAGCCGGAAGATGCGCACCGCCGCCCCGTACACCTTGGCCAGGAACCAGCGGATCAGCGCGTAGTGCCGCTCCTGGTGCCGGGCCCGCCCGAACGCCCCCGACACCCACAGCCCGAGGCAGGCGATGAGCACCGCCGACTCCAGCGTCAGCCAGGCCGCGCCGAACCAGACGAACCGCAACCCCCTGCGCTGCGGCGGCGGCAGCCGCAAGGACGCCCCGAACGTGATCAGCAGCCACAACGGCAGCGTCACCAGCACCACCACGGTGACCACGACGACGAGCGGTGCCAGGACGATCCGGCGCACGATACGCGGTGGGAACAACGGCGCCTCCCCGAGGTCTGCCTTCCCTGAGGTCCTACCTTCATCCTCCTCTTGTCCGCAGGTAGCGGGAAGAAGCCTGGTACGCCCGCTCGATGTAGGTGGAGATCTGGGACAGGTCGCGGTAGCGCAGGTTCGACAGCGGCGCGGCGACCCCGGCGGGCAGCACGTGCACCTCCACCCCGGGCGGCAACGTGGCCATCTCCTCGGCGAACCGGTAGCGGCGCGCGATCTCGAACGCCACCATCCCCACCTCCCAGAACCGCCGGGGTGCGGTCAGCGGGCGCTCGATCCGGCCGACGTGCAGCACGTAGACCCGCCTGGCCCCGAGCTGCACGGCCCGGCCGACGGGGATGCTGTGCACCAGCCCGCCGTCGAAGAAGTGCTCCCCGCCGATCTGCACGGGCGGCAGCAGCCCCGGCACCGCGCACGACGCCAGCACCGCCTCCACCAGCGGCCCGCTGGCGAACCAGTGGGCCGCGGCCCGCTCGACCGAGGCCGCCACGCACTGGAACGGCACCTCCAGCTCCTCGATCAGCTCCGTGCGCACCGTCCCGGCCAGCACCTCCCGCAGGGGACCGTTGGGATGCAGGTGGGTGCCGGTCCTGGCCAGCGTGGACAGCCGGGTCACCCACGACCCGGCGAACGCCGTACGCACGACGTCGGACCGCCACAACGAGGTCAGCCGGTCGACCGCCCGCGCGGGGTCGGCGGCGATGAGTGCGCCGTTGAGCGCGCCCACCGACGTTCCGACGACCACGTCGGGCCGGATGCCGAAGTCGTCGAGCGCCTGAAGCATGCCCACCTCGTGAGCACCGAGCACGCCACCGCCACCGAGCACGAACGCCGTCTCCACGTTCCTCACCCTGCCCATTCTCGTTGCCGTGTCCCGGCAGAAAACCGCCCGTGACGCTGCCGACTTCGGCCAGTGACCCCGGCGCCGCCCCGGCGGGACGATTCCGGCATGACAGCAGTGGTTCAGGCCGAAGGGCTGACCAAGTACTACGGCGGGCGGCGCGGGCTCGAAGACCTCACGCTGGAGATCCGGCCCGGCGAGATCTTCGGCTACCTCGGGCCCAACGGCGCCGGCAAGACCACCACGATCAGGCTGCTCCTCGACGTGATCAGGCCCACCCGCGGCACGGTCCGCGTGTTCGGCCACGACCCGCGCGCCGCCGCCACCCGCGCCCGCATCGGCTACCTGCCCGGCGAGCTGGCCCTCGAAGGCCGCGACCGGGCCCGCGACTACCTGGGCTTCCTCGGCCGCGTGCGCGGCGGGGTGCCGGGCAGCCGCATCGAGGAGCTGGCCGAACGGTTCGACGCCGACCTGTCGGTGCCGATGCGCAAGCTCTCCAAGGGCAACAAGCAGAAGGTCGGGCTGATCCAGGCGTTCATGCACGAGCCGGAGTTCCTCATCCTCGACGAGCCGACCAGCGGGCTCGACCCGCTCGTCCAGCAGGAGTTCCTGGCCATGGTCCGGGAGGTGCGGGCGTCCGGCCGGACCGTGCTCATGTCCTCGCACGTGCTGGCCGAGGTGGAGAGCGTCTCCGACCGGGTCGGCATCGTCCGCGCGGGCCGCCTGGTGACCGTGGAGAACGTGGCCGCGCTGCGCGAGAAGGCCGTACGCCGGATGGAGCTGCACTTCGACGCCCCGGTTCCGCCGTCGGCGTTCGAGGGCCTGCCGGGGGTGCGCGACCTGCGCGTGGAGGGCGCCAGCGTCCGGTGCACGATCGACGGCCGTCCGGACGCCCTGGTCAAGGCCGCCGCCCGGTTCACCGTCGTGCACCTGGTCAGCGCCGAGCCCGACCTCGAAGAGATCTTCCTGACCTACTACAGCGAGGAGGAACGGCACCATGATCGCCAAGAGTCTGCGTGACCACCGCCGGGCCCTCATCTGGTGGACCGTCGGCATCAGCGCGTTCATGGCCCTCTACATCAGCATCTTCCGGAGCGTCAGCCAGGACCCGAGGACGTTCAACCAGCAGGCCCTGGCCAAGTACCCCGGCCCGCTCAGGGACCTCATGGGCGGCATGCCCGACCTGGCCCTCGGCGTCAACTTCCTGCAGACGGTCGTCTACCAGCTCTTCGTCCCGATGTTGTTCGTCGTGCTCGCCACCATGCTGGCCAACCGGGCGATCGCCCAGCCGGAGGAGGCAGGGACGCTGGAGCTCGTCGTCACGCTGCCGGTGGACCGCAAGCGGCTGGTGCTCCAGCGGTTCTGCGCGCTGGCGATCGCGCTGCTGGCGGTGTTCGCCGTGACGCTGGCCGTGGCGTGGGCGGCCGGGGGCGCGGCGGAGCTCGGAGTGCCGTTCGACCGCGTCCTGGCCGCGCACGTCGGGGTGCTGCTGCTCGCGCTGTTCTTCGGCACCGTGGCCCTGACCGTGGGCGCCGTGACCGGCCGCAGGATGATCGCCTCGTCCGTCGTCGGCGTGTGGGTGGCGGCCGGGTACATCGTCGTCACGCTCGGCCGCGGTGTGGCGGCCATCGCCTGGCTGAAGTGGCTCTCGCCGTTCCACTACTACGCCGAGGGCCGGCCGCTCTATGAGGGCCTGCCGGTCGGGGACTACCTTGTGCTGGCGGGAGCGACGGCAGTGCTCGCGCTCACCGCGATCCTGTCCTTCGACAGGCGTGACGTAGGAGTGTGATGGTGCTCTCCAGGATGCCCGCCGACCTGCTCGGCGGGCATCGTCAGGTGCTGGCCGGGGCCGCCGCGGGCCGCCCGCCCTCGCGGGAGGCGCTCGACGCCTGCCGCGCCGACGGCACCCGCGCCGCCGAGCAGGGCGTCCCGCTGCGGACGCTGGTCGACGGCGCGCTCGCCGCCGCCGAGGGGCTGCCGGACGTGCTGCCCGCGCTGCGCAGGGCCGTCTCGGCGCTCATGGAGGGGTACGAGCTGGCCCAGCTCGCCGCCCTCAGGGGCGAGGAGACGGCCCGCAGGGAGTTCGTGGACGACCTGCTCCAGGGACGGGCCGAGCGGCTGGCCGAACGGGCCGAGCACTTCGGCCTCCGGCTGGCCGAGTCGTACGTGGTGGCCGCCGCCCGCGGGCTGCGCGACGGGGACCAGGACCGCATCGAGCGCGATCTGGTCGCCCGGTTCGGCTCGCACAACGTGCTGGTGGCCGTCCGCGAAGGGCTGCTGGTGTGCGTCGTGCCCGCCACGCTGCCCGCCGCCGTGGGGGAGTTCACCCATCACGTACGCGCCCGCTTCCCGGCCGGGTGGCGGGTCGGCGTGGGACGGCCGCACCGCGGGCCGGGCGGCGTCGTGACCTCCTTCAGGGAGGCGGCCGGCGCACTGGAGCTGGCCGACGCGCTGCGGCTCACGCTCGACGTGGTCAAGGCCGCCGACCTGCTGGTCTTCCCCGTGCTGCTGCGCGACCGCGGCGCGATCGAGGACCTGGTGACCAGCGTGCTCAGCCCGCTGCTGCACGCCAGGGGCGGGCACGAGCCGCTGGTCGAGACGCTGGAGGCGGTCTTCGCCGCGCACGGCAACCAGGCGGCGGCGGCCCGCAGGCTGCGGATCAGCCCGCGGGCGGTGACGTACCGGCTGGAACGCATCCGCCGGCTGACCGGCTTCTCGCCCGACGACCCCACCCAGCGCTTCACCCTGGAGACCGCGGTCCTGGGCGCGCGCCTGCTGGACTGGCCGTGGGATCAGTCGTGAAGGGCGAGCCGGAGCCCGAACCCGACGATGACCACGCCGGTCACCCGGTCGAGGATCCGCCGCACACGGGCCGACCGCAGGACGTCGCTCATCAGCGAGGCGAACCCGATCAGCACCGCGCTCCACGCCAGCCCCTCGGCCACGTGCACCCCGGCCAGCAGCAGCCCCATCGCCGCGTGCGGCGCGCCGGCCGGGATGAAGTGCGGCAACATCGCCACGTAGAACGCCCCGACCTTGGGGTTGAGCAGGTTCGTGAGCAGGCCGCGCCGGAACCCCTTGCCGAAGCCGAACGCCCGCTGCCCGTCCTCCTCCTCGCCGGCCCGCGCCCTGGCGAGGAGCATGCGCAACCCCATCCACACCAGGTACGCCGCCCCCGCCCAGCGCAGCACGTCGTAGGCGAACCGCGAGGCCGCCAGCAGCGCCGACAGCCCCGCCGCGGTGAGCACGCCCCAGACCAGCGTGCCGAGCTGGATGCCCAGCACCACCCCCCAGGCCGCCCGCCTGCCTGTGAGCAGCGACGTGCGCAGGGTGAGAGCCGTGTCGAGCCCCGGCGTGATCGTCAGGAGCGCGACGACGGCAGCGAACGACCAGACTGCCGCATTGATGTCCACAAGGGGCGAGCGTAGCGCTAGGGAATCAACAGCAACTTTCCGGTCGTACGCCGGGCGGCCAGGTCCTCGTGGGCCCGTCGCGCCTCGGCCAGCGGGTAGCGCTCGGACACGTTGATCCTGAGCTGCCCGGAGGAGATCCAGCCGAACAGGTCGGCGGCCCGCCAGAGCAGCTCCTCGCGCTCGGCGACGTAATGGACGAGCGTGGGCCTGGTCAGGAAGAGCGAGCCGGCGCGGTTGAGCACCTGCGGATCGAACGGCGGGACCGGGCCGCTGGCCGCGCCGTAGAGGGCCATGAGCCCGCGCGGGCGCAGCGCCTCCAGGCCGCCGTCGAACGTCGTCCTGCCGACGCCGTCGTAGACGACGTGGATCCTGCCGCGCAATGCCTCGGCGAACTCGTCGTAGCCCAGCACCTCGTCGGCCCCGGCCGCGCGGGCCAGCTTCTCCTTCTCCGGCGTGGAGACCGTGCTGTAGACCTTGGCGCCGCGCAGCTTGGCGACCTGGATCAGCAACTGGCCCATGCCGCCGGCGCCGGCGTGCACCAGCACCTGGTCACCCTCCTTGACCTCGTACGTCGAGTGGGTGAGGTAGTGGGCGGTCATGCCCTGGAGCATCGCCGCCGCCGCCAGCTCGGCGGACACGCCGTCGGGCACCGGCACCAGCCGGTCGGCCGGCACCACGGCCTTCTCCGCGTAGCTCCCCAGCACACCGGCCCAGGCCACGGTGTCGCCGACGGCCAACCCCTCCACCCCGGCGCCGAGGGCCGAGACCACGCCGGCCCCCTCGGACCCGATCGGGGTCGGCACCGGGAGCGGGTAGGCGCCGGAACGGTGGTAGATGTCGATGAAGTTGACCCCGCCGGCCGCGACGTCGACCACGACCTCCCCGTCACCCGGCGCCGGATCGGGACGCTCGACGTATTCGAGAACCTCTGGACCGCCCTGGGCGGAGACGATGATGGCATGCATCCCCCCAGTCAACTCCGCCCCAGCCCCCCACCGCCACCCCGCCCCCACCGCGCCGCCGAGGGGATCCGGAGGCCGTCAGTACCTGCCACGGTCGCCGGAGCCCCGCCGCTCGCGGCTCATCGGCCAGGTGCGGCCGTCACCGATCGGGTGTGGTCGTCACCGGTTGGGGGCGGTCGTCACTGGTCGGGGGTGGGCGAGGGGGGCAGGATGCGGGCCAGGGCGCCGGCTTCCAGGGCTACCCAGATCGCTCCGTCGGCACCGACCGTCAGCCCGTGCGGCTCGCTGCCGCCGGCGGCGCCCGGCCCGCCCTGCCCGGCGGTCGCGGACGACGGCACCGAGGACGACGGCACCGGCACCGAGGGCAGCGGGTGCTCCTCGATCGCGCCGTCGACCGTGATGCGGCCGAGGCGCCCGGCAGCCCACTCGGTGAACCAGAGCGCGCCGTCGGGACCGGCCACGATGGCGTGCGGACGGCAGGCCCGATCGGGCAGCGGAAACTCGGTGATCTTCCCGGCCGGATCGATCCGGCCGACCTGCCCCGCGCCGATCTCCACGAACCACACCGCCCCGTCGGGCCCGAGCGTGATGCCCACGGGGGCGGCCCCTTCGGTGGGCAGCGGATGCACGGTGACCTCCCCGGACAGCGAGATCCGGCCGACGGCGTGGCCCTGGTTGATCGAGAACCAGAGCGCGTCGTCGCCGCCCACCGTGATGAAGGCGGGCATGCCGCCCTCCACCGGCACGTCGAAGTCGGAGCGCTCGCTGTCGGCGCCGATGCGCCCGATGCGTCCGCTGCCCATCTGGGTGAACCACATCGCCCCGTCTGGCCCGGCGACGATCCCGTACGGCGAGTCGGCCGCGTACGCGGTGACCTGGCCGTCGCCGGTGATGCGGCAGACCCGGCCGCCCTTGCCCTCGGTGAACCACATCGCGCCGTCGTGGCCGGGCACGATCACGCCGGGCTGCCCGTCGGCCGGGTCGAGCTGGTGGATCACCGGGTCGTGCCCCGGCACCAGCCTGCCGACGCGGCCCTGGTGGACGAGCGTGAACCAGAGCGCGCCGTCGGCGGCGGTGGCCACGCCGTAGGGCGAGCCTGCGGAAATCATGGTCAACATATGTGTCCCCCTGTCAGTCGGATCTCGGTGCCCGTGAAACGGCGCCTCAGCGCGCGGTCGTGCGTGACCATGACCACCGCCCCCCGGTAGGCGGCGAGCGCGTGGTCGAGCTCGTCGGCCAGGACGGGGGACAGATGGTTGGTCGGCTCGTCGAGCAGCAGCAGGTCGTGCTCCCCGATGAGCAGCCTGGCCAGCGACAGCCGGCGCCGCTGGCCGACCGAGAGCTCGCCCACCCGCCGGCCGAGCACGTGCGCGGGGAACAGGCCGGTGTCCAGCAGGGCCGCGCGCCGCTCGTCGGCGTAGCCGTCGTGCCCGAACGCGGCGAGCACGGCCAGGCCGGGGTCGAGGTCGTCGTCCTGGGCGAGGTGGCCGGCCCGGCACCCGGCGCGCTCGGCCAGGACCCGCAGCAACGTGGACTTGCCCGCCCCGTTGGGCCCGCTCACCAGCACCCGCTCGCCCGCCCGGACGGTCAGCGACCCGACGTGGAGCCGGTCGCCGACGTGGACGTCACGCAGCTCCACCAGGACCGCAGGCGTGGCCGGACCGTCGCCCACCGGACCGTCGCCCACCGGACCGTGGCTCATCGGACCGTGGCCCATCGGACCGTCGCCTACCGAAGCGTCGCCCGCCGGAGCGGGAGTGCGGAAGACCGCCCGGAAGCGGAGCGGGGTCGGTGGGCGGGGGACCGGGTCGTCCTCCAGGCGACGCAGGCGTTCGTGGGCGTTGCGCACGCGGGTGGCCACCGAGCTCTGGACGCGGCCCGCGTTGCGGTCGTAGGCCATCTTGTTGTTGTCCTTCATGGCCCGCCCGGCCGCCACGCGGTGGGCGGTGGTGGCGGCGTGCTCGCGCACCTGCCGGATCTCCTCGCGCCAGGCCGTGTACGCCTGCTCCCACCGCGCCCGCGCTGCCGCCTTGGCGGCCAGGTAGCCGCTGTACCCGCCGCCGAACCGGGTGACGGCGCCCTCCTCGACCTCCAGGACGGCGGTGGCCACCCGGTCGAGGAAGACCCGGTCGTGGGAGACCACGACCACCGGGCCGCGGTGCCCGCGCAGCCGCTCTTCGAGCCAGGTCAGCGCGGGCTCGTCGAGGTGGTTGGTCGGCTCGTCGAGCAGCAGCGTGGCGGGGTCGGCGGCCAGCACGCAGGCCAGGCCCAGCCGGGCGCGCTCGCCGCCCGACAGGCTCGACAACACCCGGTCGCGGGCGACGTGCGCCAGGCCGAGGCCGTGGAGGGCCTTGTCGATGCGCGCGTCGGCCTGGTATCCGCCGCGGGCCTCGTAGGCGGTCAGCAGCTCGCCGTATTCGCCCATGACGTCGTCGGTGAGCGCCGACTCCAGCTCGCGCAGCCTTCGCTCCATGGCCCGCAGGCCGGCGAGCGCGTGGTCGACCGCCTGCTGGACGGTGTGACCGGGCGGCAGGCCGAGCGTCTGGCCGAGGTGGCCGACGTCACCGGAGACATCGGTAGCGACGTCACCGGCGACTTCGCCTGGGACCCGCCCTGGGGCGCCGCCGGTGACGGTGATCTCGCCGTCGTCGGACTGTTCGACGCCCGCCAGTAGCCGGAGCAGGGTGGACTTGCCGGAGCCGTTCTCGCCGACGACGCCCACGCGCTCGCCGGGGCCCACGGACAGGGACACGTCGGTGAGCACGGAGCGGTCGCCGTACGACTTGCTGAGCCCTCGAACGTTGATCAGGATGGAACTCCAATCGCAACTGTTGTAGCGTTAGTTTGGCACAGGTGAAGCCGCAAACGCAACTGGAGTAGTTTTTGGAACCTAACAGACGTCCGGGAGGGCGCAGCGCGCGAGTTCGCGACGCCGTGCGCCAGGCGACCCTGGCCGAGCTGGCGGCCCATGGCTTCCGCGGCCTGACGGTCGAGAACGTGGCCGAGCGGTCGGGCGTGCACAAGACCACCGTCTACCGGCGGTGGGGCAGTGTGGAGGGCCTGATCTCCGACGCCCTGGAGCTGGCCAAGGACGAGCCGTGGCCGATCCCCGACACCGGCAGCGTCGAGGGCGACCTGCGGGCGATCGTCCAGCTCGTCCGGGGCGGGTTCGCCGACCCGGAGATGGGGCCGGTGTCGTCGGCGTTCGTGGCGGCGGCCGTCCAGAACCCGGAGGCGGCGCGGGCCCTGCACGAGTTCTTCACCGCCCGGCACGACCAGTCGGCCGAGGTGGTGCGGCGCGCGATTGCCCGCGGCGAGCTGCCCGACGTCGTCGACGTGCAGGAGGTGATCAGGGTGGCCGTCGCCCCGGTCTACTACCGGCTGTTCGTCGCGCACGAGCCGGTGAGCGAGCGGGACGCCGACCGCGCCGCCGACGCCGCCCTGGCCGCCGCCCGCGCCGGGATCCTCTGAGAACCCCGATCAGAGCGGCGGCCGCGAAGAAGCGGCCGCGAAGAAGCGGCCGCAGAGAGGCCACCGACGGAAGCGGCCACCGACGGAAGCGGCCACGGAGAGGCGGCCACGGTGAGGCGGCCACGGTGAGGCGGCCGACGGAAGCGGTCGCGACGAGGTGGCCGATGGAAGCGGCCGCCCGGAAGAGGCGGTCGCGGGGCTCGTCAGTGGCGCCGGGTGCGGAACCGGTCGAGGAAACGCCGGGCCTTCTCCTGGTTCTGCGGGTCTCGGGCCATGCGCTTGGCCTTCTCGACGGTCTGCCTGCCTTCAGGGCTGCGCAGGTACGCGCGCACCCGGTCCATGAGCTTCGCCATCCACACCCCCTACCCCGATGGCCGCCGGGAACGCGGGCCCGCCCGTCTAAGGCTCCTTCTGCCCCCGCAGCTCGAAGTCGTCGAACGTCATCTTCAGCAACGACTGGGTGTCCTTGGGCGTACGCGCGAACACCCCGACGTACCCGTTGCCGAGCCCGTTGGGGTCGTCGGCCTGCTGCACCCGCTTGTCGTTCACCCACATCGTCAGCCGCACCCCGGCGCCGCGCTGCTCGCACGAGGCCACGATGCGCATCCGTCCCTCCGGCTTGGCCACCTTGGCGGGCTGGGTCAGCGTGCCGCCCGCGCCGTCGTACACGCGGCGGATCCGCGCGTTCCCCTCGGTGTCGAGGCCGAACTCGTAGTAGGTGTCGTCATCGTCGGAGTTGTGGCAGTAGAGGCCGTACTCGCCGTTGCCCGCGTACTCCCCGACCTCGGCGGTGACGCCGACGACCACCGACGACGGCAACATCGGCGTGGGCGTGGCCGAGGGGTCGGGGGTGTTGGTGGGCGTGGCGACGAGGAACGGGATGGGGGCCTTGGCCCGCTGCTCCTCGCGGCCGTCTGCCACGTCGAGGCCGTACGTGCCGTCCGTGCGGTAGCCCTTGCTGCCCGTGGCGTCGGGGTCGTACGTGCCGAGCCAGCCGCCGGAGGTCTGCGTGAAGTCCTCGCGGTACAGGACGCCCAGGTCGTCGGGCGGCCCGCCCGGGGTGAGCATCGCCCAGGCGGCCACCGAGCCGGCCACGAGCACCGCCGCGGCGGCCGCGCCGATCCCGAGCAGCCTGCCGCGCCGCTTCGCCGCCGTGGGCCTGGCCTCGGTGAACGGGGTGGTGGCGTGCTGCCAGGCCACCTGCACGGTGTGCGCGGCCTGCTCGGGCGCGGCCGAGCGGCCCACGAGGTGGTCGAGGAGCTGCTGCGCGGTGGGCCGCGCGGCCGAATCCTTGCGCAGCGCGGCCCCGACCAGCTCGCGCAGGCCGGGATCGACGTCGTCGAGGCCGGGCTCGGCGTTGAGCACCTGGTAGACGATGGCGGGCAGCGTGTCGCCGCCGAACGGCGCCCGCCCGCTCGCCGCGAACGCGACCAGGCAGCCCCACGAGAACACGTCGCAGGCGGGCGAGACCGGCTCGCCGCGCAGCACCTCGGGGGCCATGTACCGGGGCGTGCCGACCAGCTCGCCGGTGCCGGTGACGCCGCCCAGCGTGTCGAGCGCTCGCGCGATGCCGAAGTCGATCACGCGCGGCCCGACGGGGGACAGCAGCACGTTCGACGGCTTGAGGTCTCGGTGGACCACCCCGGCGCCGTGGATGGCGGTGAGCGCGGTGGCCACGCTGACGGCCAGCGCGTCGAGGCTCGACCCGCGCAGCGGCCCCGACTGGCGTACGGCCTCCTCCAGATTGGGGCCGGGCACGTACTCGGTGACCACGTAGAGCAGGTCGCCGTCGAGCGCGGCCTCGAGCACCGCGGCGGTGCAGAACCTGCGGACGCGGCGAGCGGCGTCGGCCTCCCGGCGGAAGCGCATCCGGAACTGCTCGTGCTGACTGAGCTCCGGATTGATCACCTTGATGGCGACCCGCTGCCCGGCGGGATCCTCGGCGAGATGGACCGTGCCCATGCCGCCCCGCCCGAGCACGCTCAGCAGCCGGTAGCGCCCGATCTGGGATATATCACCGCTCACGGCGGCCCAGCTTACCGATTCGCGGCTATCCGCCGCAGAACTCGCACGCGATGCGCGTACGCCGCGCGTACGACCAGGCCGCCACGGCCATCCCGGCGCCCCACACCACGTACCCGGGCACGGCCACCCAGAAGAACGCCTCGGGCAGATCGCCCCCGGAGAACGGCACGCCCCCGCTGAGCCGTTCGGCGGCCATCTGCCCGAGCGCCACCCCGAAGTAGGCCAGCAGTCCGCCGGACACCCCCACCCCCGGCCACAACACCAGCCGGCGCGGCACCGGACGCCCGGCCAGCCACGGCACCCATCCCGGCCACACCCGCCCGAACCGGTGGACGAGCGCCAGCGGCAGCAGCGTCCCGGCGAGCAGGAACCCCACCTCGAACGCCACCACCCCGGCACGGTACGGCACGACGTCGAACCCGACGGCCGCCTGCGCCGCGATCCGCGCCAGGCAGCCGGCCACGGAGACGTAGGCCGCGGCGAAGGCCCACCCCGGCGTACGGGCGAGCACCCGGGACGACCGCCGCCCGCACGCCGCGCAGGCCCCCGCGGCCCGCCGCCGGTAGGCCGCCGCGGACCGCCAGAGCAGCACCCCCGAGCCCACGCAGGCCGCCTTGCTGAGCGCCCCCGCCCACGAGAACGGGATGCCGAGCCCCGGCACGACCATGGACACCACGTCGAGCAGCAGCAGCGCCCCCGACACGATGAGCGCGCCGCCCACCGCCCACGCCAGCGCCGGCGGCGCCCACCCCAGCGGGCCGTCGGGGCGCACGGCCATCATGACGACCAGCGCCGCCGCGGCCGCCGCGCACAGGCCCACCGCCGCCCAGCCGGTGAACACGATCAGGTCGGACCCGATCGGCGACATGCGCTCCGGCATGTGGCCGAGCTCCCAGTAGACGCGCAGGCCGCCGTAGAGGACGACCAGCGCGAGCGCGACGGCGGGCGTCCTGACAATTTTCATCTCCGGGCTCATGACCGGAATCCTGCCGACACCCGCGGGCCCGTCCCTCCCCTGCGGGAGGCGGGCTCATCCCCCGTGCGGGGGAGCGCCGCGCAGCCCGGCCCGCACCTGGGCCAGCCCGCGTACCGGGTCCACCACCAGCACGCGGCAGCCCGCGGCGGTGGCCGCGGCGACGCCCGCCGGGCTGTCCTCGACGGCCACGCACCGCGCCGGCGCCACCCGCAGCCTGCGGGCCGCCTCCAGGTACGGGTCCGGGTGCGGCTTGCCCCGGGCGGTGTCCTCGTCGGCGATCACCAGGTCGAACGCGTGCCCGAGCCTCGGCAGCACCAGCTCCACGATGCTGCGGGGGGAGGCGGTCACCAGTGCGGTCGGGACGCCCGCCGCGGCCAGCTCGGCCAGCAGCTCCGGCGCCCCCGGCACGACCGTCAGCCCCGTCCTGACGCGCTCGGCGAACGCTTCCGTGAGCGCGCTCGCCACCCCGTCCGCGCTCACCCCGCCGGCCCCGTCCACCAGGTACGCGGCCGTGTCGCCCACCGTGCGGCCCGTCACGTGCGGCGCGTCGGCGGCCGTCAGCGCACGGCCCAGCGACCCGGCCACCGACGCCGCGGCCTGCCACCAGAGCCCTTCGGTGTCCACCAGCGTGCCGTCCATGTCGAACAGGACCGCGTCGGCCGGCCTCTCAGGCATCGGCCGACAACACCGGCGCCGGCGCCGTCACCGTACGGGCGGCCACCAGCACCGGGCGCTCCACCAGCCGGACCGTGACGCGGGCCCCCGCCCCCAGCCGGGCCGCCTCGTGCCCCGGCACGTCGGCCAGCACCTCGCCGCCCTCCAGCGACAGCCGCAGCCGCACCGAGGCCCCCCGGAAGGACGCGGCCAGCACCTCGGCGCCGCCGTCCGGGTCGGGCGTGACCCGGACGGCCTCGGGCCGGATCAGCACGTCCACGTCGGGCTCGGCGGGCGCCGGGCCGTCCACGGGAAGGAGCTGGCCGAGCACGGTGACGCCGTCCCCGGACAGCCGCCCGGCCAGGTGGTTCATGGCTCCGACGAACTCGGCGACGAACGGAGTGGCCGGCCGGTCGTAGACCTCGGCGGGCGGCCCGCACTGCTCCAGCCGTCCCTCGCGCAGCACCGCGACCCGGTCGGCGATGGACAGGGCCTCCTCCTGGTCGTGGGTGACGAAGACGGTGGTGATGCCGAGGTCGAGCTGCAACCGGCGGATCTCCTCGCGCAACGTCACCCGCA
Organism: Nonomuraea sp. NPDC005692; assembly: GCF_040631115.1. Taxonomy (NCBI): domain Bacteria; kingdom Bacillati; phylum Actinomycetota; class Actinomycetes; order Streptosporangiales; family Streptosporangiaceae; genus Nonomuraea; species Nonomuraea sp. NPDC005692. The sequence goes on along the minus strand of NZ_JBEXYU010000025.1, from coordinate 133,788 downwards.
CCTTGGCGTCGAGCGCCGACAGCGGCTCGTCGAGCAGCAGCACGCGCGGTTCGAGCGCGAGCGCGCGGGCCAGGGCGACGCGCTGCTGCTGGCCGCCGGAGAGCTGGTGCGGGAAACGGTCGGCGTGCGTGGGGAGGCCGACGAGTTCGAGCAGCTCGGCGGCCCTGGCGTGCCGGACGGCCGCGGGAGCCTTGCGTACGCGCAGGCCGAAGGCCACGTTGTCGCGGGCGTTGAGGTTGGGGAAGAGCGAGTAGGACTGGAAGACCATCCCGGCGTCGCGCTTGTTGGCGGGCACGTTCGTGATGTCCTTGCCGTCCAGCAGCACCGCGCCGGAGTCGGGCCGCTCGAACCCGGCCACGCAGCGCAGCGCCGTCGTCTTGCCGCAGCCCGACGGCCCCAGCAGCGCCACGAACTCGCCGGGGGCGATGGTCAGGTCGAACCCGTCGAGCGCGACCGTCCTGCCGAACACCCGGCGCAGCCCGCGGAACTCCACCGCAGCGGTCATGATTTCTTCCTTCCACTGAAGACGGTGGAGACGGCGAGCAGCAACACCCAGATGAGCAGCAGGCTGAGGATGGAGACGGCGACGGACAGCTGCCCCTTGGAGCCGGACACGGTCACGATCCAGACCGCGAACGGCTCGTAGCCGAGCAGGCTGGCCACCGTGTACTCGCCCAGCACCAGCGCGAGCGTCAGGAACGACGCGCTGGCCAGGGCCGAGCGCAGGTTCGGCACCACGACCCGCAGCAGCACGTGCGGCCAGGACGCGCCCAGGTTCCGGGCGGCCTCGACCAGCGTGCGCACGTCCATGGTGCGCAGCCCGGCGTCCAGCGAGCGGTAGACGAACGGCAGCACCAGCACGACGTACGCGAGCACGAGCACGACGGGGAACCCCGGGTCCTGGATCGCGATCAGCGTGCCCCAGAACGGCGTCGGCGCCAGGATGTCGGCCCCGTCACGCAACGACGTCGTCAGCCCGGCCACGAACGTGATCGGCGGCACCACCAGCGGCAGCGTGCACAGCACCTCCATCACCGGCCGCAGCCGCGGCGCGAACAGCCGTACGGCCAGCATCGCCGGCAACGCCAGCAGCAGGACCAGCACGATCGTCGCGGCGGCCAGCGACAGCGACAGCAGCAGCGAACGCGCGAAGCCCTCGGCCGTCAGCAGCTCGCCGTAGGCGGAGAACGACACCCCGGTGGCCGGGTTGTGGACCGTGTACCAGAGCGAGGCCCCGAGCGGGATCAGGAAGTAGGCCGCGGCCAGGGCGAACACCAGGCCGCGCCACCAGCGGGGCCGGGCGGGCGGTTTCGCCGCCGCCGCGGCGACGGGCTCCAGCCCGGTCAGCGCAGCCATCGGGAGCTCCTCCTCTGCAGCGGCAGGTAGATCGCCATCACCAGCCCGGCCACCACGATCATGTCGAGACTGAGCGCCAGCGCGATGTTCTCGTAGCCGACCAGCACGTCACCGGTCAGCGCGCTGGCGATCTTCAGGGTGACCAGCGGCACGACGGTGCCCACCATGGCGTTCGCGGTCGCGTACGCCGAGAACGCCGACCCGAACAGCAGCACCACCCCGCCCAGCATCGCGGGCGCGAGCACCGGCAGCGCGACGAGGCGCCAGTAGTGCCAGGCGGTCGCGCCGCTGTTGGCGGCGGCCTCGCGCCACTGGGGCCGCAGCCCGTCCAGCGCGGGCGCCATGACCAGCACCATCAGCGGGATCGCGAAGTACAGGTAGACGATCACCAGCCCCCAGAACGTGTACAACGACCCCGAGGGCAGCCCCACCAGGCCGCTGATCACGCCCGAGTTGCCCAGCGTGGCGATCCAGAAGAACGCCAGCGGCACCCCGCCGAAGTTGGCCAGCACGCCCGAGGCGGTCAGCACGGCCTCGCGCAGCAGCGTGAAGCGCGAGGTCACCACGGCGTAGGCGAGGAACGTGCCGAGGACGGCCCCGGCCAGCGCCACCACGGCCGACAGCTTGACGCTCCCGGCCATGGCGACGAGGTAGCCGCCCTGGAGGCTCTGCGCGACGTTGGCCAGGCTCGGCCGTCCCTGGACGGTGAAGGCCCCCGCCACCAGTGCGACCGCCGGGACCCCGAAGACGAGGGCGAAGAAGGCCAGCAGGGGCAGGGCGCCGGCCCAGCCCCTGGAACGCGGGCGGGTCATCCCGAGATCGCGGCGTCCCAGCCGCTGGCCAGCTTGGCCTTGGCCGCGTCGACCTGCTCGGGCGTGGGGAACTCGGGCGTGCCCTCGACCTGGGGCAGCTTCGCGGCCAGCACCTTGTCCACCGTGCCGTCGGAGGTCATGGACGGCAGCAGCACCGGACGGGCGAAGCCCTTGAGGTAGAGGTTCTGGCCCTCGGCGCTGTAGAGGTACTCCTGCCACAGCCTGGCCGCCGCCGGATGCGGGGCGTCCTTGTTGACGGCCTGGGCGTACATCTGGAAGTACTTGCCGTCGGTCGGCACGTTCACCTTCCAGTCGAGGCCCTTGGCGGCCATCTGGGGGGCGTAGGCGGCGTTGTTGTAGTCCCAGTCGATGCTGATCTGGGTCTCGCCCTTCTCGATGGTCGCCGGGGTCGTCTCGACCGGGTTGTAGTTGCCGGCGTCCTTGAGCTTCTTGAAGAAGTCGATGCCGGGCTGGATGTCGTCGAAGGAGCCGCCGTTCGCGATGGCCGCGGCGTACACGCCGGCGAAGGCCGAGCCCGACTTGGTCGGGTTGCCGTTCATCGCGACCTTGCCCTTGTACTCGGGCTTGAGCAGGTCGGCGTAGCTGGTCGGGCAGTTGGCGATCTTCTTGGCGTCGCAGCCGATCGAGACGTAGCCGCCGTAGTCGTTGGTCCAGAGCCCCGTCGGCTCCTTCTGACCCTCGGGGATCTTGTCGAACGACTGCACCTTGTACGGCGCGAACAGCCCTTCCTTGGCGCCGCTGATCGCGAACGACTGGCCGAGGTCGAGCACGTCGGGGGCGCGGTCCTGGCCCTTGCGGGTCTTGACGGCGTTGATCTCGTCCGCGCTGGCCGCGTCGGGCGTCTCGCTCTCGATCTTGATGCCGTACTTGGCCTCGAACGACTTGATGATCTCGCCGTAGTTGGCCCAGTCGGGCGGGAGCGCGATGACGTGGAGGTTGCCCTCCTTCTTGGCGGCCTCGACGAGCTTGTCGAAGCCGCCGAAGTCGGCGGCGGAGGCGGCGGTCGCCGCGTTCGCCCCGCCTTCGGCCGTCTTGGTGGTCTGCTGGCTGCTCGGGGCGGCGCCACACGCCGCGGTGACAACGGTAAGGGCCGCGATGACGCCGGCCGTACGGGCGCGAGGTGTGAACACGTCGCCTCCACTCTCCGGGGGGTGTGGAAAGAACTTAAGGGAACTTGTACAAACAAGCGAGCACCAGTAAGTCGCATAAACATTGCTCTTTCGTGAATGGAGAAGGTCGCGAATGGTTGCGCGCTATGAACGGATAGCCGCTGAGCTGCGTGATGACATCCTGGCGGGCGCGTACCCGGTCGGCTCCCAGCTCCCGAGCGAGGCCGAGCTGGCCGCCCGGCACGGGGCGGCGCGCGGGACCGTGCGGCAGGCGGTGGCCGTGCTGGTCGCCGAGGGGCTGGTGGGGTCGAGGCAGGGCGCCAGGCGCATCGTGCTCGGCAACGCGCGCAGCCAGAGCTTCGCCGAGCTGCACAGCTTCGCCCAGTGGGCCAGGGCCAACGGCTACCGCATCGGCGGCCAGGTGATCTCCCAGCGCCGCCGGGCCGCCACCGCGCCCGAGTCCGCCAGGTTCGGCGGGGGCGAGGTGCTGGAGGTGCTGCGCCTGCGCTCGCTGGAGGGCGAGCCCGTCCTGGTCGAGCGGACCGTCTACGCCGAGTGGGTGGCCCCCGCCGTCGAGGCGCTGCCCGCCGACTGCGCGTCCGTCACCGAGGCCCTGTACGACTCCGTCGGCCTGATCTTCGCCTACGGCGAGCACCTCATCGACGCCGTGCCCGCCGGCGCCGGGGACGCCCGGCTGCTGGGCGTGCGGCGCGGCAGCCCGCTCCTGCGCCAGCGCCGCGTCACCACCACGCACGAGGGCCGCCCGGTGGAGTCCTCCGACGACCGGTACCGGGCGGGCAGCGTCACCTTCAGCATCCGCAACTCGATCGGCGCCAACCCCCTGACGCGGCGGGCGGGCGACTTGCGCTTCGGGCCGTAAGAACATATGTTCGATACATAAGCGCCCGTCTTCCCCCGGGTGGCTCAGCAAAGGAACCAGAGCCGCGGGGAGAAGCGTCTTGAGCAGACTCTATGGCGATCCGATAGAGGTGTGGACCAGAGACGGCGAGCCGACCCAGTTCGTCTGGCGCGACCGGCTCTATCTCGTCCGCGACGTGCTCGACCACTGGGTCGTGGCGCGCGAGTGGTGGAAGACCGGCGAGGGCGATCCCGGCGAGCGCCGCTTCTGGCGGGTGGAGGCGAGCCCGGGGCGCCAGGTCGGCTCGTACGAGCTGCGCTACGACACCGCCGGCGACGGCTGGCTGCTGCTGCGGGCGTGGGACTGATGGCGCCCCCGTTCCCGCACCTCGACGTGGCCTCGGCCTACTCCATGAGGTACGGCACCGCCTTCCCGCACGCCCTGGTGGAACGGGCCGCCGAACACGGCATGGACATCCTCGCGCTGACCGACCGCGACGGGCTCTACGGCGCGGTCAAGCACGTCCAGGCGTGCGCGGACGCCGGGATCGCCCCCGTGGTCGGCGTGAACCTGGCGCTCGACGTCCCGGCCGTCACGCCCGCGCCGGGCCTGCGCGCGCCGCGGCCCGCGACCGGGCCCAGGAGCGGGCCCGGCGCCGAGGACCGGGTCACCGTGCTGGCCCGCTCCGGCGGCTGGTCGCGGCTGTGCCGCCTGGTCACCGCCGCGCACGCCGCCGGCGAGCGCGGCGCGCCCAAGGTGACCCGCGAGCTGGTCGGCGCCTGGGCCGGGGCGGCGGGCGGCGACCACGGGTTCGGCGCCGAGGACGGGCTCGTGGTGCTGCTCGGGCCACGCTCCGACGTCGGCCGCGCGATCGCCGAACGCCGCGACGAGCAGGCCAGGACGCTGCTCGGCCGGTGGCGCGCCGCCGTCCCCGGCGTGGTGATCGAACTGGTCGACCAGTACGGCTTCCGCGACGCCACCACGGCCGTCCGCATGCTCGGCCTGGCCGAGTCCGCCGGCGTGCCGGCCGTGCTGACCAACGCCGCCCGCTACCTCGACCCGGCCGACCACCAGGTCGGCGACGTGCTCGACGCGGCCCGCCGGCTCGTCCCGCTGCACCCCAGGCACCTGGAGAGCAGCACCTCGCACGCCTACCTCAAGAGCACCAAGGAGATGTGGCAGGTGGCGGCCAAGGTCTGCGGCGCCGACCGGGAGCGGGTGGCCCGGCTGCTGTTCACCACCAGGCGCCTGGCCGAGGCGTGCTCGATGGACCCGCTGCGGCTGCTCGCGCTCAGGAACGACCCGCCCGACCTGAACCTGCCCGAGGTCGGCAGCGACCCGGTGCCGCTGCTGCGCAACCGCGTCGAGGACGGCCTGGTCAGGCGCGGCCTCGACCGCTCGGCGGAGGCCAGGGAACGCCTGCGGGCCGAGCTGGACGTCATCGAGCGCAAGCGCCTGTCCGGGTACTTCATCGCCGTGGCCGGCATCACCGACATGATCCGCGGCATGGACATCCGCTGTGCCGTCCGCGGCTCGGGCGCCGGCAGCCTGGTCAACTACCTCATCGGCATCGGCGAGGTGAACCCGCTCGACCACGGCCTGCTCATGGAGCGTTTCCTGTCGGAGGGCCGCGTCGGCCTGCCCGACATCGACGTGGACGTGGAGTCGGCCCGCCGGCTCGACTGCTACAAGGCCATCTTCGAACGCTACGGCGAGGCCCGGGTGGCCTGCGTGTCCATGATGGAGACCTACCGGGCGCGCAGCGCCATCAGGGACGTCGCCGGCGCGATGGGCCTGCCGCCGCACGAGATCGACGCCATCGCCAAGGCGTTCCCGCACATCAGGGCCAGGCAGATCACCGCGTCCCTGGCCGACCTGCCCGAGCTGCGCGAGAGCCGGCTCGGCGAGGCCGGGCTCGACCGGGTGTTCCGGCTGGCCGAGAAGCTCGACGGCCTGCCCAGGCACATCGCGCTGCACCCGTGCGGCGTGCTGGTCGGCAACTCGGGCCTGCGCGACAGGACGCCGGTGGAACGCAGCCTGCTGGAGTTCCCGATGTCCCAGTTCGACAAGGACGACGTGGAGGAGGCCGGCCTGCTCAAGCTGGACGTGCTGGGCGTGCGGATGCAGTCGGCCATGGCGTACGCGCTGAGCGAGGTCAAACGCGTGGACGACATCGAGGTCAGGCTGGACGAGCAGGCCGGCGACGACCCCGGCGTCGAGTACGTCCCGCACGACGACCGGGAGACCTACGACATGATCTGCGCCAGCCGCACGCTCGGCTGCTTCCAGATCGAGTCGCCGGGCCAGCGGGAGCTGGTGGCCAAGCTGGAGCCGCGCCGGATGCACGACCTGATCGTGGACATCTCCCTGTTCCGGCCGGGGCCGGTCAACTCCGACATGGTCACCCCGTACCTGGAGGCCAGGCACGGGTGGCGGCAGCCGTACTACCCGCACGCCCGGCTGCGCGAGGCGCTGAAGGAGACGCACGGCGTGGTCGTCTTCCACGAGCAGGTGCTGAAGATCATCTCGGTGATGACGGGACGCGACCTGTCCTTCGCCGAGACGCTGCGGCGCACCCTCGGCACGCCGGAGGGCCGGGAGCGGGTGCGCAAGGCGTTCGTGCCGCTGGCCAGGGCCAACGGGTTCGGTGACGCGGCGGTGGAGCGGGCCTGGAAGGTGCTCGACGCGTTCGGCGCCTTCGGGTTCTGCAAGGCGCACGCGGCGGCGTTCGCGCTGCCCACCTACCAGTCGGCCTGGCTCAAGCGGCACCACACGGCGGCGTTCTTCGCCGGGGTGCTCACCCACGACCCCGGCATGTACCCGTCGCGGGTCATCATCGACGAGGCCCGGCAGTGCGGGGTCGAGATCCTGCCGCTCGACGTCAACGGGTCCGGCAAGGACTGGCGGGTGGAACGGCTCGGCCCGCGCCCGCCGCTGCGGCTGCGGGTGAGCCCGTCGGAGCTGGGGGAGGAGCGGCGTCCGGTGCGGCAGGAGTTCAGGATCGGGGAGATCGGCCGCGGTTACGCGCTGCGGGTGCCGTTCTCGGCGATCAAGGGGGTGAGCGAGGCCGAGGTCGAGCGCATGGTGGCCGGGCAGCCGTACACGTCACTGGCCGACTTCTGGGACCGGGCCAGGCCCTCGCGCCCGACCATCGAGCGCATCGTCCAGGTCGGCGGGCTCGACGCGCTGCACGGCCTGCGTCCCGGCGGCCCTCGCTGGCGTCCGGGCGAGCTGACCCGGCGCGACCTGATCGCCCAGGTGGGGGCGCTGGAGCGGGCGTCGTCGATCGGCGTGCGCTCGGCCGCGCCCCGGTCCAGGCGCTACACCGCGGCGCCGCCGCGTCCCAGGGCCGAGCAGCCGTCCACGCAGCTGCCGCTCGGCTTCGGCGAGCACCTGCCGCCCGGCGAGCTGCCCGAGATGACGGAGACGGAGATGGTCGAGGCCGAGCTGGAGATCCTCGGCATCGACGTCAGCCGGCACGTCATCAGCTTCCACGACGAGCTGCTCGACGCGCTCGGGGTGGTGCGCTCCAAAGACCTGCTCGCCCAGCGCAACGGCGCGGAGGTGCTGGTCGCCGGGGTGAAGGTGGCCACCCAGACGCCCGCCGTGCGTTCGGGGCAGCGGGTCATCTTCACCACTCTCGACGACTCGACGGGGCCGGTCGACCTGACGTTCTTCGAGTCGGTGCAGGGCAGGTGCGCGGCGACGGTGTTCGGCTCGTGGCTCATGCTGGCCAGGGGAGTGGTCCGCCGTACGGGGGCCCGCGCGGTCTCCATGCGCGCCGTCGACTGCTGGAACCTCACCGACCTGGACGCGCTGTGGCGCGCGGAGGGCGTCGAGGCCGTCCGCGCCCTGCTCGACCGGGCCCCCGAAGAGCGGCCCGGCGTCGGCGGACGCAGGATCGAGTACGCCAACGGCTTCCGGCTCTCGCCCTACTCCGACCTCGGCCCCGCCATCGCCACCCCGCCCCGGCAACTCTGGCACGCCAGCCCCGGCAGCTCCGGCCCGACGGCGGCCTGACCCTGTGCCCGGCCCCCCGGCGGTCGCTAGCCGGTGTGGCCGAACGGGGCCGAGCCCTGGGCGGGCCGGGTGGTCAGCCGGGTCACGACCTCGGGGCCGGGCGCGGACTCGGCGACCGCCTCGCGCAGCCGCCCGGCCACGTCGAGCCGCTGGACGCGGGTGACCTCGCGGACGGTGGCGGCGCACAGCAGGGCCGCCACCGCCGCGCCGCCCAGCTCCAGCACCCCCACCCCGGTCAGCCCGTCGGAGGAGGACTCCAGCGGGAGGCGGACCGTGACCAGCGTCAGCATGGCCAGCCAGCTCAGCCACCACGCCGCCAGCAGCACGAGCCACCGCCCGCGCCGCCCGGCCGGCGGCTTGGCCCGCCGCCACACGTCGTCGACCAGCAGCGCGGGCGCCACCAGGTTGACGACGGGGATCAGCCAGGCGGCCGCGACCGGCCCGGTGGGGCTGGAACGGTCCTTCACCTGACGGGCCCGCACGATCCAGGTGACGTAGGCGGCCCCGGCGGCGACGGAGGTGCCCGCGACCAGCATCATCAGCACCGCGAACATCGTCACCGCCCCCACGACCGCCTCCGCCTGCGCCCCCTGGGGACGGCCGCCGAACGCGGCGAGCTGGACGGCGAGATGACGGCCGCGGGACTGCTCGAAGACCACGAGGGCGCCCAGGGAGAGGACCTGCGCGGCAAGCGTCACATATACGGCGGAAGCTGCTTTGGTTGGCGGTGCCTGGGCGTAGCGCACGATGTTCTCCCCCCGGGCCATGCGCTGAGGTTCTGACTCACTTGTATCCCGTGAGCACCGCTGTTAATCAGCTCACCACGCCGGATTCCCACGCCCAAGCCGCAATTCCCACTCGATTGCGGACACCGAGTTTCGCCTGGATGCTGCCCAGGTGCGTCTTCACCGTCGACAGCGACACGAACAGCTCGGCGGCCACCTCCTGGTTGGTGCGTCCCCTGGCGACCAGGCGCACGACGTCGAGCTCGCGGTCGGTCAGCGGGCCGTTCGGCGGCTCGGCCGCCCGCCTGGGCTGGGTCAGGTGCTGCAGCAGCCGTACGGTGACCGACGGCGACACCAGTGCGTCGCCCCCGGCGGCGGCCCTGACCGCCTCGATGAGCAGCGTGGGGCCGCTGTCCTTGAGCAGGAAGCCGGTGGCCCCGGCGCGCAGCGCGCCGTAGACGTACTCGTCGAGGTCGAAGGTGGTGACGATGACCACCCGCATCGGGTTCTCCACGCCCGGCCCGGCCAGCACGCGGGTCACCTCCAGCCCGTCGAGCTTGGGCATCCTGATGTCGAGCAGGCACACGTCAGGCCGTAGCCGCCTGGCCTCGGCCACGGCCTCGGCGCCGTCGGCCACGGCGGCCACGACCTCCATGTCCGGTTGAGCGTCCAAGATCATTTGGAAGCCGGTGCGCACCAGCTGCTGGTCGTCGGCGATGAGAACCCGAATAGTCACGGCTCAACTCTAAGGATCAGCCGTTCGGCCGAGGCCGAAATGGACGCACGGCCGATCCGCCGCCACCCTCCGCCGCGGAAGGGTGGAGGCCATGAACGACGTGCTTGTTGGACGAGCCCTGGCCAAGCGGTTCGGGCAGACGGTCGCCCTGGGCGGCGTGGACATCACGGTACGGGCGGCAGAGGCCGTGGCCATCATGGGCCCGAGCGGTTCCGGCAAGTCGACCCTCCTCCACTGCCTGGCCGGGATCATGAAGCCGGACGACGGCGAGGTCCACCTGATGGGCCAGCGCATCGACGCCATGGGCGAGCGCCAGCGCAGCGCCCTGCGCCGCACCCGCTTCGGCTTCGTCTTCCAGTTCGGCCAGCTCCTGCCGGAGCTGCCCGCCGAGGAGAACGTGGCGCTCCCGCTCATGCTGGGCGGAGTGCCGCGCGCCCAGGCCGTACGGCAGGCCCGCGAGTGGTTCCCGCTGCTCGGCCTGCACCAGATGGAGACCCGGCGGCCCGGCGAGCTGTCCGGCGGCCAGGCCCAGCGCGTGGCCATCGCCAGGGCGCTGGTGAGCAAGCCCGCCGTCGTCTTCGCCGACGAGCCGACCGGTGCGCTCGACCAGCAGACCGGCCAGGACACCATGCGCCTGCTCACCGAGGCGACCAGGCACAACGGGGCCTGCCTGATCGTCGTCACGCACGACCCCAACGTGGCCGCCTGGTGCGACCGCACGGTCGAGGTCCGCGACGGCCGCCTGCTCGCCCACGGGGTGACCGCGTGAACCTCGACCTGACCTGGCGGCTGCTCAAGGGCGGCGGCCGCAGGGGCATGCTGGGCACCTGGCTCACCTTCGGCGCGGTCGCGGTGGCCACAGGGCTGCTGCTGTTCGCCGTCGCCGCGAACGTCGCCTTCGACGCCAGGGCCGACCGCAGCGCCTGGCGCAACCCCGTGGCGGCGGCCCAGAAGGACGCGGTGGCCGTCGAGGCGACCCGCTTCGACTACGTGGGCGACCAGACGATCACCGTCGTCGACCTGGCCGCGCTCAAGCCGGGGGCGCCCGCCCCGCCCGGCATGCCGCGCTTCCCGGCCCCCGGCGAGGTGTGGCTGTCGCCTGCCCTGTCCGAGCTGGCCGCCAGGTTGCCCGCCGACCGGCTGGCCAAGCGCTACCCGGCGCCGAAGGGCGTGCTGGGCGACGAGGCGCTGGTCCAGCCCGAGGAACTCGTCGCGGTGGTCGGCCACGCGCCGGACTCGCCCGCGATGACCGCCGAGCGCAGCGACGACTGGATCCTCGGCAAGCCGCCGGTCAAGGTCGCGACCCTGGCCGGCACCCCCAGCGAGGACGCCGAGGCGTACCAGGTGCTGGCGCTGATCGCCAGCGTGCTCATGGTGGTGCCGCTGCTGGTGTTCGGCGGCGCCGCGGCCAGGCTCACCGTCGCCCGGCGCGACCAGCGGCTGGCCGCGCTCAGGCTGATCGGCGCGACGCCGGGCCAGGTGGTCGGCATGACGGTGGCCGAGGCCGTGCTGGTGGCCTTCGCCGGGGCCCTGGCCGGGGCCGTCGCGTTCGGGGCGGCCGTGCCGCTGCTGGCGCGCATCCCGATCCAGGGCGGCACCTGGTTCGTCGCCGACCTGTTCCCGAACCTGCTGGTCCTGGCCGGCGTGCTGGTCGCGGTGCCGCTGCTGGTGGGGCTGTCGGCGGTGGTCGGGTTGCGCCGGGTCGTGGTCAGCCCGCTCGGCGTGGCCAAGCGGGAGACGCCGCCCGGCATGCGGTTCGTCCGCGTGCTCGCGCTGCTCGCGGTGCTGGCCGTGTTCCCGCTGCTCACCAGGGGGACCAGCGTGGCGCTCGTGGCCGTGGCGCTCGGGCTGGCGTTCCTGTGCCTGAACCTGGCCGGACCGTGGGTGGTCGGCCTCATCGGCAAGGTCGCGGCCGGGACCGCGCGCCGGCCCGCGCGGCTGCTGGCGGCCCGCAGGCTGGTGGACGATCCGCGCTCGGCCTGGCGGACCGTCAGCGGCGTGGCCCTGACCGGCTTCGTGGCCGGATTCCTCGGCCTGCTCAGCCCCGGCGCGTTCGGCGGGGACGCCGGGCCCGCCCAGCTCAGCGTCGTGGCGCCGGTGGGCGAGGCGTCGAAGGTGGCCGACCAGGCCCGCGACCGGCTCGGGCGGGCGGGCATCACGGCCACGGTGAAGACCGTCAAGCACACCGTGGTCGCGGCGCTCGGCAGCGGCGCCGACGACGTCGTGGTCGACCGGGCGCGCACCGCGCTGAGCGACCTCGTGCCGGGGCGCACCCCGACGACGAAGGCCGACGACCAGCGCTTCGGCCTGCTGCTCCTGGCCGACGTGCGGGTGGGCACGATCGTGGTGCTGTCGGTGTCGTTCCTGGTGGCGATCGCCAGCGCGGGCATCACCGCGGCGTCGTCGGTGCTGGACCGGCGGCAGACGTACGCGCTGCTGCGGCTGGCGGGCACGCCCCTGGAGGTCCTGGACCGGGCCCGGCGGGCCGAGACGCTGATCCCGATGGCCGTGATGGGCGGCGGCGCGATCCTGGTGGGCGCGTTCTGCGCGATGCCGTTCATGATCGGCGGAGTGAGCACGAGCGGCGTGGTCACGCTGCTGGTCTGCGTGGGCGCCGGCTTCGCGGGCGTGATCGGCGCGGGCGCGCTGAGCAGGCCGCTGCTGCGCTCGGTGACCGACGACCCGGCGCCCCGGCCGGACTAGCCGCCCGGCCGGGTACGACTCAGTCCGACACGGGTCAGCCCAGCACGAGGTCGCGGACCGTGCGCAGCGACTGCTCGTCGCGCGGTCCCATCACCAGCAGGCTGGTGACCGGGCTCTTGTGCCACAGTTCGAGCCGTTCCCTGATCCGGCCGGGCGGGCCGACGAGCGAGATGCCGTCGGCCAGCTCGTCGGGGATCGCCCGGAACGCCTCGTCCTTGCGGCCGGCCAGGTAAAGCGCCTGGATGTGCTCGGCCGCCTCGGCGAAGCCCATGCGGCCGATGATGTCGGCGTGGAAGTTGCGCTGCTTGGCGCCCATGCCGCCGATGTAGAGCGTGAGCATCATCTTGACGCCGTCGAGGGCGGCCCTGACGTCGTCGGAGATGACGACCATCACCATGGCGGCGATCTCGAAGCCGGGGTCGCGGCCCGCCAGCGCGTCGCCGTACATCTCCTCGATCCTGCCGGGGAAGGCGAACAGCGGCAGCCAGCCCTGCGCCACCTCGGCGGCCAGGGCGACGTTCTTGGGGCCCTCCGCGCCGAGGTAGACGGGGATGTCGCGGCGCAGCGGGTGGGTGATGAGCTTGAGCGGCTTGCCCAGGCCGCCCGCCAGGGGCAGCGGGTAGTGGTCGCCGTCGCTGGTCACGGGCTCCTCGCGGCGCCACACGCGGCGCATGATCTCGACGTACTCGCGGGTCCTGGCCAGGGGCCTGGCGAACGGCTGCCCGTACCAGCCCTCGACGACCTGCGGGCCGGAGGCGCCGATGCCGAGCAGCAGCCGACCGCCCGTCAGGTGGTCGAGCGTCATCGCGGTCATCGCGGTCGTGACCGGCGGGCGGGCCGAGATCTGCGCCACCGACGTGCCCAGCTTGATCCGGCTCGTACGCGCCCCGTACCAGGCCAGCGGGGTGAACACGTCGCTGCCGTACGCCTCGGCGGTCCACACCGAGTCGTAGCCGAGGCGTTCGGCGGCGAGGACGGTCTCCGTGGCGTCGTCGGCGTCGCGCTGCCAGTAGCCGAGGTTCAGGCCGAGCTTCATACGCACCTCCGGAATAAAGTTCCATTACCGAGGCCGCAGTGTCAATGCGTGATCTGCCGGGGAGATCAGACATTGTGCTCAAGAGTCTCTGCCGTCTCTTCTGCCTGCTGCTCCTGCTGTCGCCGGCGGCCGAGCCGACGCTCGCCGTGAGTGCCTCGCGGCCGAACATCGTGTTCGTGATGGCCGACGACCTGGAGAGCGGCACGCTGCCCTACTTCCCGGCCATCAACTCCGAGCTGGTGGCGAAGGGCACCTCCTTCAGCCGCTTCTTCGTGACGAACTCCTGGTGCTGCCCCTCGCGCACGTCGATCCTGCGCTCCCAGTACGTCCACAGCCACGGCGTTCTGACCAACACCGCCCCCGAAGGGGGGTTCGACCGCTTCCATTCCCTTGATCTGGAACGTTCCACGATCGGCACCTGGATGCAGCAGGCCGGCTATCGCACCGCGTTGATGGGCAAGTTCCTCAACCACTATCCCGGCGCCACCGCCGACGCCGCCTACGTGCCGCCCGGCTGGGACGAATGGGACGTCCCGGTCCGCAAGCTCTACGAGGAGTACGGCTACCGCCTCAACGAGAACGGCGACCTGTACGACTACGGCTGGTCGGAGGAGGACTACCTGTCCGACGTGCTGGCCGACAAGGCACGTGACTTCATCACCGGCGCCGACGAGCCGTTCTTCCTCTATCTGACGCCCATCGGCCCGCACAACCCGGCCAACCCGGCGGTCCGGCACGTCGATGACCTTCCCGAGGTCACCGCGCCGCGCACGCCGTCGTTCAACCAGGCCGACGTGAGCAAGGAGCCGCTGTGGCTGAGCTCCCTGCCCTCGCTGACGCAGGAGGACATCGACCGGGTCGACGAGCGCCACCGCAGGAGGCTGCGGTCGATGCTGGGGGTCGACGACCTGGTCCGCTCGGTGATCGAGGCGCTGCAGGCGTCCGGCAAGCTCGACAACACCTACATCATCTTCACCTCCGACAACGGCTTCCATCTCGGCACGCACCGGCTCACCCAGGGCAAGACGACGCCGTTCGAGGAGGCGATCAAGGTTCCGTTCGTGGTGCGCGGGCCGGGGATCCGGCCGGGGGCCACGATCGGACAGCTCGGCGCGACCGTCGACATCGCGCCGACGATCGCCGAGCTGGGCGGGGCCGCCGTGCCGTCGTTCAGCGAGGGGCGCTCGCTGGTGCCGCTGCTGCGCGGCAGCCCGCCCGCCCAGTGGCGCAAGAACGTGCTGGTCGAGTTCAACAGGCCGGTCAACCGGTCGTCGGCGGCCCAGACCCCGGTGCCCTCCTACCAGGCGCTGCGCACCGAGCGCTACACCTACGTCAGGTACGACACGGGGGAGCGGCAGCTCTACGACCTGGCCGCCGACCCGTACCAGCTCGACAACCTCGCGGCCACCGCCGACCCGGCGCTGCTGGCCGGCCTCGACGCCCGGCTCCAGGCGATGCGGGCCTGCTCGGGGGCGGGCTGCCGGGAGGCCGACGCGCATCAGTGACCGGGGAACAGGGCGGGGTAGGCGTGCGCCAGGTGGTCGGTCACCGCCTGCTGGGCCTCCTCCGGGTCGCCCGCCGCGATGGCCGCGCGGATGCGCTCGTGGTCGGCGTGCAGCACGGACGGGTCGCCGAGGCGTTCGACCGCTTCGATGGCGTTCCTGCGCATCGCGTCCCGGAGTGAGCGCATGATGGCGGCGATGAGCCGGTTGCCCGAGGCGTCCGCGATCGCGCAGTGGAAAGCCGTGTCGTGCTCCACGAACTCCTCGGCCGTGGCCGCCCGGTTCATGCCCTCGATCGCGGCGGCCAGCTCCGCGACGCCGGCCGCCGGGGAGCCCGTCGCCGCCGCGTGCGCGGCCGACCAGCGTTCGATCATCAGCCGGGCGTCGACGACCTCGCGCTGCTCCAGGGTGGCCAGGCCCAGGTTGAGCCGGAGCAGGTCGGTGAGCGCCGTGTCGGGCCGCGAGGTCAGCACGGCTCCCGCGTCCGGGCCTCGTCCCACCTGCGAGGACACCACGCCCAGGGTCTCCAGGACGCGCAGCGCCTCCCGTACGGACGAGCGGCCGACGCCCAGTTGCTCGGCGAGCTGGCGTTCGCCGGGCAGCCGGTCGCCCACGGTCAGGCCGTCCTCGGCGATGCGCCGTTCGATCTGGGCGAGCACGTCCTCGAACGCCCGTGTGCGTTTCACCGATGCCTCCCCGGTGCTGGCCCGGAACAGTGTGGTTAGGTATGGTCTGACCATACAGTGGTCGGACCATTCGTTGGGAGAGTCGTGCGAGTCGCCCTGTTCATCACGTGCGTGAACGACACGCTCTTCCCGGGCACCGGCAAGGCCGTCGTGTCGCTGCTGCGCAGGCTGGGCTGCGACGTGGACTTCCCCGTCGCCCAGACGTGCTGCGGGCAGATGCACGTCAACACCGGTTACCGGGCGGAGGGCGTGCGGCTGGCCAGGAAGTTCACCGAGGTGTTCGCCGGGTACGACGCCGTCGTGGCGCCGTCCGGGTCGTGCGCGGCCATGGTGCGCGAGCAGTACCCGAAGCTGGTGCGGCCGGGCAGCAGGGGCGCGGCGGCCGTGGCCGAGGTCGTGCCCAGGGTGTACGAGCTGAGCGAGTTCCTGCTGGACGTCCTGAAAGTCGACGACGTTGGCGCATATTTCCCGCACCGGGTGACATATCACCCGACGTGCCATTCGCTGCGCGGGCTGCACCTGGGCGACCGGCCCACCCGGCTGCTGCGGAAGGTCCGAGGTCTGGAGCTCGTGCCGCTGCCCGGCGCGGAGGAGTGCTGCGGCTTCGGCGGCACGTTCGCGGTCAAGAACCCGGCGGTGTCGGCCGCCATGGGGGCCGACAAGGTGCGCGGCATCCTCGACACGGGCGCCGAGGTGATCTGCGCGGCCGACAACTCGTGCCTGATGCACATCGGCGGCACCCTGAGCCGCCAGAAGACGGGAGTCAGGACGATGCACCTGGCGGAGATCCTCGCAGCCACGGAGGAGACCCGATGAGCGCGACATTCCTCGGCATGCCTGGAAATTTCCCGAAAAATGCGGCGAAAGCCGTTGAGGACTCGCAACTGCGGTTCAACCTCCGGAAAGCCACCCACACCATTCGCGGCAAGCGCGCCGGCGTCGTCGGCGAGCTGCCCGACTGGGCCGAGCTGCGCGCGGCCGGCAAGGCCGTCAAGGATCACACGCTCCGCCACCTCGACCGCTACCTCCTCCAGCTGGAGGAGGCCGTCCGGCGGGCGGGCGGCACCGTCCACTGGGCCAGGGACGCCGACGAGGCCAACCGCATCGTCGGCGACCTGGTCGCGGCCACCGGCGAGACCGAGGTGGTCAAGGTCAAGTCGATGGCCACCCAGGAGATCGGGCTCAACGAGGCGCTGGCCCGGCGCGGCATCACCGCGTACGAGACGGACCTGGCCGAGCTGATCGTGCAGCTCGGGGACGACTTCCCCAGCCACATCCTGGTCCCCGCGATCCACCGCAACCGCTCGGAGATCCGCGACATCTTCCTCGACCGCATGCCCGGCGTGCCCGACGGCCTCACCGACGAGCCGCCCGCCCTGGCCGAGGCCGCCCGGCTGCACCTGCGCGAACGTTTCCTCAGGAGCAAGGTCGCCGTCTCCGGGGCGAACTTCATGATCGCCGAGACCGGCACGCTGGTCGTGCTGGAGTCGGAGGGCAACGGCCGCATGTGCCTGACCCTCCCCGAGACGCTCATCAGCGTCGTCGGCATCGAGAAGCTCCTGCCGACCTGGCGGGATCTGGAGGTCTTCCTCCAGCTTCTTCCGCGCAGCTCCACAGGTGAGCGGATGAATCCGTACACCAGCACGTGGACCGGCGCCACCGAGGGCCAGGACTTCCACCTGGTGCTGCTCGACAACGGCCGCACCGACGTGCTCGCCGACGAGGTGGGCCGCCAGGCGCTGCGCTGCATCCGCTGCTCGGCCTGCCTGAACGTGTGCCCGGTCTACGAACGCGCGGGCGGCCACGCGTACGGCTCGGTCTATCCAGGGCCGATCGGGGCCATCCTCACCCCGCAGCTCAGGGGCATGTCCTCCGACCTGGACGCCTCACTGCCGTTCGCCTCCAGCCTGTGCGGGGCGTGCCTGGAGGTCTGCCCGGTGGCCATCGACATCCCCGAGGTGCTGGTGGACCTGCGGGCCAAGGCGCCGCACGCGGCGGCCGAGCGCGCGGGCATGAAGGCCGCCGGCTGGGTGCTGGCCGACCAGGCCCGGCTGGCCAGGGCGCAGCGGCTGGCCGGCCGGCTGCGCCGGCTGGTGCCGAGGCGGCGGCTGCCCGGCCCGCTGGCGGCCTGGACCGACACCCGGGACGTGCCCGACATCCCGGAAGAATCCTTCAGAGAGTGGTGGGAGCGGAACGATGGGCGCGCGTGAGGAGATCCTGGCCAAGGTCAGGAAGGCGGTCGCGGACGCGCCCGAGGTGGAGGTCGCCCGGCACTACCGGACCCGCCCGGACGTGGACGACGTGGTGGGCCTGTTCGCCGAGCGGGTGCGCGACTACCGGGCCGTCGTGCACGTGCTGCCCGACGCGGACGTGCCCGGCAAGCTGGCCGAGCTGGCCGCCGGCCGCCGCATGATCGTCCCGGACGGCTTCGCCTGGGCGGCGCCGAGCAGCCCGGAAGCCGGGGCCGACCGGCGCTGGGACACGCTCGACGCCGCCGACGGGGTGATCACCGCCTGCGCGGTGGCCGTCGCCGAGACCGGGACCATCGTCCTCGACCACGGGCCCGGCCAGGGCGCCAGGGCGCAGACGCTGGTCCCCGACCACCACGTGTGCGTGGTGCGCGCCGACCAGATCGTGGCGGGCGTGCCCGAGGCGGTGGCCAGGCTCGACCCGGCCCGTCCGCTCACCTGGATCAGCGGCCCGTCGGCGACCAGCGACATCGAGCTGAACCGGGTCGAGGGCGTGCACGGCCCCCGGACCCTCGAAGTGATCATCAGCACCTGAACGCCGGCACGTCCAGGGTCGTCAGTACCTGAGGACGGCCGCCACGTCCTGCACGTCGTCGGTGAACCACAGTTCGGCGTCGGTCATGGCGGCGGCCCGGACCACGGCCGAGTCCGCGCGCTCCTCGACGGGCTGCTCGACGCCCCAGCGCCGCAGCTCGCCCTGGTCGGTGGAGAGCTGGGTGCCGCCTTCACCGGTCCACACGGTCCGGTCGAGCTGGGCGGGCATGAGCACCGCGTGCACCCTGCCCTCGCGCAGGGCGTGCGCGACCTGGGACAGGCCCGCCGGGCCCGATGACTCGCGGTGGCGGTCGAGCAGCTCGGCGCGGCGGCGTTCGAGCCAGTCGTCCAGCGCGCGCTCGACGTCGGCCTCGAACTGGCCGTGGTCGGCGCGGCTGCCGTGCTCGACCATCATCACCCGGTCGGCGGACTTGGTGCTGAGATGTTGCAGCAGGTAGGAGCGCGACTTCGGCTCGCCGGCCACGATGATCAGCTCGGCGCCGATCCTGCGTACCTGCTCGTCGATCTCGCGGGCGACGGCGACCGCGTTCTTCTCCCACGTCTCCTCGGCGCCCCGCTCGTACCGCTTCTGCGACCAGCCGCCCTGGGCGGTCTTCTGCAGCGGCCAGTCGGCCGCCGCCACGGTGGTCGTGCGCGGCGCGCCGCCGCCGAACACCGACAGCTCGGCCCCGGCGTGGTCCACGATGACCCGCAGGTGCGGCACGTTCTCGCCGCGCTGCCTCAGCATCGGCGTGACGTGCGGAAGCGGCGACACGGTCGCCAGCTCGTACGGCGCCCGCGCCAGCGGCTCGGCCAGCACCACCGCGCCGTGCGTGGCGAACAGCGCCTGGCCGGGCGCCGGCCGGTTGGCGGCCACCTCCAGGGCGTCGATGGTCGCGGGGTCGGTCCCGTCGAGCTGGTCACGCACGCTGTGCCAGTGCGTCTCCCGCTGCGGCTCGGTGAGCGCGCCCAGATAGACCGAGGCGTACGGGCCGCGCCGCTCGTACAGGGGCCTGATGAAGTCGAGACGCACAGGTCACCACCTCCGCTCTTCGATGCCGAGGCCCAGGGCCTTGGCCACGTCGGCGATGTTCACAAACCGGCGGTCGGGAAGGGATCGCACCATGTCGGCCACCTGGTCGGGGGCGTCCACGTCCTCGGCGTGCTGGACCAGGTCGTCCTTGGAGGCGGGCCAAGGGGTGTCGCTGAGCCATTTGGCCAGGTCGCTGCGGATGTCGACGCCGCGCTGGGTGATGCCCTGGGGGGTGCCGGGCTCGTGTCCCGGGGGGTACGACTGCCCTGACTCCTCGCCGGGCCCGGGCATGGACTCGGTCTCCTTCCACTCCTCGGCGTGCGTGCTGCCGCCGCCGCGGACCATGCCCTCGGTCTCGTGCTTCTGCTGATCGTCCAGGCGCGGACCGTGCTTGTCGCTCCCACGTTCCATAGTTCCCTCACTCCTCTCAAAGCGGCCCCTACCCCCGCTTTCGTGGGCAAACATCGTGAGTGTGTAGGGTGCGCACGTGTTCGATCCCGATGCGCGCATCGCCGCCGGACGGCTCGTGCTGCGGCCGTTCGACCCCCGTGACGCCGCCCGTGTGCGGTCGGTGGTGGAGACGGTGGAACCCGGCGACCGTTTCCTCCCGCCGGGCGCGCCCGTCCACGCCTCCGGCGTCGGCCAGTGGCTCGCGCACGGCGTGCACGAGCTGTATCGCTCGCAGCAGGGCCTGCACCTGGCCATGACCGAGGCCGACGACCGCATCGTGGGCGCCATCAGCCTGTTCAGGACGTCGTGGACGGCGGGCACGACCGAGGTCGGCTACGGCGTCCACCCGATGTACCGGGGCCGCGGCTACGCCACCGAGGCCGTACGCGCCCTGACCGCCTGGGTGTTCGCCACCACCGCCCTGCGCAGGGTGGACCTCACCGCGAACCTGGACAACCCGGCCTCCCTGCGCGTCGCGCTGAAAGCGGGCTTCACCTGGGAAGGCGTGCTGCGCGCCGCCGTGCTGGAGGAGGACGGCCCGCACGACCTGGTCGTCCTCGGCCTGCTGCGGGAGGACTCCGGCGAGCCGGCGCCCGCCCTGCCGAAGACCGAGCTGCGCACGCCCCGGCTGCTGCTGCGGCAGCCCGTCCCCGCCGACGTGCCCGGCCTGGCCGCCACCGGCGCCGACCCGCTCACCCAGGCCAGGACCGGCGTCCCCCGCGACTACACCGAGGAACACGCCCGCGCGTTCGTCGACATCTGCGAACGGATGCGGATGAGGGGCGCGGGCATCGCGTTCACCGCGGAGGAGTTCACCACCACCCGTTTCGTGGCCAACGTGGACCTCAGGGACCTCGACTGGCGCAACCGTACGGCCGAGGTCGGCTACATGACCGCGCCGTGGGCCCGCGGCCGGGGCTACGCGGGCGAGGCCGTGACCGCCATCGCGCGCTGGCTGTTCGAGCGCCACGGCTTCCGCCGGCTGCAACTGCGGGCCGCGGTGTCGAACCCGGCCTCGCAACGCGTGGCGGAGAAGGCCGGCTTCGCCCGCGAGGGCGTGGCCCGCGCCGCGCTCGACGGCGAGGACCTGGTCGTCTACAGCCTGCTCCCGTCCGACCTGGCCTGAGGGCACAGCGGACTGGCCCCGCCGACCCATGGTGAAACCCGGCGGGAACCGTCACCCTGGGGATGAGGACGGTGAGGCTGAATGATCACGGTTGTCGGCTGGGACGGGGTCGAGCTGCCGGCCGGGGCCGCGGGCAGGCTGCGTGAGGCGGAGCTCGTCGTGGGCCCCGCCGCCATTCTCGGCCGGCTCGGCGTCGACGGACGGGCCGCGAACGACGGCGACGTGCTCCAGGCCCTCGACGGCCATCTCGGGCAGGACCGGGGCCCGGCCGTCGTGGTCGCCGAGGGCGATCCCGGCTTCTTCGGCGTCGTCCGCGCACTACGGGCGCACGGCCTTCGCCCGGACGTCCTGCCGGCCACCTCGCTGATCAGCCGCGCCTTCGCCTGCGCCGGGCTCAACTGGGAGGACGCCCTCGTCGTCGCCCCCTCCGGCCCCGGCCGGCTCGCCCGCGTGGTGAACGCCTGCCGCGCCCACCCCAAGGTCGCGCTGCTCGTCGCGCCCGGCGTCGGTCCCGCCGAGATCGCCAGGGAGCTGGCGCCGACCACGCCGCGCGCCCTGATCGTCTTCGAGGACCTCGGCGGCCCAGGACAGCGCGTCACGCACAGCCGCATGGGCGAGGCCACCACCCGGCCGTGGAAGGACCCCGACGTGGTCCTCGTCATCGACCCGCTGCACCGGCCCGGACAGCCGGGCTGGGTGGCCGGCGCGCAGCCGGGCCCGGCGGAGTGGGCGCTGCCGTGGGAGAACGGGCTGCCCGCCGAGGTGCGGGCGTTCGTCCTGGCCAAGCTGGGTCCCCGGCTCGGCGACCTGGTCTGGGACGTCGGCGCGGGCGAGGGCGAGATCGCCGTCGAGTGCGCCAGGCTGGGCGCGGCCGTCGTGGCGGTCGAACGCGACCAGTCCGCCTGCGCGCGGCTGCGTGCCAACGTGCTGGCCCACGGCGTCAAGGTCGCCCTGACCAGGGGGCAGGCGCCGGCCGCGCTCGAACCGCTGCCCGACCCCGACGCCGTCTTCGTCGGCGGGGGCGGCGACGACGTGGTCGCGGCCTGCGCCGCCCGCGGCCCCCGAGCCCTGGTGTGCGCGCTCGGCACGGCCGAGCGGGCGGTCGCCGTGCTGGGGCTGCTGCGCGAGCTCGGATACCGCGGCGAGGGCACGCGGATCCAGGCGTCCACTCTGAAGCCCGGCGCGGGCGGTTCCCACCGTCTGACCGCCGCGGACCCCGTCTTCGTCGTGCACGCCAGGCCCGCGCACGCAGCGTGACCTGTCCCCCACGGGCACGTATCGGTTATCCTCGCGTGACTTTGTCTATGCACCGGAGAATCCCTCAATGAAGCCGCCGCTCCTGCTGATCGGGCAGGGCTCGAACGATGACGCCTACGCCGCGGAGTTCGGCAGGTTCGTACACCGGCTGCGCTGCCGCCTCGACCACACGGCCGTCGACGTCTCCGGCGGCTACCTGGAACGCGCCACGCCGCGCCTGAGCGACTCCGTGGCGTCCCTGATGGCGCGCGGCCACCACCGTCTCGTCGCGCTGCCGCTCAGTCTCAGCAGGGTGGGGGAGGAGTTCCCGGCCGCGATGGCGCTCGAACAGCAGCGCCACCCCACCCTCATGTACGACTACGGCCGCCCCCTCGGCCCCGACCCGCGCGTGCTGGCGCTGCTGGCCGACCGGCTCGGCGAGGCCGCCGCCGAGATGGCCAGGCCGCGCCCCCTGGAGCTGGTCGGCGCCCGGCCCCGGCTGCGCGCCGTCGACACCCCGGCCCTCGACGACGTCCCCGGCCAGGTCGAGCCGGGTGAGACGGCGGTCGTGCTGGTCGGCGAGGGCTCGACCGACGCCACCGCCAACGCCGAGATCCATCGGGTGTCGCGGCTGTTCTGGGAGACGCACGCCTACGACTACATGACGGTCGAGACCGCGTTCGTCTCGGTGACGCCGCCCGGCGTGCCCGGCGGGCTCGAACGTTGCCGCCGGCTGGGCGCCAAGCGGGTGATCGTGGTGCCGTACCTGCTGTTCGCGGGCGGTCTGCTGGAGCGCGTGTGGGCGCAGGCCCTGGCGTACGGCGCGGGCCACCCCGACCTCGACATCCGCTGCGCCGAGGTGATCGGCGACTGCGAGACGCTGGCCGACGTCGTGATCGACCGGTACGAGGAAGCGCTCCAGCTCGTTCACTAAGTGGAGGTGTCCGTGCTCGCCGAGACCCTGGCAGCCATCCGTCCCGCCGACCCCGAGGCGCTCGCCGAGGCCCGCGCCCATCAGGACCGGCTCACCAAGCCGCGCGGTGCGCTCGGAGCCCTGGAGGAGGTGGCCGTACGCCTGGCGGGCGCCTCCGGCGTCTGCCCGCCGCCCATGCCCGAGCCGGCCGCCCTGGCCATCTTCGCGGCCGACCACGGCGTGCACGCGCGCGGCGTCAGCCCGTGGCCGCAGGAGGTCACGACGCAGATGGTCGCCAACTTCCTGGCCGGCGGCGCGGTCGCCAACGCCTTCGCCGCCCAGGTGGGCGCGTCCGTGACGGTGGTCGACGTCGGCGTCGCCACCGACCTGCCCGACGCCCCCGACCTGGTCAAGCGCAAGGTCGCGTACGGCACCGCCGACCTGTCGCGCGGCCCCGCCATGAGCGTCGACCAGGCCGTCAGGGCGCTGGAGGCGGGCATCGCCGTGGCGCAGGAGCTGATCGACGGGGGCGCCCGCTGCCTGATCACCGGCGACATGGGCATCGCCAACACCACCGCCTCGGCCGCGCTGATCTCCGTGTTCACCGGCAAGGACCCGGCCGAGGTGACCGGCAGGGGCACCGGGATCGACGACGCGACCTACGACCACAAGGTGGCGGTCGTCCGCGAGGCGCTGCGGGTGAACGGCCTGCCCGGCGGCACCGGGCCGAGCGACGCCCTGCGCGCGCTGGCCGCCGTGGGCGGCTTCGAGCACGCGGCCATCGCGGGTTTCGTGCTGTGCGGCGCGGCGAACCGGGTGCCGGTGATCCTCGACGGCGTCATCGCCGGCTCGGCCGCCCTGGTCGCCGCCGCCCTCGACCCCCACGTCAGCGGTCACTGCGTGGCCGGCCACCGCTCGGCCGAGCCCGGCCACGCCGCCGCGCTCGACCACCTCGGGCTGCGCCCGCTGGTTGACCTGGAGCTGCGGCTCGGCGAGGGCACCGGCGGCCTGCTCGCGCACCCGCTGGTGTGCGCGGCCGTACGGGTGATGCACGACGTGGCGACGTTCGACTCGGCGGGGGTCACCGAAAAGCCCGTGTGATGATGGGGGACACTCGAAACAGCACGTGAGGTGAGCAGTGTCCCGGTACGGTCCCATGTTCGGCCCTGACATCACGTTCCTCGGCGTGGACCGCTGCGACGTCGCGGACCCGGCCAGCTACGCCGGAGCCGACGTGGTGATCATCGGTGCCCCCTTCGACGGGGGCACCTCCAACCGGCCGGGCGCCAGGTTCGGGCCGATGGCGCTGCGCCAGACCTGCTACCTGCCGCACAACGGGTCCCGTCCGAGCCTGGCCCTGCGCGTCGACGCCCTGCGCGACCTGCGGGTGCTCGACGCGGGCGACGTCGAGTGCTACTCCGGCGACGTCGAGGGCTCGCTGGCCGCCATCGAGGACGCGGTGCACCGGATCGCCTCCTCCGGGGCCGTCCCGGTGGTGCTCGGCGGCGACCACACCGTCGCGCTGCCGGACGCGCGGGGCACCGCCAGGGCGTACCAGCCGGGCCGCACCTCGATGATCCACTTCGACGCGCACGCCGACACCGGCGACATCGAGTTCGGCCACCTGCACGGGCACGGCCAGCCGATGCGGCGGCTCATCGAGTCCGGCGCCATCCGGGGCGACAGGTTCCTGCAGATCGGGCTGCGCGGCTACTGGCCGGAGCCCGAGACGCTCGACTGGATGGCGGCACAGCGCATGCGCTCGTACGAGATGACCGAGATCGTGACGCGCGGGCTGGAGGAGTGCCTGACGGAGTCGTTCGGGATCGCGCTCGACGAGTGCGACCAGATCTTCCTGTCCGTGGACATCGACGTCTGCGACCCCGGGCACGCCCCCGGCACCGGCACGCCCGAACCCGGCGGCCTGTCGGCCAGGCAGCTCCTCGACGCCGTGCGCCGGATCTGCTACGAGCTGCCCGTGGCCGGGATGGAGGTGGTCGAGGTCTCGCCGCCGTACGACCACGCCGACATCACCGCGTTCCTTGGGAACCGCGTTATTCTTGAGGCACTCTCGGCCATGGCCAGACGCCGCAAAGACGCTCAGGGCGGGCCACGCTGGGACCCGTCGCAGCCTCTTCTTGACGGCCGTTGAGCCATGCGCAGCGAACGACGCACGGTGAGCCGGTAGGTTTACCTCCAAACACAACCTTCGCGAACGGGAGATTCCCCCCATGGGTCCCTACCTCCTCGGCCTGCGGCTTTCCGGCCGCCGGGTGCTCGTCGTGGGCGGCGGCCGCGTCGCGCAGCGGCGTGTCCCCGCGCTGCTCGAGGCCGGTGCGGAGGTCACCGTGGTGTCCCCGGCCGTCACACCGGCCCTCGACGACCTGATCGCGACGGGCCGGGTCACCTGGCACGCGCGGCCGTACGAGGTGGGCGACTGCGACGGCGCCTGGCTCGTGCAGGCCTGCACCGACGTCAGGTCCGTCAACGCCGCCGTCGCCGCCGAGGCCGAGGCCAAGCGGGTGTGGTGCGTGCGCGCCGACGACCGGGACGCCTCCGCCGCCTGGACCCCGGCCACCGGCCGGGTCGACGAGATCAGCGTGGCCGTCACCGCCGGCGGCGACCCGCGCCGGGCCGCGGGCATCCGCGACGCGGTCGTCGGCGCGCTGCGCGACGGCACGGTCGACGCCCGCCGCAACCGCACCAAGCCCGTCGGCGTGGCCCTGGTCGGCGGCGGCCCCGGCGACCCCGGCCTGATCACCGTGCGCGGGCGGCAGCTCCTCGCCCAGGCCGACGTCGTGGTCGCCGACCGGCTCGCGCCCCGCGCGCTGCTCGACGAGCTCGCCCCCGACGTCGAGCTGATCGACGCCGCCAAGGTGCCCTACGGCAGGTCGCTGTCCCAGGAGAAGATCAACGAGCTGCTGGTCGACCGGGCCAGGCAGGGCAAGTTCGTCGTCCGGCTCAAGGGCGGCGACCCGTTCGTGTTCGGGCGCGGCGGCGAGGAGATGATCGCCTGCGCCCGGGCCGGCATCCCCGTGCTCGTCGTCCCCGGCATCACCAGCGCCGTCGCGGTCCCGGCCGCGGCCGGGGTGCCGGTGACGCATCGCGGGGTGAGCCAGGAGTTCCATGTCATCTCCGTGCACGTCGCGCCCGACCACCCGGCCTCCACCGTCGACTGGCCCGGCCTGGCCCGATCCCAGGGCACGCTGGTGCTGATGATGGCCGTCGAGCGGCTGCCGAAGGTGGCCGAGGCGCTGCTTCGAGACGGACGTGCGCCGGAGACTCCCGTAATGGTGGTACAGGACGGTACCCTTCCGACCCAGCGGGCGGTAATCGCACCGCTTTCCACCGTGGCCGACCGCGTGTCCGCGGCTGGGATACGGCCTCCGGCGATCGTCATCGTCGGCGACGTCGTGCGGGTCGGCCAGGAGGTCGAGATGGTTCGAGCGGAGCGCTTGCCGTGAACACCGCCATGGATGACGGGCGGCACGAGTCGCTGGGGGAGCAGACGTTGAGCTTCCGCCCGGTGACGGACGACGACCTGCCCGATCCCCGGACCCCCGCGCCTCCGCCACCCGCCGCTCCCGCGGGCCCGCCGCCCGCTTCCCCCGCGGGTCCGCCCGCTTCCCCCGCGGGTCCGCCGTCCGCTGCTTCCGCGGGTCCGCCGTCCGTGGCGTCCGCGGGTCCGCCGTCTGTGGGTTCGTCGGGCGAGCCGTCGTCCGCCGCTGCCCGGCCCTCGCTCTTCCAGCCGCCGCCGCGCGCCGACGAGCCTGCCCGTCCACGGCAGCCCACCGCTCCACGGCTCCCGGCTGCCTCGCAGGAGCCTCCGGCCGGTACGGACGAGCCCGGCCCGTCCACGGGGCCCAGCCTCTTCACGCCGTCCCGTCCGGCCGACCGTCCGAGCCTGTTCACCCCGGCCCGCGCCGCCGACCCGCGTGAGGGGAACGAAGCACGTCCGAGGCCCGCCGCCTTCTGGGAACGAGCCCCCCAGGAACCAGGCGCCGCCCCGCCCCCGGAGCCCGAGCCCACGGCCGCGCCCCCAAACGCTACCGAGGACGCACCTTCCGACGCGGTCACGGACGAGACACACCCCCTCGACGAGGCCGATGCCTCCACTGACGAGGACGCCGACGGCGATGCCGGGAACCGCGACGTCGACTCGGAGAGCGACGACACCCACGGGCCCAATGACGACCCCGCCCCTGAAGCCGAAGCGGCGCTGGTGGGGCAAGGCGACGACGACCGCCACGAGGCGATCCACCCCGACGAGATGGTGGACGCCGATGGGGTCACGGGCGCGACGGACCCTGTCGACGAGGCCGATGCCTCCGCTGACGAGGACGCCGACGGCGATGCCGGGAACAACGTTCATGCCGAAGCGGCGCTCTTCGCGGAAGGCGGCGACGCCCCCCGCGAGGCGATCCACCCCGAGGAGATGGTGGACGCCGACGAGGCGGTGGACGCTGACGACAACCGCGCCGTCGCCGACCCCAGCGACTCCGCCACCGCCACGACCACCACTGGCTTCGACGCTTTCTCTCCGGCCTTCGACGTCCCCGTCGGCGCCGACTACCCCACCGACCCAGGAGACCTGGCGGAGGAGGAGCTCGACTTCAAGGCCGACGCCGACGAGGTCGCGTTCACCGTAAAGACCGATGACGCCGAAGCGGGCACGGAGGACCGCGCCGACGCCATCGGCGACAGCGGCGAGACCGTCCCCGACGCCGCCCCGAACGCCGCCCCGGACACCGAAGCGGACGCCGACGCGGGTGCCGAGGCGGACGCCGACCCGGACGCCGACACCCAGATCGACGCCGAAACCGACGACCCCTCCGACACCGACACCGACAGTGACATCGACGCGGACACTGACGCTGATGACGACGCGGACGCGGACGCGGACGCCGACGCCGACGTCGAGGCGGGCGCGGACATCGACGCCGTACGGGAGCTGGAAGAAGCGCCAGGGGAAGGGCAGCGGGTCGAGGAGCTGCCGGCCGAGGTCGTCGAGGCGATGACGTCGGCGCTGAGCGCGTTGCGCGAAAGCGTGTCCGACCTGCGCTTCAGCCTCGACCTGCCGGGAGCCGAGGAGGCCAGGCAGGCGCGGGCCGACCTGCTGGCCCAGCTGGAGAACTACGTCCTGCCCCGGGTGCGCACCAACACGGCCCCCGCGCTGATCGTGATCGCGGGCTCCACCGGCGCCGGCAAGTCGACCCTGGTCAACTCCCTGGCCGAGCGGAACATCTCGCGCACCGGAGTGCGCCGCCCCACCACCGGCACCCCCATCCTGGCCTGCCACCCCGACGACCGGAAGTGGTTCGCGGAGGGCGAGCTGCTCAGCGGCCTCGAACGGCTGGACCGGCCCTCGACCGACAGCGACACGAGCGGCCTGGTCGTCGTGACGACCGAGAAGCTTCCGCAGGGCGTCGCGCTGCTGGACACCCCCGACATCGACTCGGTCGTCGAGGAGCACCACGAGATCGCCCACCGGATGCTCGACGCCGCCGATCTGTGGATCTTCGTGACCACCGCCGCCCGCTACGCCGACGCGCCCGCCTGGAGCCTCCTGCGCCTGGCCAAGGAGCGCGGCGCCCGCCTGGCCATCGTGTTGTCGCGGGTGCAGCCCCGGTCGGCCGACGTCGTGCTCAAGCACTTCGTCCGCATGCTGACCGAATACGGCCTGGGCGACATCGACAGGTTCGTGATCCACGAGGCGACGGTGACCGACGGCAGGCTGCCCGACAGCGAGGTCACCGACCTGCGCCTGTGGCTGGCCGAGCTCTCGGTCGACGAGGCGCGCCGGGCGCAGGCCGTGCAGGAGACCCTGAACGGGGTGCTCAACAGCTTCCGCACCCGCGTGCCCGCGCTGGCCAGGCATCTGGAGGGCCAGGCGGCGTTCCGGGCCGAGCTGCGCAGCGACGTCGAGGCCGCCTATCTGGGCGCGCTGGCCGAGATCGACAAGGCGTCCAAGAACGGCTCGCTGCTGCACGGCGAGGTGCTGGCCCGCTGGCAGGACTTCGCGGGCTCCGGCGACCTCATGCGCTCGCTGCAGTTCGGCAAGAGCGGCAAAGCGGGCAGGCAGACGCCCGAGCGGGTGACGGCGTTCAAGGCGGCGATCCGGGCCGGGCTGGAGTCGGTGATCGTCGCCGCGGCCAACCGCGCCGCCGAGGAGGTGGTCGCGCGCTGGCGGCACCGTTCGGAGCTGGGCGCCAAGCTCGCCGATGGGCTCGACCGCCCGTCGGACAACCTGCTGCGGCACGCCGGGCGCGCCATCGCGTCCTGGCAGGACCACCTGAACGAGCTCGTACGCACCGAGGGCGTGACCAAGCGCTCGGTGTCCAAGCTCGTCTCGTTCGATCCCGACGCGCTCTCCCTGATCTTCACGGTCGCCATGTTCAGCGGCGGCGACGGGTCGGGCGTGCCGCACCGGCTCGTCAACGCGCTGCTCGGCGCGGAGTCGCTGCGCGGCATCGGCGCCAAGGCGCTCAGTGACCTGCGAGCCAGGATCGGCATGCTGTTCGACGAGGAATCCATGCGTTACGTACACGCTCTCGACTCGGCGGGCATCCCGGACGAGTCCGTCGCGACCCGCCTCTACCAGGCGACGTACAACCTTGAGGTCGCCCGATGACGACGACCACGCCCCCGAGGGCGGGCCTCGCGCCGAGGTTGTCCGCGCTCAACAAGGTGGTGGAGCTCGGTCCGGGGCGGCTCGACCAGAAACTGCTCACCGAGGCCGGCGCGCTGCTGACGCGGGCCGGCGACCGGCTCAAGCTGTCGTCCGAGCACACCGTGGTCGCCCTCGCGGGCGGCACCGGCAGCGGCAAGTCGTCCCTGTTCAACGCCATTTCGGGGCTTGAACTGTCGCCCACGGGCGTACGCCGCCCGACGACGGCCCGTACCCACGCCTGCGTGTGGGGTCTGGAGGGCTCGGCGCCGCTGCTCGACTGGCTGCAGATCCAGCCGCGCCACCGCTTCTCCCGTACCAGCGCGCTCGACAAGGGCGACAGCCAGCTCCACGGGCTGATCCTGCTCGACCTGCCCGACCACGACTCGATCCGGGCGCTCAGCGACAACGAGGCCGACCGGCTCATCGGGCTGGCCGACCTGGTGGTGTGGGTGCTCGACCCGCAGAAGTACGCCGACGCCTCCACCCACCGGCGCTACGTGACCGAGCTGGCCGGGCACGACGCGGTGACCGTGTTCGCGCTCAACCAGGCCGACAAGCTCTCCGCGGCGGAGCTGGCCGAGCTGGTCATCGACCTCAACGACCTGCTGCGCCGGGAAGGCGTCGAGCATCCCAGCGTCGTACCCACCTCGGCCGTCACCGGGCGCGGCGTCGAGAGTCTCAAGAGCGTGGTCGCGACCGCCGTCGGCCGCCGCCGCGCCGCCATCCAGAAGCTTGAGGCGGACCTCCAGCGGATGGAACAGCGGCTCGGCGAGGCCATGCCGCTCGGCGACGCGCTGCTCGTGCCGTCGTCGGTCGACGAGGCGCGCAGGATGGGGCTCACCGATGCCCTCTGCGACGCGATCGGCGTCCCGGCCGTCGGCGAGGCCATGGAGAACGTCTACGCCGAGCGTTCCAGCCAGTGGGTCGGCTGGCCGTATCCGCGGTGGTTCGCCAAGTTCCGTCCGGATCCGTTGAAGAGCCTGCGTCTCGAAGACGTCGGCGACGAGATCCGCGGCATCACGACCGGCTCGGTGAGCGCGCATTCCGCCGAGGTGGCCAACGCCGTGCAGGCGCTCACCGACGGCTTGTCGGCCGGGATGGACCCGGTGTGGCGGACCGCGGTGCAACAGGCCGCGCGCTCGCACGCGTCCCGGCTTCCCAAGGCGCTGACCGAGGAGCTCACGGAGGTGGCGCCGCGCCTGGACCGGGTGCCCGGCTGGTGGCGGCTGCTCAAGGTCTGGCAGTACCTGCTGGTGGCGGCGTTCGTGGCCGGGGTGGTGTGGCTGGTGGCCGGGCTGACCGTGCCCGGGCAACTGCCTCCGACCCTGCAACTGGTCGGCGACGGTGCGGCGCTGCCGTGGGTGGCGCTCATGATGGCCTCCGTACTGGGGCTGGGCGCGTTGTCGGGCATCGCCTCGCGCAACTTCGTGGAGCTGGGGGCCTCGCGGGAGCGGGAACGTCTGGAGCGGGAGATGCGCCGCAGGGTGTCGGCGGTGTCGGCGAAGATGGTGGTGGAGCCGGTCGAACGCGAGCTCGGCCGCCACCACGCCTTCTACACGGCCCTGCGCGACCTCTCGGCCTGACACCCCTCTTCTCGTACGGGCTGAACGCCGGCACGTCATCCACAGCCGTCATCCCTCGCCGTCCCCTCATCCACAGAACGGCGTTCGCCCCCGCCCCACCCTGCCTGCTTCAGGCACCGTGTTCCCAGGTCGCGGGCAGTCCGCCCGCCGCATGGGAGGCACGGATGAACGACATCTACATCACGCTCACCGGAAACGTCGCAGCAGAGCCACGGCAGTACAGCTTCGACGACGGCACCAGGGTCACGTCGCTGAAGGTGTTCACCTCACACCGTTACTTCGACAGGAAGACAGGGCAATGGACCGACGGTGAGCGCGTCTGCTTCACGGTCCGGTGCTGGCGTGCGCTGGGCGACAACGTCGCCGACTGCGTACGGGCGGGGCAACCCGTCGTCGTGTCCGGCAAGCTCCGCATCCGCGAGTTCGGCGCGGAAGGTGACCGCCGGTTCATGCCGGAGATCGAGGCCAGCGCGGTCGGGCACGACCTGCGCTGGGGCACCGGCGTCTTCACCAAGCCGGAGCGCGGGGGCGGCCTGGGCTCGATGACCAAGGAGATGCGCGAACGCCTCGACGAGGAGACCCAGGACTGGGCGATGGGCACCAAGCCTGTCCGCCCGTCCTCCCTCCACTCGACCGCCGACCCGTCGGTCCCCGTGGCCGCCGACGCCCCCCGAAGCGCTCCCGCGCAGCCTCGCAACGAGGACGCCGAGCCGGACACCGACCACACGGCGCTGGCCATAGCGGCCACCGCCCCCGACGCTGCCACCCCGCAGCCAGTCCCAGGTCCTGAGGTCACCCCAGAGCCCCAGCCCGACACCGCCCTGGGAGACGACATCGCTCCTGGCATGGTCACCCGAGAGCATCCGGGCCGTGATTCGTCAGCCAAGGCCGCCACGGTCCGCGTCCTGGGCGCGTCCAGCAAGCCCCGGACGAAGACGCAGGCACCGGAGAAGGCCGCAGCCTGACACCATCGTCACCTGACGGCTGAGCACCTGCACCTCTGGATGCTTCCGTCGTGACGGATACGCGGCGCTGCCCGCGAAGGCGGTGTGTCTTCATGGCGACCTGCTCAATCCGCCATGAAGACACCCGTCTCACACCACCCCGAATCGAGCAACCTGCCTCAACACTCCTGAAGACTCGCCAGGGATGCCCTCCCAGGAAGCAGGGCGGTCGGCCGCCCGAACGCAAGTCCACGCTCCGGCACGGTGCCCAACCTGCCGGCTCCCCACCCGCCTGCACGGACTGCATGCACGCTGCACGGGTCGCCCACCTGTCTGCACGGGCTGCTCACCCGCCTGTACGAGACACCCACGCGAATGCCAATCCACCCAAAGGAGGCGTGTGCATGCGAAGGCGCAGTGGCCCCGGTTCGCCTCGCGATGGTCCCCCACAGGGGAAAATTGCGCCCGGCGGTGCGCTGCCCGGTTGAGGGCCAAGTTGGTGGCCAGGCGCCTGCTGAGCCGCCTGTTGACAGGCGTCGCCTACAGGAGTCGCCTACCGGTGACGCCAGGATGTGCGGGCGGCCAGTGTGGGTCCGGCACAACAGCGAGGCAGGGTTCCGGCCCCGCTGCTCACCTCTCGGCGGTGATCGGATTCGGGCACGCGCAGGCGTCAAGACGGACGACACCATGTAAAGCCATACCGCGTCCTCAGGTGGCAACGCGACGCGCCCGCAGGCACCGGCGGGCAAGCGCGACGTGACAGCAGTCCTGGGAGTGATGCACGCCTTGATGGCGTGGGCCCAGACTCGCCGGTCATCGAATTCCCCGACATGGAGGGGATGAAGGAGTACGGCCGATGGTTCACCGGCCATCGGACAGGGGGCAAGCGATCGGGGCGGAGGGCAGCAGCCGATGGGTCGGCGCCCCGCGCAGGGGACGGCCAGAGGGAGGGAGAGGGGCATCGGCTGATGGCCCCGATGTCACCCCGAAGGGGGCCGATGGGGTGTTTGTCCGCGTCAGATACCTAGAGCATTGGTCATGTCCAGGTCACGCCCCGCACCATGGTTGCTCCTTTCCGGCACTGCCCGCTCGCGGAGTGAGCAGGCGTGGTCGTTTCAACGTAGCGGTTCCCATCGCATAACGCACACTCCGCAATTATTGTGTTACACATCGTTAGTCAGGGAGGAGACGAGATGGCGGCGACCAGTCACGCCACGATCAAGTCTCGCGACGGTGTGTCAAGAATGGCCGGTCGTTGGCCATTGCTCGGGCAACGGCGCCCGCTTGTGGCGTATCTGTGCGCCATTGTCGCCCTAGATGCCGTCGCGATTGCCTTGTTCACGAGATCTACCGATTTCCACTGGCCGGATTTGCTGACTTTTGCCGCTCTCATGGCATGTGGGGCGGTCTGCATCGAGGCCAGCAGGCGTCTGGGCATGCCCGCCGGAGTCTCGCGTGACCTGTTGTCGGCCTGGTGGCTGCCGGTCGCCCTGCTCCTGCCGCCGGTCTACGCCCTCTTCGCGCCGATCGTGTTGCAGATCCTTCTCCAGGTACGCGTGCGCGCCACAGTTCTCTACCGTCGGGTGTTCAGCTCGGCGGCCATCGGCCTGGCCGGCTGCACGGCGTCGGTCGCCTTCCACTGGGTCGTCCCCGATCCCTGGGTGCTGACGCGGGGCAGCGGGCCGCCGATCGCCTACGCGGTTGCGGCTGCCGTGCTGTTCTCCCTGCTCAACATCGGTCTCATCGCGGTCGCGGCGCACACGTCCGATCCCGAGGGGTCGTGGCAGGAGGTGCTGTGGAACAGGGAGAGCGTCCTGCTGGACGTGGTCGAGCTGTGCCTCGGGGTCACGGTCTCGATCGGGTGCGGGCTCAACCTGGCTCTGCTGGTGCTCGCGTTGCCGCCGGTCGTCCTGCTGCAACGCAGTCTGCTGCATGCGCAGTTGCAGGCCGCCGCCCGTACCGACTCGAAGACGGGGCTGCTCAACGCGGCCGCCTGGCAGCGGGAGGCCGACACCGAGATCCTCCGGGCGCGCCGCAGCGGTGACACGCTGGCGCTGCTGATCATCGACATCGACCACTTCAAGCGGGTGAACGACGCCCACGGGCATCTGGTCGGCGATGAGGTGCTGGCCGGGGTGGCGGCCATGTTGCGCAGGGAGCTGCGGGAATCCGACGTGGTGGGGCGGTTCGGAGGCGAGGAGTTCGTCGTCCTGCTGCCGGGGGCGGACGTCGAGGAGGCGCGGCAGGTCGCCGAGCGACTTCGTACGCACATCGGGCACATGGCCATCCCGGTGGACGACGCTCTGATCCGGATCACGATCTCGGTCGGGGTCGCGTTGATGTGCGTGCACGGCGACGATCTGATCGACCTGCTGGCCGCCGCCGACCTGGCTCTCTATCGGGCCAAGGAGCTGGGCCGGGACCGTGTCTGCATCCCCGTTGTCCAGCCCCCACAGCCGCCGTCGCCCGAGGAGCAAGCCGTGTGACGTGCCGTGACAAGCACGGTGCGATGTTCATCGAATGCGGGCAGGCCCCTGATGGGGATGGGTCGGGAGCCTGCCCTTGGTTTGTGGCCTGTGCGTCTTGGGGCGTCAGGACGTGGTGACGCTGTCGCAGGTGACAAGGCGGACGGCGGGAGCCGAGACAATCTGGATGTGGGGTACGCCGGGGACCTCGACGTTGAGATACCCGCCCTCGATGGCGAACCGCACTCCTTCCACGGTCGACACCCGGCGGCCCTCGGAGTTCGTCAGCGTGTAGCCGTCGAGGAGTTCGACCGTGCCGTTTCTCCAGGTGGGGTTCATGCCTGCACCTCCGGGAAGTCCAGCTCGGGCTGGGCAAGGTGGTTGAAGTAGTTGGACAAGGTGTTCAGGGCGATGTGGCCCACGATCTCGGCGAGCTCCGCGTCCGAGACGCCGGCGGCCCGTGCGGCGTCCAGGTCGTCGTCGCTCACCGCGCCGCCCGTGTGCATGATCGCCTGAGTGATGCCCAGGACGGCGGCCGCGTGCGGCTCGTCGTCAGCGCCCTGGCGGGTCTGGAGAAGTTCCTCGTCGGACATGCCCATACGGCGTCCGCGCATGGTGTGGGCGCTCACGCAGTAGGTGCAGTGGTTCTCCTGGGCGACCAGCAGGGCGATCTGCTCCCTCAGTCTCGGGGTGAGGGCGCCCGAGCTGAGGTGTTCGCGCATCGCGAGGTAGCCGGCCAGGGCGGCTGGGCCGTTGGCGAGGGCGGCGTACAGGTTGGGGACCTTGCCGAGCTGGCGGCGGGTCTGGTCGAGCAAACCATCATTGTCTTCTGTCAGTTGTGGAAGGCGGGGCATGATGTCTCCAAAACGGTACTGGTCGGTTCCATCTGGGCAAGACGATACCGAACGGTTCCGTTTTAGGGAAGTTCGGGATAGCTTGGCGGTATGCCCACGCGTGCCCGTGAACGACTGCTCGACGCCGCCGAGGACCTCTTCTACGCGGAGGGGATCAGGGCGGTGGGCGTCGAGCGGATCCTGAGTGTCTCGGGGGTGGGCCGCGCCTCCTTCTACCGGCACTTCCCGAGCAAGGACGACCTGGTCGTGGCCGTACTGCGGCGGCGGGACGAGCGGTGGCGGGCCTGGCTGGCCGAACGCGTGGAGGCTCTGGGCGGGCATCCGCTGGACGTCTTCGACGCCCTGGCCGAACGGTTCGCGCGGGCGGACTTCCGTGGCTGCGCCTTCATCAACACCATGATCGAGACGGCGGATCCCGACAGTGCGGCACATCGGGTGGCGGCCGAGCACAAGGAGCGCGTGCGGGCGTACGTCTCGGAGCTGATCGAGCGGGACGGGCGGGCCGATGCCGCCGAGCTGGCGCACCTGTTCGTGCTGCTGGTGGACGGAGCCATCGTCACGGCGGTACGCGAGCGCTCGCCCCACCCGGCACAACGGGCACGCGCCGCAGCCACCGCGCTCCTCACCACCACGCAGACCACCACAGGGGCCACGACGACGGAGGCCGCGACGAAGGAGGCCACGACGACGGAGGCCGCGGCGGCGGGGCCAAGGAGGGCGTGACGAGGACCCCGGTCGGCTGAGGTCCGGGGTGTGAACAGCCTCCGCCCTCAAGGCGGGCCTGAGGCCTGGGCCGTCATGGACGTTCCAGCGCGCGAGGGCATGAAGGGGTGCCGCCCGCGGCCACCGCTCTCCTCCCCACGGCGGAGACCATCCCGAGATCACGGCGGAGACCGCGACGGCGACCGCCGCAGGGGCCGCGACGAACAGGGCCGCGACGAAGGGGGCCGTGGCGAAGGGGCCAAGGACGGCGTGACGGAGATCCCGGCCGGTTGAGGTCGGTGGTGGGAACAGGCCCCGCCCACAAGGTGGGCCCGGGGGCTGGGCCGTCATGGGTGTCGCGGCGTGTGAGGGCGTCAAGGGTTGCGGCCCGCAGCCGCCACTCTCCTCGCCGCCGCGGAGACCATCCCGAAGATCGCGACGGCGACCACCGCAGGGCCGCGACGAAGGGGGGGCCGTGGCGAAGGGGCCAAGGAGGGCGTGACGGAGATCCCGGTCGGTTGAGGGCGGTGGTGGGAACAGGCCCCGCCCTCAAAGCGGGCCCAGGGCCGGGGACAAAGAGGGCGTGAGGGAGATCCTGGTCGGGCGAGGTCCGGGGTGCGAACGGCCCCCGCCCCCCAAAGCGGGCCCGATGCCTGGGGCAAAGAGGGCGTGACGGAGATCGCCGGTCGGTTGAGGGCGGTGGTGGGAACAGGCCCCGTCCTCGAGGTGGGCCCGGGGGCTGGGCCGTCACGGGTGTTGCGGCGCGTGAGGGCGTCAAGGGTTGCGGCGCGTGGGCGTCAAGGTGTTCGGGGGAGATGGGGGTGGGGGGCAGGGCGAGCGGTGAAGGGTGGGGGTGAATGGGGCTGGGCGGCGGAAGCCTGCGTGCGCAGCCTCTAAGCTAGGGAGCATGCCGGAGTACATCTACACGCTGCAGCGCGTGCGCAAGGCGCACGGCGACAAGGTTGTCCTTGACGACGTCACGCTGTCGTTCCTGCCCGGAGCCAAGATCGGTGTCCTGGGGCCGAACGGCACCGGGAAGTCGACGCTGCTCCGGATGATGGCCGGCCTGGAGCAGCCGTCCAATGGCGACGCCAAGCTGATGCCGGGCTTCACGGTCGGCATGCTCCAGCAGGAGCCGCCGCTCAACGAGGAAAAGACCGTTCTGGGCAATGTGCAGGAGGGTGTCGCCGAGACGATGGCGATGCTCGAGCGCTACAACCAGATCGCCGAGCAGATGGCCACCGACTACAGCGACGAGCTGCTGGCGGAGATGGGCAAGCTCCAGGACCAGCTGGAGCACCGCAACGCGTGGGACCTCGACAGCCAGCTCGAGCAGGCGATGGACGCCCTGCGCTGCCCGCCGCCCGACGCCGAGGTGAGCAAGCTGTCCGGTGGTGAGCGCCGCCGCGTGGCGCTGTGCAAGCTGCTGCTTGAGGCCCCCGACCTGCTGCTGCTCGACGAGCCCACCAACCACCTCGACGCCGAGAGCGTGCAGTGGCTGGAGTCGCACCTGGAGAAGTACGCCGGCACGGTGCTGGCCGTCACTCACGACCGGTACTTCCTGGACAACGTGGCCACCTGGATCCTGGAGCTCGACCGCGGTCGCTGCTACCCCTACGAGGGCAACTACTCCACCTACCTCGACATGAAGGCCCAGCGCCTCAAGGTCGAGGGCCAGAAGGACGCCAAGCGCAAGAAGCGCCTGGAGGACGAGTTGGAGTGGGTGCGCTCCAACCCCAAGGCCCGCCAGACCAAGAGCAAGGCCCGTCTCCAGCGGTACGAGGAGATGGCCGCCGAGGCCGACAAGTTCCGCAAGCTGGACTTCGAGGAGATCCAGATCCCGCCGGGCCCGCGTCTGGGCACCACGGTGATCAGGTCGGAGCAGCTCACCAAGGGCTTCGGCGACCG
This sequence comes from Nonomuraea sp. NPDC005692, assembly GCF_040631115.1. Lineage (NCBI taxonomy): Bacteria > Bacillati > Actinomycetota > Actinomycetes > Streptosporangiales > Streptosporangiaceae > Nonomuraea > Nonomuraea sp. NPDC005692. Next base: position 95,556 of record NZ_JBEXYU010000025.1, on the reverse strand, counting down.
CCTGCTGATGGAGAGCCTGACGTTCGACCTGCCGCGTAACGGCATCGTCGGCGTCATTGGCCCCAACGGCGTCGGCAAGACCACGCTGTTCCGCATGATCACGGGTGGGGAGACGCCCGACACGGGGTCGATCACGATCGGCGAGACCGTGAAGATCTCCTACGCCGACCAGAGCCGGGGCGGCATCGACCCGAACAAGAACGTCTGGGAGGTCGTCTCCGACGGGCTCGACCACATCAAGGTCGGCAACGTCGAGATGCCGTCGCGGGCCTACATCGCGGCGTTCGGGTTCAAGGGGCCCGACCAGCAGAAGAAGGCGGGAGTGCTGTCGGGCGGCGAGCGTAACCGGCTCAACCTGGCGCTCACCCTCAAGCAGGGCGGCAACGTGCTGCTGCTCGACGAGCCGACCAACGACCTCGACACCGAGACGCTGTCGTCGCTGGAGAACGCGCTGCTCGACTTCCCGGGCTGCGCCGTGATCACCTCGCACGACCGGTGGTTCCTCGACCGCATCGCCACCCACATCCTCGCGTGGGAGGAAGGCTCGAACTGGTACTGGTTCGAGGGCAACTTCGCCGACTACGAGAAGAACAAGATCGAGCGTCTCGGCGCCGACGCGGCCCGTCCTCACCGGGTGACGTACCGGAAGCTGCACCGGGACTGACGTCTCACCCTGACGCCGGGAGCGACACGTCTCATCCCGGCGCCAGGGCCGACGCGTCTCGTCGCGGCATCGGGACTGACACGTCTCATCCCGGGGCGTCAGGGCCGACGCGTCTCGTCCCTGGCATCGGGACTGACGCGTCGCGTCTCGGCAGGGGGACCAGCGCGTCGCGTCTCGGCGCCCGGGCCGACACGTCGCGTCGCTGGCAGCGGGGCTGACGCGTCTCGTCCTGGAGCCGGGAATGTCACGGCTCGTTCCGGTGCCGGGACTCACAGCTCATTCCTGCGAAGAGCGGCGCGCCCCCTCCGGGGTGCGCCGCTCTTCGCGTGTTCCGGCAGGACGGATCAGCCCTCGGCCTCGGTGAGGGCGACCTGCACGGGAGCGGGGGCGGTGCGCCGCCATGGCCCGTTGAACAGCAGGATCGCGGGGACGAACAGCACGAGGCAGCCCAGCGCCACGAACAGCCAGGTCTGCCAGCTCGTGGCCGCCACGACGTGCGGGATGACCAGCAGCCCGACCACCGCGATCGCCTTGCTCAGGAAGCCGAACAAACCCCAGGCCGTGCCCTGCAGGCGTGGGTCGGCGTCCTCGGCGTCCTCGGAGTAGTTGGCCATCCAGGGGGCATAGGCGACGCCGAGTGAGCCGCCGAGCAGGGCGCCGACCACCATGAGCGTGCCGGTGGAGACGCCTTCCTGACCGAGTGCGACGGCGAGGTAGGCGGTGACCAGCACCGCGGCGATCGTCCCGGCGAGCGAGAACGGCTTGCGCAGTTGCAGGCGGTCCGACAGGCGGCCGGTGACGATCAGCGTGACGAGGTTCAGACTCCAGAACGCGGCCATGATCGTGGACGCCTGCGCGCTGCTGATGCCGAGCGCGCCCACCAACATCGTCTGGCCGAACAACGACAGCGTGATGTAGAGGACCAGCCAGAGCGAGATGCCGACGACGTGGGCCCAGATGTTGCGCCGGGCGAACAACGACCGGACGGTGGGCGGGCGCTCCAGGTCGACGACCTCCTCGGCGGCCCGTTCGGTGTGCTGGATCCTGGCCCGCAGCTCGGGGGACAGGTCGGCGATGTTGAACGCGATGACCGCCGAGATCACCAGCGAGAAGCAGCCCATGATGACGAACTGCGACCGCCACGACTCGTCGAAGATCGGCAGCGTCCAGCCGGCGACGGCGGCGGCCAGGAAGTTCGCGCCCACCGGGCCCCACGTCCAGAACCCGAACGCCTGCGCCCGTCCGAGCCGCGGCGAGAAGTCGCGGATCAGCGGCGCGGTGGAGGCCATGGCGACGCCGTCCACGAAGGCCAGCAGGATGCGGGCGATCAGCAGGTCGCGCGGGCTGTGCACGAGGGTCATGGCGAAGCAGCACACGGCGGTGAGGGCCATGAGCGGGATGAGCAGGCGGACCCGGCCGACCCGGTCGGTGAGCCGGCCGCCCAGGATGGAGGCCACGGCCCCGGCCACCGCCGCCGCCCCCGACACCGCGCCGTACGTGGCCAGGGACATGTCGAGGTCTTTGAGCAGCAGGGGTACGACGGGCGCGATCTGCCCTTCGTAGGAGCCGATGAGGATGGCCAGGACGGCCATGGTGAGGATCTTCATCCGGCGGGCGCCGGTCGGGTATTCGTCGAGCTCGCGGACGTAGGACAGCCTCATGACAAGCCTTTCTGCCGAGCCTGGGCCCCCGCCATGAGTTCTAGAAGCTAGCTCTAGAATCCATTTCTGAGATGCTGCTCCTCGCATCGGCCGGCGTCAAGAGTGCGTACCCGGTATCAGATGATTAGAATCAAATTCTAGGATTCGTTCGTAGTGAGGAGCCATGCGTGGACCTGGAACTTGACGGCCTCGACGTGACCTTCGACCACACGGCCGTGGCCGCTCCCCGGATCAGGGATCTGCTGCCGATCTACCGAGACCTGCTCGGCGGTCGCCATCTGGGAGGCGGTGGGGACAACCGGGTCAGCGGGTACCGCACGCTGCAGCTCACGTACTCCAACGGGAGCAAGGTCGAGCTCATGGAGCCGCTGACCGGGTCCACGTTCTTCGACAGCTTCTTCGAGCTGACGCGGGGGCGCGGCGGCGTCCATCATCTGAACTTCCACGTCGGCGACATGGACGCGGCCGTCGCCCGGCTCACCGGGCGCGGCTACCGGCTGCACGGGCTGAACAGGGCCGACGTGCGCTGGCAGGAGGTGTTCCTGCACCCCAAGGAGGCGCACGGCGTGCTCATTCAGCTCGCCTGCCCGGGGTTCCGTGACCCCGACGAGGCCCGTCCGACGCTGGCGGAGGTGCTGGCGGGACGCGGCCGCAACGGCGACGGCATCCCCAGCCCCTGAACCGCGGAGGCTTCCCGGGCACCGAACTCAGCTCTAGAGTGCAATTCTAGAACCAGAGTGGGGAGGCCCATGAAACCGGCACCGAAGCCAACGCCCGACACCCAGCCGTTCTGGGACGGCACGGCCGCGGGAGAGCTCAGGATCCAGCGCTGCCAGACGTGCGCGCGGCACTACTTCTACCCCCGGCCGAGCTGCCCCCACTGCGGCGGCGGCGACGTGGAGTGGGTGCGCGCGACGGGCCGCGCGACCCTCTACTCGTACGTGATCAACCACCGCCCCGCGCCCGGTTTCGAGGCCGGCGGGCCTTACGCCATCGCCGTCGTGGAGCTGGAGGAGGGCGTGCGGATGATGAGCAACATCGTCGGCGTGCCCAACACCCCCGAGAACCTGCCGCTGGACATGGAGCTGCGGGTGGTGTTCGAACGGCGCGGCGACGTGCACATGCCGCTCTTCGAGCCCGCGGGGGACGCCCGATGAACATCGTGATCGCCGGGGCGGCCGAGACCGACGAGATCGGCCGCCTGCCGGACCGCTCCACCTTCCAGCTCCACCTGGAGGCCGCGCGCAACGCCCTCGCCGACGCGGGCATGACGAAACACGACATCGACGGCATCGCCACGGTCGGCACGCCCGGCCCGATCCAGGTCGCCCATGCCCTCGGCATCACGCCATCCTGGCTCGACGGCACGGGGGTGGGCGGGTCGTCGTTCCTGTTCCATGTGCGGCACGCCGCCGCCGCCATCCGGGCCGGGCTGTGCCGTACCGTGCTGATCACGCACGGTGAGTCGGGAAGGTCGCGCGTCGGCGCCGGCCGGTGGGGGCTGGGCGCGGACTCGCTGCTCGGGCAGTTCGAGCTGCCGTACGGGGTGGTCGGGCCGCCGACGTCGTTCACCGTCACGGCGCTGCGCTACATGAAGGAGACCGGCCTCACCCACGAGCAGCTGGCCGAGGTGGCGGTCGCGCAGCGCCGCTGGGCCTCCCGGAACCCACGGGCCATGTACCGCGACCTCGTCACGGTCGAGGACGTGCTCGCGTCCAAGCTCGTCGCCTACCCCTTCCACCTGCTGGAGTGCTGCCTGGTGACGGACGGCGGCGGCGCGCTGGTCGTCACCGCCGAGGAGCTGTCGCGCCGCCCGCCGGTCTACCTGCTCGGCTCCGGCGAGGCCATGGACGCGCCGATGGTCTCGCAGATGGAGGACTTCACCACCTCCAAGGGCTTCCGCCTGTCCGGCCGGGCCGCCTTCGCCGAGGCCGGGATCTCCCACGACGACGTCGACCACCTGATGGTGTACGACGCCTTCGCCAACGTGCCCGTCTACGGCCTGGAGGACCTGGGCTTCGTCGGCCGCGGCGAGGCGGGGGCGTTCATCGCCGAGGGGCACACCTCGCCCGGCGGCCGGCTGCCGATGAACACCAACGGCGGCGGCCTGTCCTACACGCACACCGGCATGTACGGCATGTTCGCCATCCAGGAGTCGGTGCGGCAGCTCCGGGGGGAGGCCGCGGCGCAGGTGCCGGACGTGGAGGTGAGCGTGGTGTTGGGCAACGGCGGCATGTTCGCCTCCGCCGCCACCCTCGTCCTGGCCTCCCGGTTGCCCTAGGTTCCGCGCACGGCCCTCCGGGCAGGCGAGCCCGGACGGGCCGATGGAACGGGATGGAACGGAATGGAACGCCTCTCCATCGGAAGCGGAAGATCCTGAGAAGAGGAGACGGCGATGCCGAAGTTCATGGACGTGCACAGTGGTTTCGTCGGTGTCACCGAGGACCAGTTGCGCGAGGCCCACGAGCGGGACCTTGCGGTCGAGGGGGCCGAGGGTGTGCACTTCGAGCGGGCCTGGCTCGATCCGGACTCGGGCAAGGTGTTCTGCCTGTCGTCGGGGCCGTCGAAGGAGGCGGTGATGCGGGTGCACGAGAAGGCCGGCCATCCCACGACCGAGGTCTACGAGCTGCCCATCGAGGTCGAGTAGCCACCGTTCGGCCACCGGACCGGTGACGGCCGCCCGCGCTGCTGCGGACGCGGGCGGCCGCCACCGACGCCCCCCCCGCGCCGCCGGGCGGGGCGCCAAAGGTTGTCCAGGCGGGCGCGTCGGGCGCCGGGCCGCGCGCGAGGGCCGTACTAGATTCGTCGGGTGAGCACGGGAGCCGCGCGCGGGGTGGGGCGGTTCGTCAACGGCGAGTCGGTCTACGGGACCATCCTGACGGCCGGCGTCGTCTCCGGGCTCTCGCACTGGATCGCCGACCCCGCCGAGCTGCTGGCCACCGCGATCGGCACGGTCATCGTGTTCTGGATCGCGCACGCGTTCGCGGAGATCGTCGGCGACCGGTCGCCGGACGTGCGCAAGGCGGTGCGGGGCGCGGTGACGCGGTCCACCGGCATGTTGTGGGGACTGGTCCCGCTCACGGTGATCCTGTGCGTGGCGATGACCGGCGTGATGTCCCTGGACGCGTCGGTGTACCTGGAGATCGCCGTGTCGGTCGTCCTGCTCACCGTGCTCGGCTTCTTCGCGGCGGCGCCCAAGACCGACCGGCTCTGGATCCGGCTGGTCTGCGGAGCCGGCTCGGGCGCCCTGGGAGCCGTGATGATCCTGCTGAAGAGCCTCGATCACTGAGCGGCCCCCGCCGGGCGCCGGGGCGGGTCAGGAGGGCGGCGGGCGCCAGGTGATGAGGGCGTCCAGGGCCTCGACGCGGGAGCCGGTGACCAGGAGCGGGTTGATCTCCAGGGACTCCAGGTCGTCGCCCAGGCTCTCGGCGAACGCGGCGATCCTGGCCACCACGTCGGCCACCGCGTCCAGGTCGGCGGGCTCGGTGCCCCTGGCGCCGTCCAGCAGGGCAGCGCCGCGCAGCTCGGACAGGGCCCGGCGTACCTCGTCGGCGTCCACCGGCAGCACGCGCAGGGCCGCGTCCCGCAGCACCTCCACCCAGACGCCGCCGAGCCCGACCGCCAGGGTGAGCCCCCAGGCCGGGTCGCGCACCACGCCCGCCAGCAGCTCGATCCCGCCGCCGCGTTGCGGCTGGATCAGGACGCCCGCGTCGGGGGCGTGCGCCCGCGCCGCGGCCACCACCTCCCGGTACGCCTGCCGCACCGCCTCGGGACCGGACAGCCCGAGCCGCACCCCGCCGATGTCGCTCTTGTGCCCGAGCCCTTCGGCGGCGGCCTTGAGCACCACCGGGTAGCCGAACCGTTCGGCCGCGGCCACCGCCGCCGCCTCGTCCGCCGCCGTCTCGGAGGGCACCACGGGCAGCCCCGCGGCGGCGAGCAGGGCGGCGGCCCGGTGCTCGGCCCACACGCCGTGCGCACCATCGGGCGCGCCGGTGACCGCCGCCCGCCCGGCCGGGCCGCCGCCGGCCAGGGCCCTGCGGTGGGCCTCCGACCAGCGCACCGCCGCGCCGAGGGCGGTCAGGCCGTGCTCGATCCCGCCCATGACGTACGGGAACCCGGTCTCCCGCTGCACCTGCCGCCCGAACTCCGTGACGTCGGTCAGCACGTTGCTCACCACCACGACCGGCACTGGCGACTCGGCGATGCGCCGCGAGCTGGTCTCGTACATGGCGAGGACGGGCGCCGGGTCCGCAGGGGCGATCCTGGGCGGTTCGGACAGCAGCATGACCAGGTCGATGCCGGGATCGGCGGCCACCGTCTCCAGGGCGCGGCCGAGCAGGGTGCGGTCGACGAGGACGTAGCCGGTGACGTCGAGCGGGTTCTGCACGGTGCCGAACGACGGCACGATCCCGGCCAGCCGCTCGACCGTCGCCGCGGAGAAGGGCGGCAGCTCCAGGCCCTCGTCCTCGGCCCGGTCCGCGATGATCTCGGACGCGCCGCCGGACGGGGTGACGACGCCCACCCGGCGGCCGGGCAGCGGGCCGGTGGCGGCCAGCAGCCCGGAGGTGATGATGAGGTCCTCCAGCGAGCGCACCCTGATCACGCCGAGCTGGCGCATCGCGGCGTCGATGACGTCGTCGTCGCCCACGAGCGCGCCCGTGTGGGCCTGCGCGGTGTGCGAGGCGAGCCTGCTGCGGCCGATCTTGAGCGCGACGATCGGCTTGCCCGCCACCAGTGCCCGGCGGGCGACCCGGGAGAACTCGGCCGGGTTCCTGATCGTCTCCAGGAACAGGGCGATGACCCTGGTCGCCGGGTCGTCCACGAGGTGGTCGACGACGTCGGTGACCGTGACGACCGACTCGTTGCCCATCGAGGTCAGCAGGCTGATGCCGACGTTGCGGGCCTGGGCGAAGCCGAGCACCGAGCTGGCCAGCGCGCCGCTCTGCAGCACCACGCCGACCGACCCGCGCAGCAGCGGCTCGGGGATGGGCAGCCCGTACGGGGTCACGTCGGCGGCGGCGTTGATGTAGCCGTTGCCGTTCGGCCCGAGGATCGTCAGGCCGTTCTCACGGGCGAACCCGGCGATCTCCGCCTCCAGCCGCGCCCCCTCCGCGCCCGCCTCCCCGAACCCCGCCGTGAGGATCACGTAACAGCCGATGCCCAGCTTGGCGCCCTCCTCCAGCACGCCGAGCACGGCGGCCGTCGGCACCATGACGTAGGCCAGGTCGACGGGGGAGGGGAGCTCGGTCAGGCTGCGGAAGGCCGGCGACCCGTGCACCACCCCGCCCCTGGGGTTGACCAGGTGGACGGGCCCGGCGAAGCCGTGGGTGCGCAGGTTCAGCAGCGTGCTGACCGACCAGCCCGACTTGTCCGTGGCCCCCACCAGGGCGATCGAGCGCGGGTTGAACAGTGCCTCGACCGACATGGACTACTCTCCGATCAGGCCGAGCCTGGCGTGGCCCTTGATGAGGTTGCGGGCGATCGTGCGGCGCTGGATCTCGTCGGTGCCCTCGAAGATGCGCAGCAGGCGCAACTCCCGGTACCACCGCTCGACCGGCAGCTCCTTGGTGTATCCCATGCCGCCGTGGATCTGCAGCACCCGGTCCACGACCTGGTTGGCCATCACGGCGCCGTTGAGCTTGGCGATGGAGGAGGCGTGCCGGGCGTCCATGCCCCGCTGCACCTGCCAGGCGGCGTGGAGGGTGAGCCACTTGGCCGCCTCGATCTCCACCTGGGAGTCGGCGATCATCCACTGGATGGCCTGATACTCCGAGATGGCCTGGCCCATCGACTTGCGGATCTTGGCGTAGTCGATGGCCATCTGGAGCATGCGCTCGGCGGAGCCGATGGCACGGGCCGGGATCATGTACCGTCCTTGCCCGATCCACTGCATGGCAAGCTCGAAGCCCCTGCCGAGCTCGCCCAGGATGTTCTCCTCGGGCACCCGCACGTCCTGGAACACCAGTGCGGCCGGCCCCCACTCGCCCATGGTCGGGATGGGCTCGGACGTCCAGCCCATGTCCCGGTCGACCAGGAAACACGTCACGCCGTGGCCCTCGGCCACCGCGAACACCATGACGAAGTCGGCCTCGCTGCCGCCGGTGATGAACGTCTTCTCGCCGTTGATCACCCACTCGGCGCCGTCGCGGGTGGCGCGGGTGCGGATGTTGCGGGCGTCGGAGCCGGCGCCCGGCTCGGTGATCGCGAAGCAGGACCGCCGTTCGCCCTCGATGGTGGGGACGAGGTAGCGCCGCTTCTGCTCGTCGGTGCCGGCGTAGAGGATGTTGTCGGCGCTGCCGCCGAAGGAGAAGGGCACGAACGTGCGGCCCATCTCCATGGCGATGATCGCGGACATGATCGGGCCGAGCGCCGCGCCGCCGTACTCCTCGGGGGTGTTGATGCCCCAGAAGCCCGACTTCCTGGCCTTGGCGCGCAGGTCACGCACGACCTCGGGATCGAGCCCCGGACGCCCTTCCCGCTCGTTGCGCAGGACCTCCGGCTCCAGCGGCATGATCTCCTTCTCGATGAAGGCACGCACGGTGTCGCGGATCTGCCGTTCCTCGGGGCTGAGCGAGAAGTCCACGGCCGCCTCCTGAATTTCTAGAATCATTCTCTAGTACGCGATTCTAGCCTCCGCGTCGCACTGGTCAAGAATCAGATTCTAGAATTCGCCGGGATAGAATGCCTGGCATGGCACGCAAGTCCTCGTGGGAGTGGAGCCGTACGGCTCAGACGCGCAAGAGCATGTTGCAGGCGGCCCGTGAGGTCTTCAGCGAGCACGGCTTCGCCGACTCCAACGTCTCGGAGGTCGTGGCCCGCGCCGGCTCCAGCGTCGGCAGCCTCTACCACCACTTCGGCGGCAAGACCGAGCTGTTCCTCGCCCTCTACGAGGACCACCAGGCGGCCCACGAGCAGGCGTCGGCCGCCAGCGTCGCCAAGGCCAAGAAGGAGGGGGTCAGCGACCCCGTCGAGCTGCTGATCGCCGGGGCCCGCGCCTACCTCGACGGCGCCTGGGACCGGCGCGACCTGGTCAGGCTCTTCATCGACGGCGACGGCCCGCCCGGCTTCGAGCTGATCCGCCGCACCCGCGGGCGCGAGTGGGTGCGCCAGAACGCCGTCCTGCTCGGCGCCGGGGGAGACCCCCTCGACCGGTTCACGGTCGCGGTGCTGACCAGCATCATCGGCGAGGCCGCCCGCGAGGTGGCCACCTCCGACACCGAGGAGGAGGCCAGGGAGATCATCGAGGCGGCGATGAAGCTCATCCACCGCCTCGATCCCCTCAGGGGGCTCAGCGACGACTGATCGTCGCCCGGCCGCGGTCGATCACCACCGTCCCGTCGTCCTTGGCGGTCCGGAACAGCACGTCGTCGCCGTCGGCCCAGATGGAGACGGTCAGCGGCTCGCCGGGGAACACCGGGCTGCTGAACCGGCCCGACATCGCCCTGAACCGCGACGGGTCCGACCCGGCGAGCGTGTGCAGCAACGCCCGCCCGGTCACGCCGTACGTGCACAACCCGTGCAGGATCGGCCGGTCGAACCCGGCCCTGGCGGCGAACTCCGGATCGCTGTGCAGCGGGTTGCGGTCGCCGGACAGCCGGTAGAGCAGCGCCTGGTCCGGCCGGGTCGGGTAGGTCACCTTGTGGTCGGGCGCCCGGTCCGGGACCGCCCACTCCTCCCGCGGCCCCCGGTCGCCGCCGAAGCCGCCCTCGCCCCGGATGAACACCGAGCTGCGCGAGGCGATCAGCAGCTCGCCGGTCTCCAGGTCGACGGCCCTGGCCTCGGTGGTCACCAGCGCGCCCGAGCCCTTGTCGTAGATGCCGGTCACCTTCGACGTCGTCCGTACGCCGCCCGCGGCCGGCAGCTCGCGGCGCAGCTCGAAGCCCTGTTCGGCGTGGACCAGCAGGGCCGGGTCGTAGTCGCCCAGCCGCCGCCCCGGCGACTGTGCCGCCAGCACCGCGAACGTCGGCAGCACCCGCTGCCCCTTCTCGGTGGCGAACTCCAGCTCGTCGAGGCCCGAGCCGACGCCGAGCGCGTACAGCATGGTGTCCTCGGCGGTCCAGGTGCGCTCGTGGGCCGGGCCCTCGACGCCGATCAGCGAGTGGTCGAGCGGCATGTCAGTCCTCCCGTCCGGGGACGCGGCCGTTGGTCAGGGCGTTGGGGGCGGCCTTGTCCACCAGGGCGGGGATGACCGCGCCCAGCTCGGCCGGGTCCCAGCGGGCGCCCTTGTCCACCCCGGGGCCGGCGTGCCAGCCCTCGGCCACGCTGATCACGCCGCCGCGCACGTTGAACACCCGCCCGGTGACGCCGCGCGCCTCGGCACTGGCCAGCCAGACCACCAGCGGCGCGATGTCGTCGGGGTCGGCGCCGGTCGCCCCGGCCGGGATCAGGTTCTCCGTCATGCGGGTGAGGGCGGCGGGGGCGATGGCGTTGACGGTCACGCCGTAGCGCTCCAGCTCCCTGGCGGCGATCACGGTCAGCCCGGCGATGCCCGCCTTGGCCGCGCCGTAGTTCCCCTGGCCCGGGTTGCCGTAGATGCCGGAGGACGACGTCGTGTTGATGATCCGGGCGTCGAGCCGCTCGCCGGACTTGGCCTTGGCCCGCCAGTAGGCGGCGGCGTGCCGCAGGGGCGCGAACGTGCCGCGCAGGTGCACCCTGATCACCGCGTCCCACTCGTCGATGGTCATGTTGACCAGCATGCGGTCGCGCAGGATCCCGGCGTTGTTGACCAGTACGTGCAGGTCGCCGAAATGCTCGACGGCCGACCTGATCAGGCGCTCGGCGCCGTCGAAGTCGGAGACGTCCTCGCCGTTGACGATCGCCTGGCCGCCCATGGCCTCGATCTCGGCCACCACCTCGGCGGCGGCCCCGGACGAGCCGGTGCCGTCCACCTCGGCGCCCAGGTCGTTGACCACCACCTTCGCGCCCTGCCTGGCGAACTCCAGGGCGTGCCCGCGCCCGATGCCCCTGGCCGCACCCGTGACGATCACCACGCGACCTTCGACGATCCCGCTCATCCGACACCTCGATCCTTGACCGGCCGACGATTTGAACTGGATTCTAGTATCAAAATCTAGAAAGGACAGGCCCTTGGTGACGACGACCACCGCCCCCGTCGGCCACGCCTGGCGCACGCTGTCGGTCGTGAGCCTGGCCGGCGTGCTGACCGGGCTGGGCGGCAGCTCGATCAACGTCGCGCTGCCCGAGATCGCCCGGCACACCGGGGCCGACGCCACGGCCGCGGGCTGGATCCTGCTGGGCTTCCAGTTGACCACGACCGTCCTCATGGTGGTATTCGGTCGCTTAGCCGACATGTTCGGCAGGCGCAGGATGTACCTGCTCGGGCTGGCCGTCTACACCGGGGCCGCCCTGCTCGCCGGGCTGGCGCCCGGCGCGTGGGTGATCGTGGCCATGCGGGTCGTGCAGGCCGCCGGCGCCGCGATGTTGCTCACCAACAGCGCCGCCCTGGTCAGCGACGCCTTCCCGCGCGAGCGGCTGGGCGAGGGCATGGGCGTCTACGTCGCCTCCTTCTCCGTCGCCGGGCTGATCGGCCCGACGCTCGGCGGCGTGCTCGCCGCGAACCTGGGCTGGCGCTGGGTGTTCTGGTTCAACGTGCCCATCGGCGTGATCTGCCTGGTGTGGGGCGCGATCACGCTGCGGCGGGCCGAACCGGCCGGGCGCGAGCGCGGGCTCGACCTGCCGGGCAGCGTGCTCATGCTGGTCACGCTCGGCGGGCTGCTGCTGGCGCTGTCGGAGTTCGGCAGGCTGGGGTGGGGGCATCCGGTGGTGGCCGCCGGGCTCGCCGCGTTCGCCGTGGGGTTGCCGCTGTTCGTGGCCAGGGAGCGGCGGGCCGCCCATCCCGTCGTGGACCTGCGGCTGTTCCACGACCGGGCGTTCGCCTGCGGCACGCTCGCCTCCTTCCTGAACGCCGTCGCGCGGATGGGCATGGTCTTCCTCGTCGCGCTCTACTTCCAGGCCGTGCGGGGGGACGATCCCGTACAGGCCGGGTTGAAGGTGCTGCCGCTGGCGGTGGCGGCCATGGTCGCGTCGGTGACGTCGGGCTTCCTCCAGCGGCTGACCAGCGCGCGCACCCTGGCGGTGGCCGGGGCCGCCACCACGACCTGCGGGCTGCTGGCGCTGCTCGGCACGATGTCGGCGAGCACGCCGTACCCGGCGGTGGCCGCCGGGCTCGTGCTCATCGGCCTCGGCTCCGGCGTCTTCCTGCCCTCCAACACCACCGCCATCCTGGACGGCCTGCCCTCAGAACGCCTCGGCATCGTCAACGCCATGCGCCTGATGCTCCAGAACACCGGCAACGTGGTCGGCACCGGCCTGGTGCTGTCGATCATCACCGCGCCGCTGCCCGCCGGGCTGCACCGGCGCGTCTTCGCCGGGACGCTGTCGCAGCTCTCCGGCGACGCGGTCGGCCTGCTCGTGACCGGTTACCGCTGGGCGCTCACCTGCATGGCCGCGATCTCGGTGCTGACCGTGCTGGCCTGCCTGGCCCGCCGCAAGGCCCGGTGACCAGCGGGCCGGACGGTACGGGTACCGTGGCGGACGTGGCAGAACCCTCCCCGGCGCACCGGCACGTCTTCCCCCGCATGGTCAGATTCGCCGACATCGACTCCCAAGGGCATGTGAACAACGTGCGCTTCCTCGACTACCTGGAGGACGCCCGCTTCGGCATGTTCGCGATCGATCCGGTCAAGGCGGGCGAGGCGCCCTTCGGAGGGCTCGTGGTCACCCGCCACGAGATCGACTACCGCCGCCCGCTGGGCCTGCGACCCGAGCCGGTCAGGGTCGAGACCTGGGTCACGCAGATCAGGCCGGTCCGCTTCACCCTGGCCTATGAGATCCGCGACGATGACGAGGTCTACGCGACCGCCACCTCGGTGATCGTGGCCTACGACGTCGAGCGGGCCGCGCCGCGCCGGCTCAGCGAGGACGAGCTCGTCCTGCTCAAGCGTTACTCGGCCCAGGGCTGACCGCCCTGGAACCGCAGCCGCCCGCCGGTCCCGGCAGGAAACGCTGGCTGATGCTCGCGCTGGGCGTCAACGCCCATGCGAGCGTCACCTTAGGACTGTTCGGCCTTCCTCTCGTCATGCCGGAGATTGAGCGACATTTCGGTGTTCCGCTGGCAGTGGCCGGAGTCATCGGGAACGCCCCGGGAATCGGCGTTCTGGTGGCACTCGTCGCCTGGGGCGCGCTGGCCGACCGGCACGGCGAGCGCCTGGTGCTCGGCATCGGCGTGAGCCTGGCGGCCGTGCTGCTCGCCGCCGTCGCCTTCGCCGGGCCGGCCTGGGCCGTGATCGCGCTGCTCGCGCTGGCGGGCGCGGCCGGCTCGGCGGCCATGGTCGGCGGCGGCCGGATCGTCCTGCGCTGGTTCCAGCCGCCCGAGCGCGGGGTCGCCATGGGCCTGCGCCAGGTGTCCTACACCCTCGGCATGGCCGTCGCGGCGTTCGTGCTGCCGCCGGTCGCGCGGGCGCACGGGCTGCCCGGCGTGCTGCTCGTCTGCTCCGCCGTGAGCCTGCTGGCCGCCGTCCTGGCCGCGCTGTTCCTGGCCGAGCCGCCGCACTCGATCGCCGGAGGGAGCGCGGGGCCGGCGCGGTCGCCGTACCGGCAGCCGGCGCTGTGGCGGGTGCACGCGACCAGCGGGCTGCACGCGGTGCCGCAGATCGTGGTCAGCACGTACGGCGTCACCTGCCTGGTCGGCCTGTACGGCTGGGACGCCGTGGCCGCCGGCCAGCTCTTCGGCCTGTCGGCCGTCGCCGGAGCCGTGGTCCGCGTGGCCGTCGGCCGCTGGTCCGACCGGGTCGGCCTGCGGATGCGTCCCCTGCTGCTGCTCGCCTGCGCCTGCCTGGCCGTGCTCGCCCTGCTGGTCGTGGGCACGGCGACGGACAGCCTGCTCGGCCCGGTGGCGCTCGCGACGGCCTCGGTGCTCACCGTGTCCGGCAACGGGCTGGCCTACCTGAGGGCGGGCGAGCTGGCCGGGCCCGCCTGGGCGGGCAAGGTGCTCGGCACCCACAACACCGTCCAGAACGTCGTCGCCCTGGGGGTGACGCCGCTGGCCGGGGCGCTGATCACCGGGACGGGGTACTGGGCGGCGTACGCGGTCGGCCTGGCCTGCGCGCTGGTCTCGCTGCCCGTCATCCCCGTCCGCGGCGAGCAGCGGGCCGGCCTTCGGTCATGACTCCCCGCGCAGCCACACGGCGGTGTCCGGCGGCAGCGTCCCGGCCTGGACCGGGCCGCTGGACAGCAGCACCGCGTCGTGCGCCGGCAGCCGTACCGGCTCCATCCCGCAGTTGATGGCGCAGATCAGCGGGCCCCTGGAGAAGAAAAGCGCTCCCTCGGGGGAGTCCAGCCACTCCAGGGTGTAAGGAATCACACCCGCCAGCTCGCGGCGGCAGGCCAGGGCACGACGGTAGAACTCCAGCGTCGAGTCCGCGTCGCCCTCCTGCTTCTCGGCGGTCAGCTCGGCGAAGGCGGCCGGCTGCGGCAGCCACGGCCGCACGCCGGGCGGCGAGAACCCGTAGGAGGGCGACTCGGCCGACCACGGCAGCGGCACCCGGCATCCGTCGCGGCCCGGCAGTTTGCCCTCCGACTGGAAGAACACCGGGTCCTGCCTGGCCTCGGCGGGCAGGTCGGTCACCTCCGGCAGGCCCAGCTCCTCGCCCTGGTAGAGGTAGGCAGAGCCGGGCAGCGCCAGCATCGTGAGCAGCGCCGCCCTGGCCCGCGCCAGGCCCGTGCCGGGATCGGCGGTCTCGTAGCGGGTGCGATGGCGTACGACGTCGTGGTTGGACAGCACCCAGGTGGCGTACGGGACCGAGGCCAGGGTGTCGTCGATCACCTTCTTGAACGCGGTCGGCGACCACGGCGCCTGCAGCCAGGCGAAGTTGAAGCTCTGGTGCAGCTCGTCGGGGCGCACGTAGAGGGCGAGGTCCTCGGCGCTGTCGGTCCAGACCTCGCCGACGGCCATGCGCTCCCCCGGGTAGCCGTCCAGCACCTTGCGCCAGTCGCGGTAGACGCCGTGCACCTCCGGCTGCCCCCAGACCGGCGAGACCGACTTGAACGACTGGTCGCCGACGTCGGGCAGCCCCTCGGCCTTGTACAGGCCCATCGCCACGTCGATGCGGAACCCGTCCACGCCCTTGTCCAGCCAGAACCGCAGGACGTCGAGGAACTCCGCGTGCACCTCGGGGTTGCGCCAGTTGAAGTCGGGCTGGCCGGGGGCGAACAGGTGCAGGTACCACTGCCCGTCGGGGACCTGGGTCCACGCCGGGCCGCTGAACGTGGACTGCCAGTTGTTGATCGTGTCGCGGAAGATGTACCGGTCGCGTCCCTCGCCCCGCAGCGCGGCCTGGAACCAGGGGTGCTCGGAGGAGCTGTGGTTGGGGACGATGTCCACCAGCACCTTCAGCCCGTGCCCGTGGGCCTCGGCCACCACCGCGTCGAAGTCGGCCAGCGTGCCGAACAGCGGGTCGACGCCGCGGTAGTCCGCCACGTCGTAACCGCCGTCGGCCATCGGAGAGGGGTAGAACGGCGTCAGCCAGATGGCGTCGACCCCCAGCCTCCTCAGGTACGGAATCCGCTCCCGCACCCCGGCCAGGTCGCCGACGCCGTCTCCGGAGGCGTCGGCGAAGCTGCGAACGTAGATCTCGTAGACGACGGCATCACGCCACCAGGGGATATCCATGTGGGCGTCATGCCCGTTATGTCGGCGAGTTCACCAAGCTTTGGGCCGCGTAGACCAGATAGTCCCAGAGTCTGGTCGCCTGGTCCTCGGGCAGGCCCAGCGAGTCGACCGCGTCACGCATGTGCCGCAGCCAGGCGTCGCGCTCGGCCTCCCCGATCACGAACGGCACGTGCCGCATGCGCAGCCGGGGATGGCCGCGCTCCTGGCTGTAGGTGTTGGGGCCGCCCCAGTACTGGATCAGGAATCCGCGCAGCCGGTCCTCGGCGCCCGTCAGGTCGGGCTCGGGGTAGAGCGGCCGCAGCAGGGGGTCTTCCGCGACACCTTCGTAGAAACGGTGGACGAGGCGGCGGAAGGTCTCCTCGCCGCCTACGGCGTCGTAGAAGGAGGTCTCTGTCACGTTCTCACCTTATGCAATGGCGACCATGGGGATTCCGGCGGAGTCCAGGGCGGCCTTCACCCTGAGCCGGATCTCCCGGGCGACCTCGGCCTGGCGCGAGGGCAGCGTCTTGGCGGTGATGCGGAACACCAGCGCGCTGTCGGAGAGCTGCTCCACGCCGTACACCTGGGGCTCCTCCACGATCACGCTCTCGCGGAACTCGGGGTCGGCCCAGATCTCCTCGGCCACGATCTCCAGCGCCGCGCGTACGGCGGTGATGTCGGCGTCGTAGGCCACCGGGACGTCGAAGTAGGCCCGCGACCAGCCCTGCGACTCGTTGCCGACGCGGGTGATCGTGCCGTTGCGGACGTACCAGACGCGGCCGTCGGCGTCGCGCAGCCGGGTGACCCGCAGGGTGACCGCCTCGACCGTGCCGATGGCGGCGCCCGCGTCGATCACGTCGCCCACGCCGTACTGGTCCTCCAGCAGCATGAACATGCCGGCGATGAAGTCCTTCACCAGCTCCTGCGCGCCGAAGCCGATCGCGACGCCCAGGATGCCGACGCTGGTCAGCAGGGGAGCGATGGGGATCGTCAGCCGGTCGAGCACGGTCAGGATGGCGGTGCCGAGGACGACGATGGAGGCGATGTGCTTGAGCACCGAGCCCATGGTCTCGGCCCGCTGCTTGCGGCGCTCGTGCAGCAGCGCGTCGATGCCGTCGGTGGCGGCGTTGCGGCGGAACCTGTTGGTGAGCGAGCCGCCGGTGGCTGCCCGGTTCACCACCTTGGTGATCAGCCGATGCGAGATGTTCCGCACGACGAACCCGAACACCAGGATCAGGGCGATGGTGATCAAGCTGGCCAGCAACGGCGCCCACGAGGCGTTGTTCAGCCACTCGACCAGGGGACCACAGATCACCGTGTCACCTTGACAGGCTTGCGCCATCTGCGAGCTCACTTTGTCCAAGTCCTGCACGAGCGACGACTCCGCCGGGGTGGGCGTAGGTGATGGCGCTGGTGTCACCAACAGGAACACTGGATGGATTCCCCCTCAGGAAGCGGTTCGGTCAGCGGCAAATCAGTCCAATTGGATCTAAAAATACCGCTGACCGAACCGGCCGCCGTCACATCACGCCGGGGAAGACGGGGTCGCCCGGTCTCTGGGCCGCGGAGGGAGAGACCGGACGCTCCGATGACGGACGGCTCGGACGGGCCACACACCCGGAAGCATGGCCCGTTCCGGTTCCAAGGGGGGAGGTGATCCCCCCGGCACCCGGCGGGCGCACCCGCCGGGCTGATCTGCGCGCACGGGCGTGCGCCCGCGCGAAGGGGCCGGAACCGGCGGGACGATCAGGGGCCCGGGAACCCGGACGCCCTCCGCACCGATCGTCCCGCCGGCCCCGCGGGGCCGCCGTGGGGGCGGTGAGCCGTGGTGGCTGCGCTCCACCCGGATCACCGCGTGGTCACTCTCCCACCGCGGCGAGCACGCGTGCGACCTTGGTCGCGGCACCGGCCGGGTCGTCGGCCGTGTGCATGGGTTCGCCCCAGGACCAGCAGTACCACCAGTCGGGAAGGTCCGAGGCGTTCGCCGGCCGGCAGGTGACGTTCTCGGACAGGCTCGTCGCCTTCGGGTTGATGACGCGTACGAACTGCCGGCCGCTCTGGGTCTGGACCACTCGTGCGAGCAGACCGCGAGCGCCGAGCTCGGATACGAGGCGCTGCAGATGTCCGATCTTGTCGTCCGTCACCTTCTCGTCCTCCCTGGGAATCGTTGCTGGTGGGCCAAACATGGCTCAAGTCAACAGCACACGCAACGCCACCCTGCTGATCACAGGGAGTGGCTATTCCCTCATGGGTTGTAAGAAACAGTCCCTCGGAGGACGATCCTTAACCGTAGGCTTGATGAGCACGTTTCCAAACGGCCCTCGCTGCTTCATAGTCGTCTCTAGGCGAAGAGCTACCTGAGGGCTACGCTGAGTCACCAGTCTTGACGGGTCGAGACATCGGGAGAGGGGCCGGGATGTCCGGCAGGCAGCACAGGGAAACGGAGATCGCCCGGCGGATCAGGGCCAAGGGCCTTGCCACCGGGCGCACCTCCGCCCAGATAGCTGAAGAGATCCACGAGGCGTGCTCGCCGCAGTTCAGCACAACCCGCATCAAAGCGCACCGCCTGTCCTACGGCATCGCGCTCGCGGACGTGATCGAGCAGGTGCGCGCGTTGTTCGAGCGCGACGCCAAGGCGCCGCCGGGCATCGGCGAGACGTTGCTGTCGGCGTACGAGAGCGGCCTCAAGCGGCCGGGCCCCGAATACCTCCACTACCTGTGCTCGGTCTACCGGGTCGAGCCCATCGAGCTCGGCTTCGACGGGCCCTGCATCTGCGGCCACGGCCACCGGATGCCCGGCGTGCTCGGCGACGCCGGCAGTCGCCTGGTGGCGGCGGCGTCGGCGTCGATCCCCCGCGACCTGGTGATCCATCCGATGACCGTCGAGGCCGACGCCCAGGAGGACGAGAACATCCTGCGGCGCACGTTGTTAAATCTGCTCGACACCGACGTCTCGTTCAAGCAGCAGTTCGACGGGCCGGTGCTGGGGGCGTGCGAGGGCATCCGGCGGCGGATGGACGAGACGCTGGTCTCGGCCACCGTGTCCGGCGGCATGCTCGACCAGTGGGAGGAGGCGACGCTGGCCTTCGGCCGCCAGTACACGACGACGCCCCCGCTGCGGTTGCTGTGCGACGTGCTGCTGGAGCTGAGCGCGGTCCGCACGGCGTTGTCCCGGCGCCAGCCGATCGACCTCCAGGACCGGCTGTGCCGCATGGCCGCGCAGCTGGCCGGCCTGAGCGGCATGGTGATGATCAACCTGGGTGACCACCGGCTGGCCCGGTCGTTCTTCCGCACCGGCCGCCTCGCCGCCGACGAGACCGGCGACCGCGCGCTGCGGGCCTGGATCACGGCCAGGGAGTCGCTCGTCCCCCTCTACTACGGCGACGCCCGCGAGGCGCTCAACCTCGCCAAGAAGAGCCGCGACCTGGCGGGCGCCACGCCGTGCGTGGCCCAGGCCATGGCGCCGGTCGTCGAGGCGCGGGCCCTGGCCATGCTCTCGGGCACCGACAGCAAGAAGGAGGTCGTCGACCAGGCCAAGCGCGCGCTGGCCCGGGCCAGGAGCGCCTTCTCGCACATGAAGAGCGAGGAGCAGGAGGACATGGCCTTCGGCTACACCGAGAAGCAGCTCTACTTCTACCAGGGCGACGTGCTCACCAAGCTCGGCCAGACCATCGAGGCCGAGGTGGTGCTCGACCAGGCGCTCGGCAAGTACGAGGACCACGTCCTCGACCAGACCCTGATCAGGCTCGACCAGGCCCAGTGCCGCCTCCTGGAGGGTGACATCGACGAAGCCCTACAAATTGGTACGAACGCCTTGCGCAATCTGGGGGATGAATATCTTACGGACCTCATCATCCGCCCGGCGCTCGCTCTGGAGCAGGCGATCATGAAGAAGGACGACAAACATCACATGCTGGCTGAATTCAGCGCCCAGCTGCGGCGTCGGAAGTTGGCCCAGAAGGAAGGGAGCGGTGGATGACGTTGAAGATCCGGCGGTACCGCTGGTCCGATCTCGACACCATCCTCGCGCTGCACCGGATCTGCCTCGCCGAGGTGGGTCTCCAACCCGGCGACGGCGTCTACTACGACGACGACTTCCCCCGCATCCAGGAGATCTACCTGGCCTGCGGAGGTGACTTCATCGTGGGCGAGGCCGGCTCGCGGGTGGTCGCCATGGGCGGCCTGAAGCCCGTCGACCGGGAGACCGCCGAGGTGTGCAGGCTCAGGGTCCATCCCGAGTTCCAGCGGCGCGGCTACGGCGGCGCCATGCTCTCGGCCCTCGAAGACCGCGCCCTGGAGCTCGGCTTCAGCAGCCTGCGCGGCGACACCACGCTCAACCAGGGCGCGGCCCTCGCGCTGTACGCCCGCCAGGGCTGGCGTGAGCTGTCGCGCTCCCAGGTGGGCGACCTCGTCGTCATCTACGGCGAGAAACGGCTGGCGCCCGCGCCGGCCATGGAGCTCTAGCTCCGACGACGACGCCGCGGTCCGACGCTTCCGGATCCGGCGGCCACGCCCCATCCCCTCCTGGGGCCTTGGCTTGTTTTCCCTTTCCGCCCCCGCGGGGCTCTTGCGACCTCTACGCTCAGGCGTGACCACACCGCCTCGGGCTGATCGCGGAGAGTGACGATCCTCGGGGCGCCGCCTCCGTCCGTTCGCACGGTACGCGCACGCGTCCGTACCCGGTGCGAATGTGGAGAGCTCGGCCGTACCAGGCAGTAACCGCAGGAAAGAGCAGTTTTCGCCGCCGCCGGTATGGATGTTTCGGGCCTGGAGTGAGGGTCTTAACTCCAAGTGGAAGAGGAACCTCACCGCCTTCTCCGCGTGCTCTGGCGAATGCATTTAGTAGTGGCATGCTCTGCTCCATGGCAGTCGTGCCCGCTTCCCGACCCCTCCTGGGAGCCGTGCTTCTGTTGTTCGTCAGCGCCGCTTGGGGGTCGGCGTTTCCGCTGATGAAGGATCTCATCCTCCGGTTACCGGTGGAGGACCTGCTGGCCGAGCGGTATCTCATCGCCGCGGTGACGCTGCTGGTCATCCGGCCGCGCTCGCTGCGGGGGCTGTCGCGCCGGACGTGGGTCAACGGGCTCGTGCTGGGTCTGCTGTTCGGCGTCGGGCAGACCGCCCAGGCGCTCGCGCTGCACAGCCTGCCCTCTGCGGTGTCGGGGTTCGCCGTCGGGTGCAGCGTAGTGATCACTCCCGTCCTGGCCCTGGTGATGTGCAGGAGCCGGGCGCCGCGGCGGGTGTGGGCCGGGGTGGTGCTCGCCATGGCGGGGATGACCGTGTTCACGCTGCTGCGCGGGGTCGAGGACCACGAGGTCTCGCTGCTCGCGCTCGGCGTCACGCTCACGGCCGCGGCGCTCTACTCCGCCCACACGCTCATGCTCGCCGAGCTGTCCAGGAAGGGCGAGCGCTTCCACGCGTACGCGCTGACCACGATCCAGCTCTTCACGATCGGCATCCTCACCGGGGGCTTCGCGCTGCGCGGCGGGATCACGCTGCCGTCCAGCCTGCCCGACTGGGCGATCCTGGCGCACCTGGCCGTGGTGTCGTGCGCGCTGGGGTTCCTGGCCCGCTCGTACGGGCAGAAGCACGTGCCGGCCGTGCCCAGCGCGATCATGATGTCCTCGCAGCCCCTCTGGGTGGCCGCCATCGCGGTGATCTGGTTCCACGAGCAGGTGGGCTGGAGCATGGTGCTGGGCGGCGGGCTGATGGCCGCGGCGATGCTGCTGGCCCTGCCCGAGCGGCCGGCCGCGGGAAAAGAGAGCCGGCCGGGCAGGCGCGACCTGCTGGAGGTCTCCCGCCGCGCCGCCCTGGTGCTGGCCGACCTGCGGATCAAGCGTGAGGACCGGCTGCGTTTCGAGCCGGGGCCGGCGCCGTTCATCGCCAAGAGCGCGTGCAAGGACGTCGAGGCGTGCCCGTGGAACGCGCACGCGCTCAAGGGCGGCGGGGAGCCGAGCCTGGAGCGGCTGATCGAGCGGGCGACCGCGATCGTGCGCGCCAAGAAGCTGCCGGGGCCCGGCTGCTGCCAGTCCGTCACGCTGGTCGGGCGGTGCCTGTGCACGTTGATGGAGGAATCGGAACAGACGCGGGTCGCGGCGGTCGATCATTGGTTTCGGTCTCAATAGGCTGCGGGACGCGCACAAATGCCAGGTGCTTCTTATTCGTTAAACCGCCACTTCCTCACCATAAATCTTGATATCCGGTTGGGTGTCCGAATAATGGATAATCACACCCATCGGAGAGGCACGTCATGAAGCGCATCGTCGTCCGTAAGCCAGGCACCGCGAGGCTCGCAGGGACCGCAGGCGTCATTCACAAGGGGTGACCGAGAACGGGCCCCACCTCAGCGTCCAGGGCGGGTCGCCCGCCCGACGGGGGGCCGTGCGGCCGCTGATGCCGCTGATAGACGCGCATCGCCGGCCGCGCGGCCCCTACACCGTGGGCGCCGCGCTCCTGCGGCGCCTGGTGCCGGACGCCCCGCGCGAGCTGGTCGCGGCCTACGACATCGAGATCCGGGCGGTCGCGCCCGAGCTGGCCGGGCAGGTGCCCGCCCGGCGGACGACCATCGACGCCGGGCTGCCGGACGAGGAGCGCATCCTGGTGCCGGCGCCCCGCCGGACGCTGCGGCTGGCCAACGGGGTCGCCGAGTTCGTCCGGGCGGCCGTGCGGCCGGGCGCGACGCTCGCGGTGTGCAACGGCGCGCACGCCGACCCGACCGACACCGAGCTTCTCGACGTCCTGACCCGGCGCGTCCCGGCCGGCACGCTGGCCGTCACGGTCTACGCCGAGGGCCCCGAGCCGCCGCCCGACGAGCGCGGCGCCGACGAGCTGTGGCCCCTGGTGGACCGTTGCATGCGCGAGGGCTTCCTGCACGCCGCGGCCGAGCTGGGTGAGCTCGGCCTGGCTCGGACGGAGCCGGGGGAGGCACGGTGGTGGCGCTTCGCCCAGCGCACCGCCACCGCGCTCGGCGGGCTCGGCCGCGTCCAGGAGGCGCGGGCGCTGTGGGACCGGGTACGCGCGGCCAGCCAGGACCCGGTCGTGCACGCCGCCGCCGCGTACGGGACGGCCATGCTCGACGCCCGCCACCCCGACCCGGCGCGGCGCGACCTGGGCAGGGCCCGCCGCTGGCTCAACGAGGCCATCGCCATCTCCAGCCTGCTGCCCGACCCCCTGGAGAGGGCCTTCAAACTCGGCTTCGACCGCAACGGCCTGGCGCTGGTCGAGCTGCGGCACGGACGGCTGGAAGCCGCGCTGTCGCTGGTGGAGTCGGCCGTCGAGCTGGCCGGTGAGCTGGGCGACCGGCACCAGCTGCACCGGATGGTGCTGCTGACCAACCGGGCCCAGCTCCTCGGCGCGCTCGGCCACGCCAAGGAGGCCCTGGAGGACTACACCGCCGCCATCGCCCTCGACCCGGGCTTTCCCGACACCTACCTGGAACGCGGCAACCTGCTGCTCCGGCTGGGGGAGGCCGAGCAGGCGCTGGCCGACTACGAACGGGCCATGCGGGCCGGGCCGCCGCTGCCGGAGGCGTACTACAACCGGGCGGAGCTGCGTACCGTGCGGGGCGACATCGAGGGGGCGCTCGCCGACCTCGGCACGGTGATCGAGCTGGACCCCGCCTACCTGGACGCCTACGTCAACCGCGCCGGCCTGCTGGCGGCGGCGGAGCGGGACGAGGAGGCCAGGGCCGACGTCACGGCCGGGCTCGCCCGCGCACCGGAGAACCCGCACCTGCTCACCGTGCTCGGCCAGCTGGAGACGGCGGCGGGCCGCTTCGAAGAGGCCGCGGCGGCCCTCGACCTGGCCCTGGAGCACGCCCCCGAGCTGGCCGCCGCCTGGGGCAACCGGGGCGTGCTGCGTTACGCCGCGGGCGACGCCGAAGGCGCGCTCGCCGACCTGACCCGGGCCATCGAGCTGGACCGGCAGCCCGACCTGTACGCCAACCGCGCCGTCGCCCTGCGCGCCCTGGGCAGGACCGCCGAGGCGGAGGCCGACGAGCTCCGCGCGACCGCCTCCGCCTGACAGTGGGACGATTAATGCATGACGGGGCGTATAGGGCGAGCCGCGGGGGTGTGCGGGGCACTCGGGGTGTTGTGGTGGGCCACCGCCCGGCTGGCGTGGGCCGGCGTCGGCTGCGCCGACTGGGACTGCCTGGCACCGGCCCTCGGCGCCCTCCTGGCGATCAGCCTGGTCATGCTCGCCGGGGCCGCGTACGTGCTGGAGCGCGTGGACGTGCGGCCCGCGCGGCGCGCCGCCCTGGTGGCCGCCGGGGCGGCGGTGGCGTTCTGGGCGGCCGGGAAGCTGCTGCCGTCGGTGCCGTACACCGCCGCGCAGGCCGTGGGCGCGGCGGCCGTGTTCGCCGGGGCGGGGGCCGTCGCGGCGTTCGTGACCGGGCCGGGGCTCGCGTTGCGCTGGCGGGTGCTGGTCGCGCTGGTGCTGGCCGGCGTGCCGTGCGGGGTGTTCGCCGTGCTCTGGTTCGGGCTCGGCGGCTGACGCCCCGGCCCCGGGACCGGCGGCCCCGGGGCGGGTCAGGCGGGGAACACCTGGACGTGGTCGGGGGCGACCCGCAGGCGCACCTCGTCTCCCGGCGACAGGCCGGCGGCGGCCCTGGACGGCACGTCGGCGAAGATCACCGAGGGCCCCGCCTGGGCGTACACGCGGGTGGTGGCGCCCAGGAACACCGTCACGTCGACGACCGCCCGCGCGCCGGGGCCGTCCGCGGCCAGCTCGACGTCCTCGGGGCGGAACATGCACAGGACGCGTGGCGCGGGCGCCTCGACGTCGAACGCGCCGCCCGCGGTGACCCGGCCGTCCACCGCGTCGAGTTCGAGGGTGTTGCGGTTGCCGACGAAGCCGGCGGCGAAGCGGGTGGAGGGCGCGGTGTAGATCTCCGCGGGCGGCCCGCACTGCTCGATGTCGCCGGCGTTCATCACCGCGACCCGGTCGGAGATGGCCAGGGCCTCGGCCTGGTCGTGGGTGACGAAGACGGTGGTGATGCCGACCTGGTGCTGGATGCGGCGCACCTCGTCGCGCAGGCGGTGGCGTACCTGGGCGTCCAGGGCGGACAGGGGTTCGTCCAGCAGCAGCACCTCGGGACGGGGGGAGAGCGCGCGGGCCAGGGCGACGCGCTGCTGCTGGCCGCCGGAGAGCTGGTTCGGCAGGCGGTCGGCGAGGTGGTCGAGGCCGACGAGGTCGAGCATCTCGGCCACGCGGTCCCTGACCTCCTCCTTCGGCCGCTTCCTGACGGTCAGGGGGAAGGCGACGTTGCCGCCCACGGTGAGGTTCGGGAACAGCGCGTAGGACTGGAAGACCATGCCGATGGGCCGCTTGCGCACCGGCACGCCGGCCATGTCGGCGCCGCCGATCGTCAGCCGCCCGCCGTCGAACCCGGTCAGGCCCGCGATGCAGCGCAGCAGCGTGGTCTTGCCGCAGCCCGACGGGCCGAGCAGGGCCAGCATCTCACCCTGCTCGACGCTGACGCTCACGCCGTTCAGCGCGGTGTGGCCGGCGTAGCGCTTGGTGATGCGGTCGAGTACGACGTGGCTCATGGAGTGGTGCCCTTCTGGACCGGAGCGGTGGCCATGGACGCGCTCACCCGGCCGCGGCCGAGCCAGACGACCAGCGCGGACAGCGCGAACAGCAGGCCGAAGGTGAAGATGGTGACGACGGCCAGCGCGTTGGGATCGCCGAGCGTCCGGGAGACGAACTGCCTGGCCGACCAGAGCGGCAGGGTCTCGTAGCTGACGCCGGTGAGGATCTTGGCGAGCGCGAACTCGTTCATGGCGGTCGCGATGACCAGCAGCGCGCCGGAGACGACGCCGCCGCGGATCGCCGGGAGGATCACGCTGACCAGCGTGCGGGCGGGCCCGGCGCCGCACGTGGCGGCGGCCTCGCTGAGCTGGACGGCCCCCGCCGCCAGCAGCGAGCTCTCCACCGCCCGGTACATGAACGGGAACGCGATCGCCGCGGTGGCCGCGGCCAGCAGCCAGAACGTGCCGAACAGCTCGGGCGCGACCGACTTGGTGACGAGCTGGAGCCCCGCCCCGACGACCACCCACGGGACGGCGAACGGGATCACCGCGATCGTCTGGACGATCGACCCGATGCGCGGGTTGTGCACGACCGACCAGTACGCGGCCGGCACGACCAGCACGATCTCGATCACCACGACGACCGCCGAGAGCACGAGCGAGCGGCCGAGCGCGGCCATGACGTCCGGCTCGGCGAACACGCCGGCCCAGTGGGCCAGGGTGTAGCCGTCGGGCAGCGGCGTGTCGGTCCAGCGGGTGGCCACCGAGTACAGCAGGGCGGCCAGCAGCGGCAGCCCGAAGTAGACCGCCAGCAGGCCGAGGAAGACGCGCCGTCTCACAGCCACCTCGCAGCGCGCCTGAGCGAGAGCCGGTAGAGCAGGGTCGCCCCGATGGCCAGGATCATGAGCAGCACCGACAGCACGGCGGCCCGGCCGAGGCCGAACACCGAGGACTCCAGCGTGCTGCCGATCTGCAGGGTGATGAGCTTGGTCGCGCTGGGGGAGGAGCCGATGGCGTACGCGACGGCGTAGACGCCGATCGTCCAGGTGAAGACCAGCAGCCAGCCCGCGATCACGAACGGCGCGAGCACCGGCAGGCCGACGTACCGCCAGAACTGCCATCGGGTGGCGTGGCAGACCGCGGCGGCCTCCTGCCAGTCGTCCTTGAGCACGCTGAGCGCGGGCAGCGTGAGCAGCACGAACATCGGGACGTTGAAGTACAGGTAGACGACGTTCATGCCGTTGAAGGAGCCGAGCGAGGGGAACGGGTTGTCCTCGATCCCGAACAGGCCCTTGAGCACGAGCGTCAGCATGCCGGTCGAGCCGATCAGCGCGACGAAGCCGAAGGCCAGGCCGATGCCGGCGAAGTTCGAGGCGACGTTCATCAGCGACAGCCAGAAGGCCCGGCCGCCGAGGCGCATCCGGGTGATCAGCCAGGCGGCGGGCGCGCCGAGCGCGGTGGCCAGCGTGGCCTGGGTCAGGCCGAGCGCCAGCGAGCCGCCGATGGCCTGGCGGTCCACCGGGTTCCGCGCCACCTTGACGATGTGGTCGAAGCCGTAGCCGCCGTCCGGCAGGGCGAAGGTGTCGTGCAGCAGCCGCAGCGCCGGCAGCACGAGCGTGGCCAGCGTGAACAGCAGCAGCGGCAGGGCCGGGCCCCAGGCGGTGAACAGCCTGCCCGGGGCCCTGCGGCGCGCGGCGGCCGGTGGAGCCGCCACGGACTCCGTGATGTGGGACGTCACGCGAGGACCTTCGCCTCCCAGTCGGCGACGATCTGCTCGGGATTGACCTTCGTGATCTCGATCTCCTTGACCGGCGCGTACGACTCCTCGGGCAGCCAGTTGGCCTTGGCGTCGGCCGGCAGCTGCAGGTCGCCGTTGAGCGCGCGGACGGGCCGGGCGCCGAACTTGGCGAACAGCGTCTGGGCCTCGTCGGAGAGCACGTAGTCGAGCAGGCCCTTGAGGAAGTCGCCCTTGGCCGTGTTGTACTTGTTGATCATCATTCCGGACGGCGACCAGACCGAGCCGTCGGAAGGGATGATCACCTCCACGTTGACGTTCTTGGCCTTCAGCGCGGCCTTCTGGGCCAGGCCGTTGAAGTCGTAGTTGATCTGGATGGGGGCCTCGCCCTTCTCCAGGGTCTCCTCGCTCATCTTGACGTCGCTGAGGCTGCCGGCGTCCTTGAGCTTCTTGAAGTAGGTGTAGGCGGGGGTCAGGTCGTCCACCGAGCCGCCGCCCGCGACCGCGGCGGCGACGACCATGGCCTGGCCGGTGCCGGAGGAGGCCGGGTTCTTGATGGCGATCTGGCCCTTGTACTCGGGCTTGAGCAGGTCCTGCCAGCTCTTGGGCGGGTTGCTCACCTTGTCGGTGTTGACCACGAACGCGGGCGCGCCGACGAACGTGGCGACCCAGCCGCCCTTGCCCTTCTGCCAGTCCTTCAGCTTGCCCGCCGACGGCGGCAGGTACGCCGGCACCACGCCCTTGGCCTCGGCCACCGGCCCCCACATCAGGCCGATGTCGCTGGCCGTGCCGATCGGGTTGTCCTTCTCGGCGTCGAACTTGACGATCTCCTCCGAGGAGGACATGTCGGTGTCCTTGTGGGCGCAGGTGCCCTGGTACTTGGCGCAGAACGTCTTGACGACCTCGCCGTAGTTGGCCCAGTCGGGGGCCAGGCCGTAGGTCGGCAGGTCCTTGCCCTGGGCGGCGATCTTGCCGGTGTCCGGGGCGGCGGACCAGTCGTATTCACCGGCGCCGGCCGAACTGCCGCACGCGGTGAGGGCGAAAAGGGATGAGGCGGCAATTACCGCCCATGTGCGATGCTTCATATGGACCCTCGGTTAATTCCGGGTGAATTCGACAAGTGCCGTGAGCAGGTCTTTTCCCCGGCATGTCTAGTGCAGCGGAACGGTCCGGCCAATGCGTGATTTGCCTATCGCCGCTATAGGCGGAGCCATATAACGGCTGCCTATCGGGGGCATCGGTCTAATCCCCCTTGTCCGGAACATCCCAGGCCGTGAGGCTTTGCCGTATCAGAAGTTGACCGGAAAGGAACCCGATGGCGACGATCCCGAGTCGCTACCTGCTCAACCACATCGGCGGCGAATGGCGTGCCCCCGAGAGCGGGCAGACCCGGCCGAACATCAACCCCGGCGACCTCTCCGACCACATCGGGGACTTCGCCGAGTCCGGTGGCGCGGACGTCGAGCTGGCCGTGGAGGCCGCCGCGGCGGCGATGCCGGAGTGGAAGGGACTCGGGCCGATCAAGCGCGCCGAGTACCTGCGCGCCGCCGAGCGCCTGATCGAGGAGCGGGCCGAGGACTTCGCCCAGGCGATCACGCGTGAGCAGGGCAAGCTCATCAAGGAGGCGCGCGGCGAGGTCAGGCGGGCCCTGGCCATCCTCGACTTCACCGCGGGCGAGGGGCGCAGGCTGAAGGGTGAGACGCTGCCCGCCGAGGAGCCGCGCACGTTCTCCTACACCTTCCGCGCGCCCATCGGCGTGGTCGGCCTGGTGACGCCGTGGAACTTCCCGCTCGCCATCCCCATGTGGAAGGTCGCCCCCGCGCTGCTGGCCGGGTGCGGGGCGGTGCTCAAGCCGTCGCCGTTCACGCCGCTGACCTCCGCGCTGCTGGTGGAGGCGTTCGTGGACGCGGGCGTCCCGGCCGGGGTGCTCAACCTCGTGCAGGGCGACATCGCGGCGGGCGAGGCGCTGGTGACGCACCCGCGCGTGGCCGGGATCAGCTTCACCGGCTCGCTGCCCGTGGGCCTGGCCATCCACCAGGCCGGCGCGCCGCGGCTGCTGCGCACCCAGCTCGAACTGGGCGGCAAGAACGCGGTCCTGGTGCTCGCGGACGCGGACCTGGACAAGGCGGTCAAGGCCACCGTGTTCGGCGCGTTCGGGCAGTCGGGGCAGCGGTGCAGCGCCACCTCCCGGGTCATCGTCGACCGTGCCGTCAAGGAGGAGTTCCTGTCGCGGCTGGTCGCCGAGGTGGCCCGGCTCAAGGTGGGGCCGGGCCTGTCGGAGGAGGCCACGATCGGCCCGGTCGTGAACGAGACCCGCATGCGCGCCTGCCTGGACGCGGTCAAGGCCGCACAGGAGGCCGGGGCCAAGGTCGCCGTCGGCGGCGAACGGCACACCGAGGGCGTGCCCGACGGCTGCTACGTCCAGCCGACCGTGCTGCGCGACGTGCCCTGGGACAGCGAGATCGCCCAGGAGGAGATCTTCGGCCCGGTGTTGTCCGTGGTGGACTGCGACGGCTTCGACGACGCCATGCGCATCTCCAACTCGGTCAGGTACGGCATGAGCGGCACGATCTTCACCCAGGACCCGGCGACCATCTTCGAGGCCCTGGACCGCTTCGAGGCGGGCATGCTGCACGTCAACCGGCCCGGCGTCGGCGCGTACGCGCACCTGCCCCACATGGGCGCCAAGTTGTCGCAGTTCGGCCCGCCCGAGTGCTCGCCGCAGGTCTGGGACTTCTACACCGAGTGGCGGTCGGCGTGCATAAGTTACTGACGGCCGCCGAGGCCGTCGCCCGGCACGTCCCCGCCGGGGCCGTCGTCGGGATGGGCGGCCAGAACATCAACCGCTGCCCGATGGCGCTGGTGCACGAGGTGATCAGGCAGGGGATCGGCGGGCTGACCGTGGTCGGCTGCAACCTGTCGCTGCCGCTCGACATGCTGGTGGCCGCGGGCCTGGTGGTCCGCACCGAGCAGGGCACCGGCAACCTGGAACGTTACGGCACGCTGTTCGCCTGGCGCCGGGCCGTCGAGCGCGGCGAGGTCGGCGTCGGCGACCACTCGCACCTGGCGATGGCCACCCGCTTCGCGGCGGGGGCCGTCGGCGTGCCCTTCCTGCCGACGCGCAGCCTGCTCGGCACCGACCTGCTGGCCGACCTGGTGTCGGACGGGGTGGCGGTGGAGTCGGCCGATCCGTGGACGGGGCAGCCGGTCGTGCTGCTGCGGTCGATGACGCCGGACGTGGCGATCATCCACGCCAACCGCGCCGACCTGGCCGGGAACGTCGTTATCGAGGGGGTCACCTCCCACGAGGTGGACATGGTCAGGGCCGCCCGCGCCACGATCGTGTCGGCCGAGGAGGTGCTGCCCGCCGGGGCGTTCGCCGACCGGCCCGAGCGGGTCACCATCCCGGAGGCGTACGTGACGGCGGTCGTCCACCAGCCCTTCGGTGCCTTCCCGACCTCCGTCTACCGCGCGTACGACTTCGCCGAGCCGGAGCTCAAGGAGTACCAGGCGCTGGGCCGGGCCGGGGACGCCGAGCTGCGCGAGTGGATCAGGGCCAACCTGGGCGCGTCCTTCGACGACCACCTCAGGGCCCGCGACCCGGCGGGCACGCTCAGGGCCGGGCTGACCGAGCAGATGGGGAGGCTGGTGTGAGCGCGTCCGGGGAGTGGACCGCCCTGCCGAGGGAGTTGCTGGTCGTCGAGGGCGCCCGGCAGATCCGCGACGGCGACCTGGTGATCGTCGGCACCGGCCTGCCATTGCTGGCCGCCACGCTCGCCCAGCGCACCCACGCGCCGGAGGCCAAGCTCGTCATCGAGTCGGGGGTGATGTTCCCGAAGGTCGTGCCGACGCCGGTGTCCGTGGTCGATCCGCGGCTGATGCGCGGCGCCGCGCGGCACGGGTCGCTGTTCGAGGCGCTGGGCGGGCTGGTGCAGCGCGGGCTGGTCCGTACGGGCTTCCTCGGCGGGGCCCAGGTGGACGAGTACGCCAACATCAACTCCACCTGGGTCCCGAGACCGGACGGCTCGCGGGTGCGGCTGCCGGGCAGCGGCGGCGCCAACGACATCGCCAGCCACTGCCGGCAGGTGGTGATCCTGACCGACCACGAGAAGCGGCGTTTCCCCGCCCGCTGCGACTACGTCACCAGCCCGGGGTTCCTGGGCGGGCCGGGGGAGCGGGCCAAGGCCGGGCTCGGGCCGTTGCGCGTCAAGGTCGTCACCGACCTGTGCGTGATGGAGGCCGAGGACTCGGCGCTGACCGTGACGGCGCTCATGCCGGGGGCGAGCGTCACGGACGTACTAGACAACACCGGCTTTACCCCGAAATTTCGGGATTCGTTGGAAATTGTGGTGCCGCCGGACCCCGAGGACCTCCGCCTGCTGCGCGAGGAGATCGACCCGGCGTGCGTGTACTTCCCTGAAAGGAAAGGCCGTTGACCGACAAGAAGCCGTTCGCCTGGGAGACGGCGATCGCCTGGAAGAACAAGGACCGGATCGTCGTGCGCGGGTACGACGTGAACGAGCTGACCGGCAACATCTCCTTCGCCGAGCACTTCCACCTGGTGCTGCGCGGCGAGCTGCCGACGCCCGAGGTGGGCCGGATGACCGAGGCGATCCTGGTGAACATGGCCGAGCACGCCATGTCGCCGTCCTCGGCCACCGTGCGCTTCGCCACCTCCGGCGGCGCCGAGCTGAACGCGGCCGTCGCGGCGGGCGTCGCCGGCATCGGCCGCCTGCACGGCACCGCCGACCGGCCCGCCGAGATGTTCCTCGCGGTCGGGGAGCGGGCCGAGCGCGACGGGCTGAGTGACGAGGAGGCCGCCGCCAAGGTCGTCGCCGAGATGCGCGAACGCCGCGAGCGCATGCCCGGGTTCCACCACGCCCAGCACATCCGCGACCCGCGTACCGTCCGCCTGCTGGAGTTGTCGGACGAGCTGGGCGTCACCGGCCGGTACGTCCGCATCGCCCGCGCGATGGAGGACGCCACCGAGGGCGTCTTCGGCCGCCGCATCTGGCTCAACGGCCCCGGCTCGATGGGCTGTGTCGGCCTCGACATGGGGTACGAGCCGCTGCAGCTCAAGGCCATGTTCATCGTGTGCAGGTCGTTGTCGCTGTGCGCGCACTCGATCGAGGAGATGACCAGGGAGAAGGCGTGGCGGGCCTCCGCCAACTCCGACATGGTCCAGCCGCTGGACCTGTCGATGCAGGGGCCGGACCACTACGACGGCCCGGCCGACCGCACCCTGACCTGACCGCGCCTGGCCTGACCGCGCCTCCGCGCCGCCACTTGACACCCGCGTCCTCACTGGAGGAGCGTGGGTGTCCCAAGGGTGTTCCGTATACGGAACGAGGCACGGAGGTGCGGTCATGCGGCCCAATTCCCGGTTCGCGCAGGTGCAGCCGTTCGACATCGACAAGGTGGCCGCGGCCGCCGGGGCGGACGCCGACGTCCTGCGCCTGGAGAACCTCGACACCGACGTCCCGCCCCCGCCGTCCGCCGTGGCCGCGACCAGGCGGTCGCTGGAGGAGGGGACGGGCAACAGCTGGCTGCCGTTCACCGGGCTGCCGGTGTTGTGCCAGGCGGTCGCCGCCGAGCTGCGGACGCGTACCGGGCTCGACTACGACCCCTTGCGGCAGGTGTGCGTCACCTCCGGCGGGACGTCGGCGGTGATGCCCGTGCTGCTGGCCACGACCGAGCCGGGCGAGCCCGTGCTGCTCACCGACCCCACCTACGCCGGCCTGCTGCAGCGGGTGCGGCTGTCGGGCGCGCGCCCGCACCTGGTGCCGCTGCTGGTGCAGGACGGGCGCTGGCGGCTGGACCGCGAGGCGCTCGCCCGGGTGCCCGCCGCGGCGGCGTTGCTGCTGATGAGCCCGTCGATGCCGTCGGGCGTGGTCTTCGACCGGGAGGACTGGCAGGCGGTCGCGCGGGTGTGCGAGCGTACGGGCGCGTATCTGATCTACGACGCCGCCATGGAGCGCATCGTCTTCGACGGCCGGCCGCGGATCAACCCTTGCCAGGTGGACGGCCTGGCCGAGCGCACGATCATCATCGGATCGATGTCCAAGGAGTACCGGATGATCGGCTGGCGGATCGGCTGGGTCGCCGGCCCGGCCGACATCATGTCCCGGATCATGGTCGCGACCATCTACAACACCACCGTGGCCAGCGGATACCACCAGTACGGCGCCGCCGCCGCGCTCACCGACCCGGCCGGCGCGGGGGTGGCGGAGGCGGCGGCCGAGTACCAGGCCCGCCACGACACCGTGCTCGCGCAGCTCGACGGGCTGCCGGTGGTCCGGGCGGGCGGCGGCTGGTCCGTCCTGGTGGACGCCGAAGCCATGGGGCTGACCGCCGAGGACCTGTCGGCCCGCCTGCTGGAACGCGGACGCGTGGCGGCCACCCCCATGACGGCCTGGGGCGAGAGCGTGGCGCCCCGGTACGTCCGCCTGGTCTACAGCGCCGAGCCGGTCGGCCGCCTGTCGGAGCTGCGGGCCCGCTTCGACGCGGCGCTGTCCTGACCCGGGACGGCGTGGGTCAGCGGGCCAGCCGGTCGCGCAGGAAGGACTCGAACGTGCGCAGGCCGGGGTGGCGGGCGCGGAGCGCGGCGATGTCGGCCTGGTAGCCGCTCTCCAGGAACCACTCGTACATGCGCTCCCCGCCGGGCGCGGTCTGCTCGAACCGGGTGGGCGTGCCGGTGACCCGCTGGTAGACCGCGGCGATCTCCGCGCCGGTGAGCTCCTCGCTCGCGATCTCCAGCGCCCGGCCCGCGTACTCCTCGGGACGCTCGAACGCCTCCGCGGCGAAGTGGGCGATGTCCTCGGGCGCGACGAGCTGCATGCGCCGGAACGGCAGCGCGATGACCCGCTCGTCCCCGGCGGGCTCGGCGTAGTACAGCAGGTTCGTCATGAAGAACGTCGGGCGCAGCACCGTGGCCCGCAGGCCCAGCTCGGCGATGTGCCGCTCGATCGCCCACTTGCCGGCGAAGTGCTCGATGCCGGTGTCGCGTTCGGCGCCGCCGACCGAGCTGTGGACCAGGTGCGCCAGGCCCAGCCCGGCGGCCAGGTCGGCGACGGCGACGCCCTGGCGCACCTCGCGGGCCAGCTCCTCCGCCGTCACGGCCAGGGCCTGCACGCTGAACACGCCGTGCACGCCGGTCATGGCCGCCCGGAGCGAGGCGGGGTCGTCCAGGTCGCCCTTGGCCAGGGTGGCGCCGAGCGCGGCCAGGGCCTGGGCGGCGTCCGAGGCCGGGTCCCTGACCAGGGCGCGGACCGTCCAGCCGCGCGCCAGCAGCGTCCGGGCCACCGCGCCGCCCTGGTTGCCGGTGGCGCCGGTGACCAGGATCGTCCTGGCCCGCGCGGGCAGCAGCAGGGACTTCCCGGTGATCGCGCGGGCCTCGACGGCGGCGTGCGCCTCGGCCGCCGACTCCAGGGGCAGCACGTTGCCGACCGTGGGCCGCAGGCGGCCGGCGGCGGCCAGCTCCAGAGCCTCACTGGCCAGCTCGCGCGGGTCGGCCGCGGGCCAGGCGACGGCGGTCACGCGGGGGTCGGGGGTGGTCATCGGGCCGCCGGCCATGCCGTACGCGCTGAGCCGGCCGCCGTCCTTCAGCAGGTCCTGTGCCTGGGCGCCGATCTCGCCGCCCACGCCGTCGAAGACGACGTCGAGGCCGCCGGTCGCGGCGCGCACCTCGTCGGCCCAGCCCGGGGCGGTGTAGTCGACCGTCAGCTCGGCGCCGAGGCGCGCGGCCAGGTCGCGCTTGTCGGCGCTGCCGGCCGCGCCGACCACGCGCGCGCCCGCGGCGCGGGCGAGCTGCACCAGCAGGCTGCCCACCCCGCCGCCGGCCGCCTCCACCAGCACCCACTCGCCGGGCCGCGGCGCGGCGGCACGGACGAGCCCCACGGCGGTGCGCCCGTCGGCCAGCAGCGCCACGGCCTCGCGCGGCGACAGCCCGGCGGGCACCGGGATCAGGTCCTCGGCGGCGGCCACCGCCAGCTCGGCGTAGCCGCCGTACCCGCCGAGCGTGGTGACCACCAGGGAGCCCGTCAGCGCCGCGTCCACACCCTCGCCCACCGCCAGGACGGTGCCCGCCACCCCGTTGCCCAGCACCGCGGGCAGCTCGGCCGCGCGCGGCCCACGTCCGGCGCGCACCTGCGTCTCCACGAACGTGACGCCCGCGACCGCCACCTCGACCAGCACCTGACCCGGCCCCGGAACGGGGTCGGGCACCTCCTCCACCACGAGCGACCCCGGGCCGCCGATCTCCCGCAGAACCACCGCACGCATGACAGACCTCCTTTATCGGAGCGCTTCGCTCCGAAAAGAACCGTATATCGGAGCGCAGCGCTCCGCAATATCCTGTACGGCATGGCAGGACGCGGCAGGCAGGCCGAGGCGGCGCGGAACGATCTGCGGCTGCTCCAGGCGGCCCACGAGGTGTTCACGACCCAGGGGTTCGACGCGCCGGTCTCGGCCATCGCCAGGCAGGCGGGCGTCGGCATGGGCAGCCTCTACCGGCGCTACCGCACCAAGGAGGAGCTGCTCCAGCGGCTGTGCCTGATCGCCATGGAACGCGTGGTCGACAACCTTGAGTCGGCCCTGGCCGAGCCCGACCCGTGGACCGGGCTGGAGGCGTACGTGCGCGCCTGCGTCGCCGGCCGCTCCGGCGCGCTGGCCCCGGTGGCGGGCACGATCGAGGTCACCGACGAGATGTGGCGCACCTCCCGCCGGGCCACCGAGCTGGCCGGCACACTCGTCGCCAGGGCCCGCGAGGCCGGCGCGCTGCGGCCCGACGCGACCACGCTCGACGTCTCCCTGCTCATCGAGCAGTTCAGCAGGCCCGCCCCCGGCCCGCCGAGCGAGGAGCACCAGCGGGTCAAGGAGCGCCTGCTGGCCATCGCGCTCGACGGCCTGCGCGCCCCCGGCGCGACCCCGCTGCCCGGCGAGCCACCGAGCGCGGAGTGGTACGAAGGGCGCTGGCGGACCGCCCCGTAGGTCTACGGTGGGACGGTGGCCTTCAATGACCTGCTGAAAGACCTCCAAGACAGCGCCGGAGCACAGGCCGCGGGCATCAGGCGCGGCTACGGCGGCCCGCCCGCCCGGACGATGAGCGTGCGCTCGGGCCCGGCCCGGCTGCGCTGCGCCTCGCTGCTCAAGCCGCTCTACGCCTGGGTGGCCGCCGACCACATCGACGACACCGACCGCTGGCGCCGCCACGCCGAGCCGGCCGTGGTCGTCTCCTCCAACGCCGACACGCTCAGCCTCTGGCTGTCCATCGGCCCCCGCGTGCTGCTGGACGACCTCTACCGGCGCACCGGCGTCCGGTGGGCGCAGCCGGGCGGCGACCCGTCGCGCTTCGGCTCGGTGGAGGTGTCGGCCGAGGAGGTCGCCGCCGCCTACACCGTGTTCGCGCAGGCCGCGGCGGCGGGCGACCCGGTGGCGGCCACCGTCCTGGCGTGGATGCGGCAGGTGGCGGGCGAGCAGACGTTCGGCGCCCGCGAGGCGCTCGGCTCGCCCGAGGCCGGGGTCAAGTGCGGCTGGTACGGCGCCCCCGACGAGACCTGCCTGCGCACCCACGCCGTCGCCGTCCTGCCGCGCGGCGGCACCCGGGCCACCGTGGTCGTGGCGATGACCGCGCTGCCCTACACCGGCGAGCGCGACCGCGAGTCCTACCACGCCCGCATCGCCCAGGGCCTGCCGGTCGAGTCCGTGCACGAGGGCCTGGCCGGGCCGCTGCTGCGGGGTCTGATGTCCACCACGCTGGCCGAGCTGGGACACAAGCCCCGATAAGGTCGTGATCGTGCTGATCACAGTGCTGGGCGGATGCGGGGCCTGGCCGGCGGCGGGCCAGGCGTGCAGCGGTTACCTCATCGAGCACGACGGTTTCCGCGTGCTCGTCGATCCCGGCTACGCCACGCTGCCGCGGCTGCTCGAGAGATGCTCGCGCTCGATAGACGCGGCATGCTGGCCGGCAGCTTCGAGCTGCACGACCTGGAGCCGGGCACGCCGCGCGAGATCGGCCCCTTCCGGCTCGACGCCTTCTCGCTGCCGCACCACGTGCCCAACGCCGGGCTGCGGCTGAGCGCGGGCGGCCGGGTGGTCGCCTACACCGGCGACACCGGCCCGTCCGCCGACCTCGTCACGCTGGCCGCCGACGCCGACCTGCTGGTGGCCGAGGCGACCTATCCCGAGCAGGTGCCCGACGAGGACGCCCAGTACCTGTCCAGCGCCCTCGACGCGGGCCGCACCGCCGCGGCGGCCAGGTCCTACCCGGGCGACCTCGCGGTGGCCACGGCGGGTCGCACGATCGAGGTGTGACAGGGGTTCAGCGTGGCGCGGCGGCGCGCAGGGCGGCCACCACGTCGGCCAGCTCCGGCGGCTCGACGCCGTACGGCATCTCCTCGGCCCAGGTGTGACCGCGGTAGACGCCCAGCTCCTCCTCGGTGAGCGCGGCGGGGGTCACCCGCGGGCGCGCCTCGTCGAACGTGGCCAGGAAGAACGGCTCGGTCTTCACGTAGCGCACGCCCAGCCAGGAGAAGTCGCGCTCGACGTCCACCCAGTGCTCGCCGACGGCCGAGCCGGGCAGCCCGGTCTCCTCGGCCAGCTCGCGCCGGGCGGCCTCCAGCGCCGTCTCGCCCGGGTCGAGGCCGCCGCCCGGCGGTTCCCACACGTCGGCGCCGCTGACCGGGTCGAACCAGTGCATGAGCAGGACGCGCCCGTCGCGGTCGAGGCAGACGACGCGGGCGGCGGGACGTTGGCTGCTGCCCATTTGGGCCCCCTTTTCCCTCTATGGCGTCCATCGGAAAGACGCTATTCACGCACCCGCCTGACGCTGGAGATCCTTCAGCCGGATCACCCCAGCACTCAGCGAGGAGTACGTCCATGCAACGATGGCGCATCCTGCCCGCTCTCGTGGCCGCGGCCGTGTCGGTCCCCGCGCCGGCGGCCCTGGCGAACCAGGCGGCCGATCCCGCACCCGCTCCCGAGGGCAAGGTGCTCAACGGCGCGACCGCCCTGGCCGCGCCCGTGCCCGTCCCCGACGTCCCGAACGGCATCAGCGCTGACAAGGTCCTGGTCATCGGCCTCGACGGCCTGCGCCACGACCGCATCGCCCCCGCCGACGCCCCCAACCTCGACGCCCTGATCAGCGGCGGCACGTTCGGGACCAGCCTGCTCTACACCAGCCCGATGGCCGCCACCTCCAGCGGCCCCGGCTGGTCCACGATCGCCACCGGCGTCTGGCCCGACCTGCACGGCGTCAAGGACAACACCTTCGCCGGCAAGCACTACGACCGGTACCCCGACTTCCTGACCAGGCTGGAGAACACCGGCACCGGCTACTCCACCTACGCCGCCCTCGACTGGAACCCGCTCGCCGACCAGGGCACGTTCGGCCCCCGGATCGACGCCAGGGTGGTCCTGGACGGCGACGCCGACGGCTACCCGGCCGAGGACGAGCGCCTCACCCAGGTCAGCGAGACCGTCCTGCGCACGAAGAACCCGGACGCCTCCTTCGTCTACCTGGGCGCCATCGACATCGCCGGGCACGACAGCGGCGCCGCCTCGGCCGCCTACCTGGCCGCCGTCCACGACGCCGATGCCCGGATCGGCCGGCTGCTGGCCGCGGTCAGGGCCAGGCCGACGTACGGGGCCGAGCGCTGGACGGTGATCGTGGCCACCGACCACGGGCACACCGACGCGGGCGGCCACGGCGGGTCCTCGATCGAGGAGCGTCGCACGTTCGTCCTGGCCTCCGGGCCGGGCATCGCCGCCGGGGCGCGGCCGGCCGACACGCGCCTGGTGGACGTGACGGCCGCGGTCTTCACCGGGCTGCGGCTGGCCGTGCCGGGCGGGATCGACGGCCGGCGCGTCGACACCAGGACCGGCGACGCGTTCGAGGGCGTCGCGCTGTCCGGCAGGACCGACGAGACCGGCATCCCGGCAGGCGTGCTCGGCTACTCGCACACGCCGCCCGCGGGCTGGGCGGTGGACGCGTCCAGGATGCCGTCGGGAGGCGTTCAGGAGTGGCGCGGCTGGGCGTTCAGCACGGACGAGTTCTGGTCGCGGGCGGCCCGTGACCAGCAGCGGGAGCTGAACGTCCGGTCCAGGGGCACCTTCGCGGTGGCCGACTCCGACGAATGGGACGACAAGTCGCACGGCACCGGGACGTTCGACTCGACGCTCGTCTCGCCCGCCTACACCGTGACCGGCCGGACGTCCGTCACCCTCGCCTACGCCACTCACTACCGCGTGGACGGCGCGCAGAAGGCACAGGTGCTCGTGTCGTTCGACGGCGGCGCGGACACCCTGGTGAAGAACTACACGGCCGACGCGGTCGCCAGGAACGAGTCGCTGAAGGTGACCGTGCCGGCCGGGGCCAGGTCGATGCGGGTCAGGTTCCACTACTTCGACGCGACCAACAACTGGTACTGGGCGGTGGACGACCTGCGCGTCTCCTGACCGCGCGGGCGGGGGCCCCGCCTTCGGGCGAGGTTCCCGGTCAGGGGTTGCGGGCGGCGATGGAGGCGTTGAGCGCGGTGGCGAAGGCCGTCCAGCCGACGTAGGGCAGCAGGGCCAGCCCGGCGCGGCGGTCGGCGCGCAGGAAGCGGCGCAGCAGCACGAGGTTGGCCGCGTCGAGCGCCACGATGTCGGCCAGCGCCAGGCGCGGGGAGCGGGCGCCGAAGAACAGCGGGGTCCAGGCGGCGTTGAGCGCCAGGTTGGCGCCCAGGGCGCGGGCCAGGCCGGCGCGGTCGTCTCCCGAGGTCAGGGCGCGCGCGCCGGCGTAGGCGATCAGGGCGTAGACCGGCGTCCAGACCAGGCCGAACGCCTGCTTGGGCGGCTGCCAGCGGGGCTTGCGCAGCCGGCGGTACCAGGCCGAGCCCGAGGAGGTGGCCAGGCTGCCGAGCGTGGCCGTGGCGGTGACCGCGGCCGTCGTGGCGAGGAGGTTACGGGCGAACGGGCGCATCTGCATGGGCCTGCCCCTACCCGCCAGGGCCGCCGCATGCCCTAGGCGCCCTCCGGCTCCTCGACGACGAGGGCGAGCAGGCCGGGGAAACGTTCGTCGAACTCCGCGCGGCGCAGCCGGTTGAGCCGGCGGGTGCCTTCGTCGCGCTGCTCCAGCAGGCCGACCTGGCGCAGCACCCCGAAGTGGTGGCTGAGCGTGGACTTGGCCACCGGCAGGTGGGCGAACGTGCCGCAGGCGCGGGCCCAGTCGGGCTCCTCGGCCAGCTCGCGGACGATGCGGCGGCGGACCGGGTCGCCGAGCGCGTCGAGGGCGGCCTGCAGCGACACCTCGACGGGAGAGGTGTGGGTCAGGCCGCGCGTTCTGTTCGATGGCGGTCGAACATTGGTGTAGTGTTCCATCTCGATCGAACATTCTAGTCGAGGGAGCGGTCATGGAGACCGGGCACTTCGGGGTGTGGCATCCGCTGTTCGGCAAGGCCCCCGCCGAGCAGGCGCGGCGCGCGGCGGCCGAGATCGAGCGGCTGGGCTACGGCTCCGTGTGGATCAACGAGGGCCGGCAGAGCAAGGAGCCGCTCACCACCGCGGCCGTCCTGCTGGCCGCCACCACCCGCGTCGCGGTCGCGACCGGCATCGCCAGCATCTGGGGCCGCGACGCGACGGGCATGACGGCGGGCGCGAAGACGCTGGCCGACGCCTTCCCGGGCCGTTTCGTGCTGGGCATCGGGGTCAGCCACGGCCCGCTGGTCGGCAGCCGCGGCCACGCCTACGACAAGCCGCTGAGCGCGATGCGCGCCTATCTCGACGGCATGGACGCCGCCGAGGAGGGCCTGCCCGCGGCGAGGGCGCCCCGGCTGCTGGCGGCGCTGCGGCCCCGGATGCTGGAGCTGTCCAGAGACCGGGCCGACGGCGCCCACACCTACTTCGTGCCGCCCGAGCACACCGAGCAGGCCCGCCGCGTCCTCGGCGCGAGCCGGCTGCTGGTGCCCGAGCAGGCCGTGGTGCTGGAGACCGACCCGGCAAGGGCCCGCGAGATCGCCCGCGCCCACCTGGCCTACTACCTGACCCTGCCCAACTACCTGGGCAATCTGCGCGCCCTGGGCTTCACCGACGACGACTTCGCCGGCGGCGGCAGCGACCGGCTGGCCGACGCCATCGTGGCCTGGGGCGACGAAGGGCAGGTCGCCGCGCGGCTGCGGGCCCACCTCGACGCCGGGGCCGACCATGTGGCCGTCCAGCCGCTGTCACCGGGCGGCCCCGACCTCGACGACGCCCTGAGCCGGCTCCAGCGCCTGGCCCCGGCCCTCGGCCTCTGATCGGGGCAGGCGGGTCCGGCGGGTCGGTTTGACTTAGAGCGCACTTCACTTCGTAACGTCGGTCCCATGACAACGCCTCAGCACAGGATCGGTTCGGGTTTCGGCGCGCGCAGCACCGCGGACGAGGTGCTCAAGGGCATCGACCTCACCGGCAGGGTCGCGCTCGTCACCGGCGGCTACTCCGGCCTCGGCCTGCAGACCACGCGCGCGCTCAGCGGGGCCGGCGCCCATGTCGTCGTCCCGGCCCGGCGCCGCGGCGCGGCCGAGG
The DNA here is from genome assembly GCF_040631115.1 of Nonomuraea sp. NPDC005692. NCBI lineage: Bacteria > Bacillati > Actinomycetota > Actinomycetes > Streptosporangiales > Streptosporangiaceae > Nonomuraea > Nonomuraea sp. NPDC005692. The sequence continues at coordinate 53,762 of NZ_JBEXYU010000025.1, read as the reverse complement.
AGGCCCTGGCCGGCATCGACGGCGTCGAGGTGGGCGAGCTCGACCTGGGCGACCTCGACAGCGTGCGCCGCTTCGCCGAGGAGTTCCTGGCCTCCGGCCGCGACCTGCACCTCGTGATCAACAACGCGGGCATCATGGCCTGCCCCGAGACGCGGGTCGGCCCCGGCTGGGAGGCCCAGTTCGCCACCAACCACCTCGGCCACTACGCGCTGGTCAACCGCCTGTGGCCGGCCGTCGAGCGCGGCGGCGGCCGGGTCGTGGCCGTCTCCTCCGGCGGCCACCGGCGCTCCGGCATGCGCTGGGACGACGTGATGTTCGAGCACGGCTACGACAAGTGGCAGGCGTACGGCCAGGCGAAGACGGCCAACGTGCTGTTCGCCGTGCACCTCGACGCCCTGGCCAAGGACGCGGGGGTGCGGGCGTTCGCGGTGCACCCCGGCGGCATCCTCACCCCGCTCCAGCGCCACCTGACCAAGCAGGAGATGGTCGAGGCGGGCTGGATCGACGAGCAGGGCAACCTGCTCAATCCCGGCTTCAAGAGCCCTGAGCAGGGCGCGGCCACCCAGCTGTGGGCGGCCACCTCCCCGCAGCTCGACGGCATGGGCGGCGTCTACTGCGAAGACTGCGACATCGCCGAGCGGGCCGACGGCTCCGGCGGCGGGGTGCATCCCTACGCCACCGACCCCGAGCAGGCCGCCCGCCTGTGGCGGTTGTCGGCCGAGCTGACCGGCGTCGACGCCTTCGCCGGGCGGACGGCCTGACGGTCAGCGTTTCATGGCGCCGTCGGCGATGGCGTCCGCCGCCTCGCCGATGGCCATGCCCACGATCTCCAGGCGGCGTACCAGCTCGCGCTGCTTGAGCGCGTTCGAGGTGACCTCGCCGGAGAAGATCCGGGAGATCTCGTACTGGTACATGCGCCGGATCGCGCCGCCGGCCTTCTTGGCCTCTAGGGCGTCCTGCACCACCGCCGAGGGCCGGGCGGCCAGGCCGCGCACGGCGCTCTCCAGGGCGTCGATGCCCACGATGACCTGGTCGAGCAGCGGCGTGAAGCGGATCTGGTCGGGCACCCGGTACAGGTGCGACTCGCGCACGAAGTCCCGGAGCGAGTCCAGCACGTCGTCGATCGAGCGCGACAGGCGGAACAGGTCCTCGGGGTCGATGGGCGTGACCAGCGCGGTCTTGAGCTCCTCGACCAGGCGGGCGCGCTCCTCGTCGCCGAGGTGCTCGATCGCGCGCATCCGCTCGTGCGCGCCGGTCCTGCCGACCTCGCCGCCGATCATGGCCATCGCCAGCCAGGCGCCCTGCTTGGTGGCCTTGAGCTGGCCGAGCAGGGCGCCGGTGAGCGCGCCGTCCATCCGGCCGGTCATGAGGTCCCGGATCCGGCGCCATCGCTTCACCACGTCCCCCTCAGCCCCTTCAGGACGAACGCCGCCGTCGCGGCCAGCAGCGCGCTCAGCGGGAGCGTCAGCAGCCAGGCCACGACGATCCTGACGGCGGCGTACCAGCGGACCCGGCCGCCGCCCTGCGCGACCCCGGCGCCGACCAGCCCGCCGGCCACGGCCTGGGTCATGCTCACGGGCATACCCAGCGCGGCGCAGGCGAGCACGGCGGTGCCCGCGGCCAGTTCGGCGGCGACGCCGTGCGCGGGCCGGGAGACGATGATCTCGCGGCTCAGCGTACGGCCCGCCCTGGGCAGCCCGTAGAGCGCTCCAAGCCCGAACAGCACCGCCACCAGCGAGGTGCAGGCCAGGGGCGCGCCCTGGAAGCCGAGCGCGATCATGAAGACGGCCAGCATCTTCTGCCCGTCGTTGGCCGCGTAGGCGAGCGTCTGGAGCAGGAACCCGGCCCAGTGCCAGCGGGCCAGGCCGGGCGCGTCGGTCACCCGTACGAGCAGCCGGATGAGCAGCCACGACAGCAGCGCCCCCACGAACGGCGCGGCCAGCCCGAAGGCCAGCACGAGCGCCACCGAGCCGGCCGACACCGGCAGCCCCCACCCCAGCCCGGCCCCGGTGAGCCCGCCCACCACGGCCAGCGTGAGGCTGGTCGGCCGGCCCTTCGCGCTGAGCGTGAACACCACCGCCAGTGCGCAGAGCACGGCCACCGTCATCGCGGCCTGGCCACCGGGGGCGTGGAAGCCCGCCAGCCGGTTCACGAACGTCAGCGCCACCTGGTGGGTGACCAGCGGGACCACCGTGACGAACAGCACCAGCGAGAGGATGCCGACGGCCGGCCTGATCACCGGCAGCTTGAGCCCGGTCGCCAGCAGCGCCCCGCCGTCGTTGATCCCGGACACGACGGCGAACAGCCCCGCGACCCCGATCAGTACGACGGTCTCCAACGGCACGTGTCCCATCCCAGTCGGCGCTGCTCAGCACGGACAAGCCCGATTCCCCTATGGCCCTCATAGGGGAAAGGCGGCTGTCCCATGCGGCGCCACCCCGGATAGCGTCCGTAATGCCCGATAACTACCCAAGATCGAGTGGATTGATGGACGAAGAACTCATTCTGTTGAATCCCGGGCCCGCATGTACGTCGAAGCGGGTCAAGGACGCCCTGCTTCGCGGCGACCTCTGCCACCGCGAGCCCGAGTTCACGGAGTTGCTGTTCAGGATCCGCGAGGCCCTGCCCCGGTGCCTGAACCTGGCCGGCACGCACGAGGCGCTGCTGGTCACCGGGTCGGGTACCGCGGCCATGGAGATGGCGGTCATCAGCTCCGTCCGCGCGGGACGTGGCGTGCTCGTCGTGAACAACGGCGTCTACGGCGACCGGATGATCAAGATCGCGAAGGCGCACGGCATCCCGTTCCACGAGGTCAGGAGCGACTGGACGGTCCCGGCCGACCCCGAGGCCGTCCGGGCGGCGCTGGCCGGGCGCGACGACGTGGACGCCGTGGTCTGCGTGCACCACGAGACCACGACCGGCCTGATCAACCCGATCAAGGAGATCGGCGAGGTGGTGGCCGAGCACGGCGCGCTGTTCGTGATCGACGCGATCAGCGGCACCGCGATCGAGGACCAGGACCTGGCCGAGGTCAGGGCGGACGTCGTCTGCGGCACCGCCAACAAGGGCCTGCACGGGCTGCCCGGCATGTCGTTCATCCTGTGCAGCGAGGCGGCGATCGAGCGGATCCAGGAGGCGCCCGCGCGCAGCCTCTACCTCAACGCCGCCAGCTACCTGGCCGGTCAGCGCAAGGGCGACGTGCCGTTCACCCCGGCCGTGCAGGTCTGCTACTCCCTCGACGAGGCGATCAAGGAGTACGAGGAGGCGGGCGGCTTCGCGGCGCGGACCCGGCTGTACCGCGAGCGGGCGGCCCTCGTCCGCGGCCAGTTCGCCCGTCTCGGCCTGAAAATCCTCGTTGATGAACAATTCAGGTCAAACACCGTAACAATGCTTCATCTCCCCGAAAACGTAACTTATGCGGCGCTTCACGATGAGCTCAAAAAGCGCGGTTACGTTATCTACGCCGGTCAGGGGCAACTTTCCGCGGACTTCTTCAGGATCTGCACGATGGGCGAGATCCCCTGGCACCGGCTGGAACAGCTCGAGGACGCGCTCCGAGAGTCGATCGAGGCAGCTAGGGGTTAACGACGACATGCAGCTCAACCTGCACCGGCTCTGGATCTTCATGACGGTCGTGGAGTGCGGCGGCTTCTCGGCCGCGGCGCAGAAGCTCTACCTCAGCCAACCGTCCGTGTCACACCAGGTCAGGCAGCTTGAGCAGGCGCTGCGCGCCACGCTGATCGACCGCAGCGGCGCCCGCATCAGGCTCACCCCCGAGGGCGAGGTGATGCTGGAGTACGCCAAGCGGGTGTTCCTGCTGGCCGACGAGGCCGTGGCCGCCATCCGGCAGGTCTCCGGGCTGCAGACCGGCAAGCTGGTCGCGGGAGGCACCACCACCGTCGGCACGTACCTCCTGCCGCCGTTGCTGGCCGCCTTCCGCGACCGTCATCCGGGCATCGAGCTCGGCATCCAGGTCGGCAACGGCCAGCGGGTCGAGCGCGGCCTGGTGGACGGCGAGATCGGCGTCGCGGTGCTGGCCGGCGAGCCCGGCGCGGCGCAGCTCGTCAGCGAGCCGATCCTGGAGGACCGGCTCGTCGTCATCACCCAGCCGGGCCACCGGCTGTCCAGCAGAGGCCGCGCCGAGCCCGCCGACCTGACGGGCGAGTTCTTCCTCATCCGCGAGCCCGGCTCCTCCACCCGCGAGCTGCAGGAGCAGGCGCTGGAGACGTGGGGGCTCGAAGAGGCCGGCCGCAGCGAGATCTGGGGCCCGGAGACGATCAAACAGGCGGTCGCCGCGGGGCTCGGCGTCTCGCTGGTGTCCGAGCACTGCGTCGAGCAGGAGCTCGCCGACGGGCGGCTGGCGGCCCTGGAGGTGCTGCCCGCGCCCCAGCCCCGCCCCATCGTGCTGGCCCATCGCCGTGACCGGCTGCTGGGGCCCGCCGAGCAGGCGTTCATCGCCATGCTGCGCAACGTCCGCAGCTGGCCGGGGATCAATCGCTTGAGGAGCATCTCTTGACATCCCTGCCCTCCCGGGCACAGGTCGTGATCATCGGTGGCGGCATCGCGGGCTGCAGCGTGGCCTACCACCTGGCCGAGCTGGGCTGGACCGACGTCGTGCTGCTCGAACAGGGACAGCTCTCCTGCGGCACCACCTGGCACGCCGCCGGGCTCGTCGGCCAGCTCCGCAACACCGAGAGCATGACCAGGCTGATCAAGTACAGCACCGACCTGTACGCCCGCCTGGAGGCCGAGACCGGCTTCGGCACCGGCTGGAGGCAGTGCGGCAGCGTCAGCGTGGCCCGCACCCCCGAGCGCATGACCCAGCTGCGGCGCACCGCGGCCGCCGCCCGGAACTACGGCATCCAGGCCGAGGTCGTCAGCCCGCGCGAGGCCGGCGAGCTGTGGCCGGTCATGCGCACCGACGACCTGGTGGGCGGCGTCTGGCTGCCCGGCGACGGCAAGGCCAACCCGTCGGACCTCACGCAGGCGCTGGCCAGGGGCGCCCAGCGGCACGGCGTCCAGGTGATCGAGCGGGTCCGCGTCACCGGCGTCACCGTGCGCGACGGCGCCGTGCGCGGCGTGCACACCTCCGAGGGCCACATCGAGACCGAGGTGCTGGTCAACTGCGCCGGACAGTGGGCCAAGGAGGTCGGCAGGATGGCCGGCGCGACCGTCCCGCTGCACTCGGCCGAGCACTACTACGTGGTGACCGAACGCATCCCCGGCGTGCGCCCCGACCTGCCCGTGCTGCGCGACCCCGACGGGTACGCCTACCTCAAGGAGGAGGTCGGCGGCCTGGTCGTGGGCGGCTTCGAGCCGGACGCCAAGCCCTGGGGCATGGACGGCATCCCCCACCCCTTCGAGTTCCAGCTCCTGGAGGAGGACTGGGACCAGTTCGCGATCATCATGGAGAACGCGATCCAGCGCGTCCCGGCGTTGGAGAGCGCCGGGGTCAGGATGTTCTACAACGGGCCGGAGAGCTTCACGCCCGACAACATGTTCCTGCTGGGCGAGACCCCCGAGGTGCGCGGCCTGTTCGTCGGCGCCGGGTTCAACTCTGCCGGCATCGCCTCGGCGGGCGGCGCCGGCCGCGCGCTGGCCGAGTGGATCGTGCACGGCGAGCCGACCGGCGACCTGTGGCCCGCCGACATCCGGCGTTTCGCCCGCTGGGCCGGCAACGACACCTGGCTGCGCGACCGGGTCACCGAGACGCTGGGGCTGCACTACGCGATGCCCTGGCCGGACCGGGAGCCGCGGACCGCCCGGCCGCTGCGCCGCTCGCCGGTGCACCACCTGCTGGCCGAGGCGGGGGCGTGCTTCGGATCGAAGATGGGCTGGGAGCGGGTCAACTACTTCGGGCCCGCCACGCCGTCCACGTTCGGGCGGCCGGGATGGCAGCCGTACGTGGACGCCGAGGTGGCGGCGTGCCGGAACGCGGCGGCGCTGTTCGAGCAGACCGCCTTCTCCAAGTTCGTCCTCAAGGGGCCCGAGGCCATGGAGGCGTTGCAGTGGCTGTGCACCGCCGACGTGGACGTCGAGCCCGGCCGGGTCGTCTACACCGGCCTGCTCAACGACCGGGGCGGCTACGAGTCGGATCTGACGGTGACGCGCGTGGCCGGCGACGAGTACCTGATCGTGACCGGCTCGGCCCAGACCACCAGGGACTTCGACCACATCTCCAAGGGCCTCGGCGACCGGCGGGCGGTCCTGGTGGACGTCACCGGCGCGTACGCGGTCTTCGGCGTGATGGGCCCCTCGTCCAGGACGATCCTGCAGTCGGTGTCGAAGTCCGACTTCTCCGCCTTCGACTTCGGCACGTCCCGCCTGGTCGACCTCGGCCACGCCACCGTACGCGCCACCCGCGTCACGTACGTGGGCGAGCTGGGCTGGGAGTTGTACGTGCCCGCCGAGTTCGCCGTCACCGTGCACGAGACCCTCATGGGCGCCGGCGGGCTGACCCAGGCCGGCCACTACGCCATCGAGGCCATGCGCATCGAGAAGGGCTACCGCGCCTGGGGCCGCGAGCTGGGCCCCGAGGTCACCCCCGCCGCCGCCGGACTGCGTTTCACCTGCAAGAAGAGCGGCGGCTACCGGGGAGCGCGGCACGCCTTGGAGACGCCGTCGCGCAGGGTAGTCTCGATCGTGCTGGACGACCCCGCCGCACACCTGTGGGGCGGCGAGTCCCTGCTGTCCGACGGCGTCCTGGTGGGCTACGTCACCTCGGCGGCCCACAGCCCCACGCTCGGCAGGTCCGTGGCGCTGGGCTTCGTCACCGAGGTCTCGCAGGAAGGCGGCGTCACGCTGGAGAAGGTGGCGGTCGACGTGGCCGGTGACCTGTACTCTGCCCAGATCAGCCTCAAGGCGCCCTACGATCCCACGTCCGCGAGAGTGAAGGCATGAGCAGCCACGCCGAGTACATCCTGACCCTGTCCTGCCCCGACCGCCCCGGCGTGGTGGCCGCCGTCTCCGGCCTGCTGGCGGTGCACGGGTGCAACATCATCGAGAGCCAGCAGTTCGGCGACCGGGTCGCTCAGCGGTTCTTCATGCGCGTGCAGTTCTCCGGCCCGCTCGGCGAGGACGAGCTGGGCGCCGCCTTCGCCGCCCTGGCCCCCGACTTCGCCATGGAGTTCAGGCTGCGCGACGTGGCCAGGAAGCCGCGCGTGCTGATCATGGTCAGCCGGTTCGACCACTGCCTCAACGACCTGCTCTACCGGGTCAGGTCGAAGACGCTCGGCATCGAGGTGGTCGCGGTCGCCTCCAACCACCCCGACCTGCGCCCGCTCACCCAGTCGTACGGCATCGACTACCACCACCTGCCGATCACGCCCGAGACCAAGCCGAGGCAGGAGGCCGAGGTGCTGGCGCTGGTCGAGCACTACCAGGTCGACCTGGTGGTGCTGGCCCGCTACATGCAGGTGCTGTCGGAGGACCTGTGCGAGAAGCTGGCCGGGCGGGCGATCAACATCCACCACTCGTTCCTGCCGTCGTTCAAGGGCGCCAAGCCCTACCACCAGGCCCACAACCGGGGCGTCAAGCTCATCGGCGCGACGGCCCACTATGTGACCTCCGACCTCGACGAGGGCCCGATCATCGAGCAGGAGGTCGCCCGGGTCAACCACAGCCACTCGCCGGACGACCTCGTGCGCATCGGGCGCGACGTGGAGTGCGTGGCGCTGGCCCGCGCGGTCCAGTGGCACGCCGAGCAGCGCGTCCTGCTCGACGGCCACAAGACCGTCGTCTTCCCCCGCTGACCTCTTCCCGAGGGGTTACGGGCGGTACGTCCCGAAGAACCAGGAGTTGCCTTCGGGGTCCTTGCAGCCGTACTCGCGCGAGCCGTACGGCTGGTCGGTGAGCTCCATGGTGATCACGGCCCCCGCGGCCCTGGCGTGGTCGTGATGGGCGTCGACGTCGTCGACCGCGATGTAGACGCCGGGCCCGCCCGGCTTCCCCCGGCCGATCATGATCAGGTCGTCCTCGACGAACAGCTCGGCGTGGTCGACGGCTCCGGACTCGTCCTTCGACGACTCGTGCACCCGGAACCCGAACGCCCCGGTCAGGAAGTCGAGCGCCGCCTGCGGGTGCTCGTAGCGGGCCAGTGCGTAGACAGTGCGTTTCATGACTCCAGCATGCGCGGCGGCCCGCCCGCGGGTCTTGGACGAATCTGACCGGGCGTGGTGCCGCCGAGCGCCCGGAACTCGCGGTTGAGATGGGCCTGGTCGTAGAAACCGCACTCGGCCGCGACCGCGGAGATCGGCCTGCCGGAGCGCAGCAGCCGTGCCGCCCGGCCGAACCTGATCACCCGGGCCGCAGTCTTGGGGGCCAGCCCGACCTGGTCGTGGAAGCGGGCCACCAGATGCCGGTGGCTCCAGCCCAGCGACGCGGCCAGCGACGACACGCCGAGCTGCCCGCCCGACTCCAGCAGCCGCGCCCACGCCCACGGCAGCTCGGGGCCCACCTGCGGCCCGGCCAGGATGCGCTCGGTCAGCAGCCGGTCGGTCAGGGCCAGCCGCTCCCGCCACGACGGCGTCGCGGCCAGCCGGTCGAGCAGCTCCCCGGCCCACGGCCCGAGCACGGCCTCCACCGGGACCACCCGGCTCGTCAGATGGCGCATCGGCAGCCCGTACAGCCGCCGCGCCCCGAACGGGGTGAGCACCACCTCCACGCCCTCGCAGGGCCCCTTGACGCGGGTGACCGCGAACCGGTCGGCGAGCCCGCCCGCGAACGCGCCGACCCGCTCCCCGTACGCCTCCATCGGCGCTCCGACGCCCAGGATGAGCACCGCCCCGGGAAGGGCGGCCTCGGCGCGCGTGACGGGCGCGGGATAGTGCTCGCTGTAGGCGCACAACTTGATGACGTACGGCCGCAGCGCAGCGCTGGGGACGGCCTCGACGATGGCCGGCCCCGGGCTGCTCATGCTCCCGACACTACAGACCGGTGTGCTCGGCGAGGAAGGTCAGCGTGTCGGCCGACAGGTCGACCGTCCGGCTCACCGAGCGGGCGCCGTGGCCCACCTCGGCCTCGTTGCGCAGCAGCACCGGCCGCCCGGCCGCCGAGGCGTGCTGCAACGCCGCGCACATCTTCCAGGCGTGCAGCGGGTGCACCCGCGTGTCGGACTGGAAGACGGTGAACAACGTCGCCGGGTAGGCCACCGACTCCTCGACCCGGTGGTAGGGCGAATACCCCCACAACCAGCCGAACTGCTCGGGGTCGTCGGCGCTGCCGTACTCGACGTTCCAGGTCGCGCCGAGGCCGAACTTCTCGTACCTGATCATGTCGAGCAGCGGCGCCGAGCAGACCACGGCCGCGTACAGGTCGGGGCGCTGCGTCAGCGCGGCGCCGACCAGCAGGCCGCCGTTGGAGCCGCCGGAGATGCCGAGCTGCTCGCGGGTGGTGACGCCGGTCTCGATGAGGTGCTCGGCCGCGGCGTGGAAGTCGTCGAACACGTTCTGCTTGTTGGCCAGCATGCCCGCGCGGTGCCAGTCCTCGCCCTCCTCGCCGCCGCCGCGCAGGTTGGCGATGGCGTAGACGCCGCCCGCCTCGACCCAGGCCAGGATCGAGGCCGAGTAGCCGGGGGTCATGGACAGGCCGAAGCCGCCGTAGCCGTAGAGGATCGTGGGCCGGGGGCCGGGCCGCTCGTCGGCGGGGGAGATGATCAGCATCCGGACGTCGGTGCCGTCCTTGGACCGGTACACCACCTGCGACGTGCGCACCGGCGGCACCTCGACCGCGCCCGGCGAGGCGGCCCACAGCGTGGTCTCGCCCGTGCGGGCGTCGTAGCGCTGGATCGTCGGCGGCGTGGTGTTGTCGGTGTAGCCGAACCACGCCTCGAAGCCGCCCTCGGGACGCTCGGAGATGCCGCCGATCGTGCCAAGCCCCGGCGTCGGCACCGAGCCGACGCGCTCGCCGGTCGCCAGGTCGTGGACGGTGATCTCGCTGATCGCGTGGCGGGTCCAGCCCACCAGCATGACCGGACGCTCCAGGTCGTCGAGGATCGCGAAGTCGGACAGCACCGCCTCGGGGTCCTCGGGGATCAGGTCGCGCCAGGTCTCGTAGCCGGGCTCGGCCGGGTCGGTCACGCACACCCGGCCGCGGGAGGCGTCCCTGTCGGTGTGGACGTAGAGCCGGCCGTCGCGGCCGAACACCAGGGCGGTCTGCGCGTCGACGCCCTCCTGCACGACCTTCAGGTCGGGGGAGTCGGCGGGCGAGGCGGTCAGGTCGGCCACCCACAGGTCGTTGCGCGGCGCGGTGCCCTCGTGCGCCGAGACCTGGAGCCAGTGGCCGTCGCGCGAGACGGAGACGCCGTAGTAGTTGGTCATCTTCAGCCCCTGGCCGAAGATCATCACGTCGTCCTCGGTCGAGGTGCCGACGCGGTGGAGGTAGACGCGGCGGTGGAACTGCGCCTCGTTCTCCGGCACCTCGGTGCGCGGCAGCCTGCGCACGTAGTAGAACGCCTCGCCGCCGGGCAGCCAGGCGATGGGGGAGTAGCGGCAGCGGTCGATCGGGCCCTCGACGCGCATCCCGGTCGCGACGTCCATGACGTAGAGGATCGACTCCTCGTCGCCGCCCACCGAGATCTGGTACGCCAGCAGCCGCCCTTCCTTGTCGGGCTGAACGGCGTCGAGCGTGGTGAGACCGGACGAGTCGATCTCCATCGGGTCGATCAGCGCCCGCTCGGTGCCGTCGGCCTCGACCACGTAGTAGACCGCGTGCTCCTGGTCGGGCGTGCGGCGGGAGAAGAACCGGCGCTCCCCGCGCCAGGCCGGAGCCCCCACCGAGCCGGACCGCAGCAGCTCGGCGATGCGGTCCTTGAACCGCTGCTCGCCGCGACTGGCGTTGAACAGCTCGGCCTGCGCGAGCAGCCACTCCTTGGTGTCCGGGCTGTCAGGGTCCTCCAGCCACCGATAGGGGTCGGGGACGGGCGTTTCGTGCAGGATGTCGACGACGTCTTCGCGGCGTGCCGTCGGATAAGGCTCTCGCGTCATGCCAGGAACCCTACTGCCAAGGTGGGGGCGTAAAGCGCTGGTGAAGCGGGCATAAAACGTAACGTGTGTCCCTCTGGTCATTCCGGCTTGAAGATTATGGGGTGGCGGGGACGCTACGGCTAACGCCAGACTTGGTGACAGGACGGTGCCGTGGTGACCATCCGCTGGACCGTCCGGCGGAGGTCCATGTGACGGAAGCACCAGTGCCCCAGGAGGGGCCGACAGGCGGGACATGCCACGGCATGTCCCCTTTGATACGCGCGCGGCAGGGAGAGGCCCGATGACGCGCCAGGTCCTGCTGCTCAACGCCACCTACGAGCCGCTCACCACGCTCTCGCTCCACCGGGCCATCGTGCTGGTGCTGCGGGAGAAGGCCGACGTCGTGCACCGCGACGGGCGGGGCGCCCAGCTCCGCTCGGCGAGTTGCACCCTCGACGTGCCTTCGGTGATCAGGCTCCGCAGATACGTCCGCATCCCCTACCGGTCCCGAATCCCGCTGACCAGGGCCGCCCTCATGCGGCGCGACGACTACCGCTGCGCCTACTGCGGGCAGCGGGCCGAGACCATCGACCACGTCATCCCGAGATCGCGCGGCGGCACCCACACGTGGGAGAACTGCGTCGCCTCGTGCACGACCTGCAACCACAGGAAGGCCGACAAATACCTGGAGGAGCTGGGATGGACGCTGCGCGTCCTCCCGGCGGTGCCGAGGGGCGCCCACTGGCGGCTCATCGGCGCCTCGCTCGTCGGCGATCCCCAATGGGCGCCCTACCTGGAGGCGGCGGCCTAGAAATCCCTTTTGAAGCCGGAGGCCACCGCCTGCCACCATGACGGGTATGTGGACCTTCACCTCCGATCCGGAGGAATTCGCCGCGGTCGCCGAGCCGTTTCTGCTCGGCGACCCGGTCGGCAACACGGTTCCGCTGACCGTCCTCGCCAACCTGCGTGCCGGCCATCCCGCCCAAGACCCCTTCTTCGCCTGGTGGACCGTCGAGGGCCAGGTGCGCGCCGCCGCCTTCCGCACGCCGCCCGCCCCCCTGAGCCTCACGCGCATGCCCGCCGAGGCCGTCGCCCCGCTGGTCGAGGCGCTCGGCGGCGACCTGCCCATGGTCGTGGGGCCGGTCGAGGTGACGTCCGAGGTCGTCCGGCTGCTCGGCGAGCCCGACCGGACGGTGTCCGAACGGCTCTACCGTCTCGGCGCGCTCGCCGTCCCATCCGTGCCCGGTCGCGGCCGGCTCGCCGGGCCCGGTGACTTCCCGCTGATGGTGAGCTGGTACCAGGCGTTCGGGACCGAGGTCGGGCTCGGTGAGGCGCACGACGTCGCCGAGCGGGTCGCCCAGCGGGTGGCCGGGCGCGAGCTGTTCGTGTGGGAGGCCGAGGGCGCGCCGGTCTCGGTGGCCGGGCTCGGCCGGGCGGCCGGCGGCGTGTGCCGCGTCGGACCGGTCTACACGCCGCCGTCGTGCCGCAGGAAGGGCTACGGGGCCGCGGTCACCGCGTACGCCAGCGAGGTGGCGCTGGCCGAGCGGTGCGCGCAGGTCGTGCTCTTCACCGACCTGGACAACCCGACCAGCAACGCCATCTACCGGTCGATCGGCTACGAACCCGTCTCCGACCATGCGCACCTGACCTACACCGGCTCCCGCTCACCGGCCACAGCGAGTTAGGCTTACCGCATGCCGCGTTACGACTTCCGCTGCCGCGCCTGCGGCTCCACGTTCGAGGTCTCCCGTCCCATGTCGGCCTCAGACGAGCCGGCGACCTGCCCGGAGGGCCACGGCGACACGGTCAAGCTGCTGTCCACCGTCTCCATGACCGGTGGCGCCGCCGCTCCCCGCCCGGCCGGCGGTGGTGGTGGCGGCTGCTGCGGCGGAGGTTGCTGCTCCTGACCGGCGGGCCCGGGTGAACGCCTCCACGGCGAGCCGGGCCGCCCGTTCCACGGTCGCCACGCCCGTCGCCATGTCCGGGCTGCGCTCCGACAACACGGCGATGAGCAGTTCGTGCCCGTTCAGCACGATCCGACCCACGCTGTTGACCGTCCACCGGCCGCCGTGCGCCTCGACCGGCAGCCAGCCGTTCTTGAGCGCCACCTCGCCGCCGGCGGCGCTGACGCCCCACGCCTGCGATCCGTCCACCGACGACATGAGCCCCAGCGCCCAGCGGCGGCTCGCGGCCGGCACCGGCCCGGCCGGGTCGGTGAGCTGCTCCAGCACCCGTACCTGGTCCGACGGGTGGCTGAGGGTCATGCCCCACGACAGGCCCGCGCCCGGCCTGGTGTCGCGCACCTCCAGCGCGCGCAGGACCCGGCTGAGCCCCTCCTGGCCGCCGACGGTCATGTACAGCTCGTGCGCGCTCTCGTTGTGGCTCTGGCGGATCATCCGGGAGGCGAGCCTGCGTTCGTACGCGCCGAGCCGCCGGTGCTCGCTCTGCCTGAGCAGCAGCAGGGCGAGCAGGATGTCCACCTTGGCCACGCTGGCCAGCACGAACGGCCTGCCCTCGGCGTAGGAGTACCGCACGCCCGTCGCGCGGTCGTAGACCGAGAGCGCCACCCGCCCAGGACGGCCCCGCAGCTGACGTTCCAGCGCCCGGTCGAGCGCCCGCCCCGTGGCCGGCGGCAGCAGGCGTTCCACGGTCACCGCCTGGCGGTGCGCCACGATCGGGAGCGGAGCCGGACGCGGGGCCGCCGAGCAGGCGGACACCACGACGGGCAGCAGTGCGGCGATGAGCGAGATCCCCCGGACGCGCATGTGCGCGAGCCTGTCACGCCCCGCACCAACGCCCGGGGGCCCGAGGGTCAAGCTTGCGGCAGGTTACGCCGCAGTGCTTCGCCCGCGGCTCACGCCGCAGGCGTCTCTTTGCGGCTCATGCCGCGGTGGTGCGCCGGCGGCGGCGCTGGAAGGGCAGGAACCGGTCGGCCAGGTGCGGCCGCGACGGGGTCAGGGTGGGCTCGACCGCGATGATGCGGTCGAACCGGAACGCCCTGATGGCCCGCCGCATCCGGCACACGCCGACCAGGTACCAGTATTCGCGGTGGACCAGGCAGGTCACCGGCTCGACGTCGCGGGAGGTGACGGCCCCCGAGGCGTCGCGGTAGTGGAGGCGGATCATGAGGCGGCTGGTGATGGCGTCGGCGATGAGCCTGGCCCGGGAGGCGGTCTCCACGGGCAGCGGCTCGGTCAGGGTCGCGAGCGTGGTCGCGATGACGTCGTCGTCGAGCTCCAGGTGCTCGAGCGCGTGTTGCAGGCCGCGCCGTGCGGCGACGGCCTGCGGGCCCGCTCCGAGGTGAGCGAGGGAGAGGGCGATGGCGGCGATCTCGGCGGTCGTCAGCGGGCGAGTCTCGTCCTTCACGACTGTCGTCATACCCCAAGAATAGGGACGACCACCGACAATTTTCGAAAATCTGTGCGGTGGACCCAAGGTCCACCGCACCCTAACTATCGGGACAGCTGCGACAGATCACGCGAGGCGCCGGTAGAGGCGGACGTGGTCATCGCCGCGTACGCCTGCAGCGCCACGCTCACCGGACGGTTGCGGTCGCGCGGCCGGTAGCCGCCCAGGTCGGCCAGCAGCCGCTCGCGCCGCGCGGCCAGCTCGGCCTCCGGCACGCGCAGCTCCATCGACCGGCCGGGGATGTCGATGTCGATGATGTCGCCGTCCTCGACCAGCGCGATCGTGCCGCCCTCGGCCGCCTCCGGCGAGGCGTGCCCGATCGACAGCCCGGACGTGCCGCCTGAGAAGCGGCCGTCGGTGACCAGCGCGCACGCCTTGCCCAGGCCCTTGCCCTTGAGGAACGAGGTCGGGTAGAGCATCTCCTGCATGCCGGGGCCGCCCTTGGGGCCCTCGTAGCGGATGACCACCACGTCGCCCTCCTTGACCTGCCCGCCGAGGATGCCCTCGACGGCCTGCTCCTGCGACTCGAACACCACCGCGGGCCCGCTGAACTTCCAGATCGACTCGTCGACCCCCGCGGTCTTCACCACCGCGCCGTCGCGCGAGATGTTGCCGTAGAGCACGGCCAGGCCGCCGTCGGCGCTGTAGGCGTGCTCGAGGTCGCGGATGCACCCCTGCGCCCGGTCGAGGTCGAGGGAGTCCCAGCGGTTGTCCTGCGAGTACGCCTTCACCGTGCGCACGTTGCCCGGCGCCGCGTGCCACAGCTCGACGGCCTCGGGCAGCACGGTCGGCGACTTGACGTCCCAGGCGGCCAGCGTGTCGGCCAGCGTGCCCCCGTTGACCGTGGGCACGTCGCGGTGCAGCAGCCCGGCCCGGTCGAGCTCGCCCAGGATGGCCGGGATGCCGCCGGCGCGGTGGACGTCCTCGACGTGGTACTTGTTGGTGGCCGGGGCGACCTTGCACAGGCACGGCACCCGCAGCGAGATCTCGTTGATCTCCTTGAGGCCGAAGTCGACCTCGGCCTCGCGGGCCGCGGCCAGGATGTGCAGGATCGTGTTGGTCGAGCCGCCCATCGCCACGTCGAGCGTCATGGCGTTCTCGAAGGCCGCGCGGGTGGCGACCGAGCGCGGCAGGACCGACTCGTCGCCGTCCTCGTAGTAGCGGCGGGTGATCTCGACGAGCTGGCGGCCGGCGTCCTCGAAGAGCTGCTTGCGCCGCTTGTGGGTGGCCAGGATCGTGCCGTTGCCGGGCAGGGCCAGGCCCATGGCCTCGGTCAGGCAGTTCATGGAGTTGGCGGTGAACATGCCCGAGCAGGACCCGCAGGTCGGGCAGGCGTTCTCCTCCATCTCCAGCAGCTCGTCGTCGGACACCGAGGCGTCGGCGGCGGCGACCATCGGGTCGACGAGGTCGAGCTTGCGGCCCGGCGTCTTGCCGGCCTCCATGGGGCCGCCGGAGACGAAGATCGTGGGGATGTTCAGCCGGAACGCGGCCAGCAGCATGCCCGGCGTGATCTTGTCGCAGTTGGAGACGCAGATCATCGCGTCGGCACAGTGGGCGTTGACCATGTACTCGACGGCGTCGGCGATCAGCTCGCGGGACGGCAGCGAGTAGAGCATGCCGCCGTGGCCCATCGCGATGCCGTCGTCGACGGCGATCGTGTTGAACTCGCGCGGGATCGCCCCCGCCTCGCGGATCGCGGCCGAGACCACGTCGCCGACCTCGCGCAGGTGCACGTGGCCCGGGACGAACTGGGTGAAGCTGTTGGCGACCGCGATGATGGGTTTGCCGAAGTCGCTCCCGGCTACGCCGGTCGCCCGGAGCAGGGCCCGGGCGCCGACCATGTTCCTGCCGTGGGTGACCGTACGTGACCTGAGGGCCGGCATTGTGCTTCTCCCATCATGAGGCGAGTCTTCACATGTTACGGCCACCCGCCCGGCACCTGAGACGCATGTCCACTCACCGGACAGCTCAGTCCGGCAACCGTACGGCCGCGAGCTGGGTCGCCTGGGCCACCAGCCGCCCCTTGGAGTCCCATACGTGGGCCACCTCGTCCATCCGGTCGCCGCCGACGTCGGTGGCCGACAGGCGGACCCTGATCGGGCCGGGGGCGGGCAGCCGGCGGATGTAGGCCGAGAGCTGAATCGTCGGCACCCAGCCGGACAGCCCGAGGTCGAACGAGACCGGCGGCACCGGGTCGAGCGCCACCAGCAGGCTCAGCGGGTCCCAGTCGGAGCCGTCGGCCAGACGCTGCCAGCTCGCGATCTCGCCCCGCCTGGTCGGCGCACCGAACGCGAACGCCAGATGGGCCGGATCGACGCGCTCCTCGACCACGGCCATCAGCGGGACGGGGAAGTCCGCGCCGGGCGGGTCGGTGGGCGCGAGGAAGCAGTCCTCCTCGGCCGGCAGCTCGACCGGCGGGAGCGAGGTCCACCAAGGGTCGCCGTCGTCCAGCACGCCGAGCGTGACGTGCGACTCGACGCGCACCCTGCCCTCCTGGGCCAGCGAGACCCGGACCTGGGCCAGGCTCCGGCCGATCCGCAGCGGCTCCACGCGCACGTCGGCCGGGCCGGGCACGGGCGGCTCGACGAAGGCGCCGCTCACGGCGGTCACGTGCGGGTGCCGCTCGCCGGCGCCGCTCTGGCAGGCGGCGCGGGCCAGCACCGCCAGCAGGTAGCCGCCGTGCAGCTTGGTGCCCACGCTCCACTGGGCGTCCAGCGTGGCGCCGAATTCGTCCGCGCCGCGGGCGACCAGCGCGGTCGCCTCCCCGAAAGTCCCCATTTTTCGCGATATCCCTTCCGCAGAAGGTCAGATTGACACCGTCAACCTGACGGCGTCAATGTGAGATCCATGACCGCTGCGAGACGTGTACGCGCCCGGCGCGGAGAAGGCGGCCTGCTGCGGGAGGAGATCCTGCGCGCGGCCGAGGACCTGCTGACCGAGTCCGGCAGCGAGGACGCCCTCACCCTGCGCGCCGTCGCCCACCGCGCCGGGGTGTCCACGCCCTCGGTCTACCTGCACTTCGCCGACCGGGAAGCGCTGCTGGAGGCCGTCTGCCTGCGCGTGTGGGGCGAGTTCGGCCGCATGTTCAGCGAGAACCTGACGGGCGACCCGTTCCTCGCGCTCGGCCGCTGCGGACGGGCCTACGCGCGCTTCGCCCTCGACCATCCCGTGCAGTACCGGGTGCTGATGATGCGGCCCTCGGCCGTGCAGGGCGTGCCGCCGGCCGCCGCCGCCTGTTTCCGCCACATGGTGGACGCCGTCGCCGCCTGCGTGGCGGCCCGCGTGCTCGAAGGCGACCCCGAGGAGCTGGCGCTCGGCCTCTGGTCGGCAGTGCACGGCTGCGTCTCGCTGCTCATCGCCCAGCCGTCCTTCCCCTGGCCCGAGGACCGGGAGGCGCTGATCGACCACATCGTCCGCATCGCCGGGGTGGGCACGGCGCTGCTGTCCCGCCTGCCGGACGCGCTGCCGCCCAGCGGCGTGCTGGCCGCCGAACTGGACGACTTCGGCGCCCGCCTGTCGGCGAGCGTGAAAAATCCCCGCGGAGCGTGACTCCGCGGGGTCGGCCGGCCGTCCTAGCCCTCGCCGTACCGGGCGGGCAGGACCTGGGCGGCGATGTCGTAGAGCCGGTCGATCTCGGCCGGGGTCAGCGCCCGCTCGCGCTTGGTGATCCACTTGCGGGCCCGGTCGCCCTGGTAGACGTCGACGCCGCGGATCGTCATGATCTTCCACGGCACGGGCGGACCGTAGATGGCCAGGGAGGGCACGACGACGACCTCCCGGCCGAACGCCTTGCTGATCAGCTCGCTGGCCTGGGACGCCTCCCACTTGGCCTCGGTCAGCCGCGGCTTCATGTCGAAGGGGCCGTGGAAGAGCTTCTTGCCCGACTGGACGCGGACGGGAAGCCGTTTGTCCCACTTCTCGGAGTCCACGGCGTAGACGCCGGTCGGCCCCACCACGAGGTGGTCGATCTGGGCCTCGCTGCCGGGGATCGCCCTGGCGTGCAGGGTGCGGTAGCCGCTGCGCTCCAGCCGGCGGAGCTGCCCCTCGGTACGCCGCTCGGCCACGGACGCGCGCCGCCACGCAGGCACCGTGGAGTGCGACCGCGCGCGGTAGACCGTTTCGAGTACGGCCGCGATCACCCCGGCGGTCACTCCCAGACGCCAGTCGCGCAGCAGGAAACCCACCACGATCGCCACGCCGATCGCCACGAGCGCGCGGTTGCGCAGGCGGCGGAACCGCGGCTCCTGGAGCAGGTCACGCACGGACGCGCGTTCCACGGGCGCGTAGGTGGTGGTGGGCGCCGATGGTGTCGCGGCGGCGGTGCGCTCGCCCTCTGGCCGGTCGCTCACCCAGATGGGTGACGCGTTGTGACCGTCTTCTCGCTGGTTGTCGGAGTCCACGTAACTCACCGTAGCTCGGAGATCGGAATGATTCCTAGTGTTGACCTGTCCATAGTTTTATGGCCCAGCTCATCGTGTTCCACTCATGTTTTTGGGGTATGTCTTACGTTCTTCTCTAGAGATGCCTAGTGTGCCGATCGTGCGAGAAATTCATGAGCTTTCCGCGCTCGAGCAGGCCCGGGCCGTCCGCGACCGTGACGTCTCGCCGGTCGAGCTCGCCCAGCACTATCTCGACCGGATCGAGCGGATCGACCCCTCGGTCGGCGCGTACGTCACCGTGACCGCCGAGCAGGCGCTCGACCAGGCGCGCCGCCTGGAGAAGGACCTGCCTGACGGCCCGCTGGCCGGGGTGCCGATCCCGGTCAAGGACCTCAATCTGGTCAAGGACGTGCCGATCACCTTCGGGTCGGCGGCCTACCGGGGCTTCGTCGCGCCGGTGGACGACACGGTCGTGACGCGGCTGCGCGAGGCCGGCACGGTCATGCTGGGCAAGACCGCCACCCCCGAGTTCGGGCTGCCCTGCTACACCGAGACCGACGTCTCGCCGCCCGCCCGCTCGCCCTGGGACCTCGGCACGTCGGCCGGCGGGTCCAGCGGGGGAGCGGCCGCCGCCGTGGCCGCCGGGCTGGCGCCGGCCGCCCAGGGCAGCGACGGCGCGGGCTCGATCCGCATCCCGGCCTCGGCGTGCGGCCTGTACGGCATCAAGCCCACCCGCGGCCGGATCAGCTTCGCCCCGATCATCCCCGACCTGGCCGGCATGTCCACGAACGGCCCGATCGCCCGTACCGTGGCCGACGCGGCGGCCCTGCTCGACGTCATGGCGCACAACGAGCCCGGCGACCTCTACCTCGCGCCCCGGCACGAGGGCACGTACCTCGCCTGCGCCGGCCGCGACCCCGGACGGCTGCGCATCGCCCGCTACGCCGACCCCGTCGTGCCGGGGGCCGAGGTCGATCCCGAGGTGCTGGCCGCGTACGAGGGCGCCGCCGAGACCCTCGCCGGCCTCGGGCACGAGGTCGTGGAGATCCCCAGGCCGTTCGGCGCGGACCTCGTGCCGCAGTTCGTCACCCTCTGGTACACCTTCGCCTGCATGCACCCGGTCGCCGACGACCAGCGGCACCTGCTCAGGCCGCTCACCCGGTGGCTGCGCGAGCGCGGCCTGGCCACCACCGCCCCCGCGTTCCTCCAGGCCCAGGCCGCCCTCCAGCTCGCCACCCGGGGCGCGCTCACGATCACGAACGCCTACGACGCGGTGCTCACCCCGACCCTCACCCAGCCGCCCAGGCCGGTCGGCTGGTTCGAGGACGTGGACGAGGTCGAGGAGACGTTCGAACGCATGAAGCGCTTCGCCGCCTTCCCGGCGATCTACAACGTCAGCGGCCAGCCCGCGGTCAACCTGCCGCTGCACTGGAGCGCCGAGGGCCTGCCGATCGGCGTCATGCTGGCCGGGCGGATCGGCGGCGAGGGCACCCTGATCTCGCTGTCGGCCCAGGTCGAGGCGGCCGTGGGCGGGTTCTGGGGCGAGCGGCGGCCGTCCGTCTGGTAGAAGGGCCGCGGTACGGGTCTGGCCGGGCACCCGCCTGAGGATTACGTTCGTCGTGTGAACAGCGCGGCGGAAAGTCTGCTCTTTCTCATCGGGGTGTCCTTGGGGCTGTTCGTACTGATCAGCCTGGTGGTCATGGTGGCGGGGCGGGGCTCGTCCCGGGTGGTGGAGCCGGGCCCGGTGTGGCTGGGCGGGCCGTCCGGGAGCGAGCACGGCGCGAGCACCTCGGCACGGGTGCTGGCCGACGGCGTCGCGCCCTGGGCCCGGACACCCGAACCCGACTGGGCAGCCGCAGCCGCAGCCGCAGCCGCCGACCCGGACGGACGCCTCGGCGGCGCTTCGGCGGGCTGGTGACGTTGCGATGCCCTCCATGAAGCGCCCCTCGAACCAGCCCGCAGATCAGCCCTCCGAGCAGCCACCGACACAACCCTCGGAACAGCCCTCGGAACAGCCCTCGGAGGGGACACCAGCGCAGGCATCGGAGCGGTCCTCGGAACAGCCCTCAGAAGGGGCACCGGCGCAGGCGCCAGAGCGGCCCTTGGAGGGAGCTCAGGCGCTGGCGTCAGAGCGGCCCTCGGAGCGGCTCTCGGAGGGAACTCCGGCGCAGGAGTCCAAGCGGCCCTTGGAGCGGTCCTCGGAGGGGGCCTCGGCGCAGGCGTCGGAGCGGCCCTTGGAGCAGGCACCGACACAGGCTTCGGCGCAGGCACCGAAGCGGGCGCTGACTCGGGTGCCGAGGCGGGCGCTGACGACGGCTCAGGTCGACGATCTCAGGAGGGCCGTCCAGAGAGCCGAGCGGCGCAGCGGGTTGCGCTTCGGCGTGTTTCTGGGCGAGCCGGTCGGCGCGCGACGGCACTTCGCCGAGCGCCTGCACGCCGCCCTGGGCGCCGAGTCGGCCGACGCCGTGGTGGTGTACGTCGATCCGGCGGGGCACGCCCTGGAAATCGTGACCGGCGCGAACGCGAGGCGGCGGCTGAGTGACGGTGCCTGCCGGCTCACCGCCCTGTCGATGGCCACCGCCTTCAGCGCGGGCGACCTGATCGGCGGCCTGCTGTACGGCATCACCGCCCTCGGCGACCAGGCCGCCCGTCAGCACTGACCCGCCCCTCCGAACCCGGGCGCGCCGCCCTTGCCGGCTCGGTCGCACAGGTGCCCTACATGCTCAGACGCGGCACCCTGCACCCAGGGCACTGCCCCTTCGGCTCGCCGAGCTGTCGCCCACCGCCCTTCGGGGCCGGGGCACCGTATCCTTCGGGGCAGACACGCTGTCGTCCGGCACCCTGCGGCCCCGGGCACGCCGCACCCGTCGTCCCAAATGCGCTGTGCCATGCTGCGGCCTCAGGGGTACGGTCCTTTCGGGTCCGGGTGTGCTGCATCTTCGGCTCAGTTGCGCCGTGCCTGGCGGCGGTCAGGCGTTCCGTCCCCTCGAACGCGCGGGTGCCGCCCCCTCGGACTCGTCCCCTCAAATCCCGCGCTGCCGCAGCCGTCGGCTCAGGGATGCTGTACCTGGGGCAGGCTCAGGGGTGCGGGCCCGGGCGTGCTGCATCTTCGGCTCAGGTGCGCTGTGCTCTGCGGCGGTTGGGCGCGACGCCCCCTCGGGCCTGAGGGGAACGCTGCCGTCGGCTCGGCGTGCCTGGTCAGGTGCGTTGCAGCAGGGTGACGACGTGGTCGCTGACGCCGGCGAGCAGGCCGGACGGTTCGATCGGCGCCCCGGCCACGGCCGAGAACAGCGCGGGCAGCCCCGGCAGCGGGAAACCGTCGTCTTTGGCGGCCGCGGCGCCCACCGCGTTCTTGTCCAGTGCCGTCCGGCTGCGCTCCCAGGCGTCGAGCACCTCCTCCGGTGACGGCACCCCGAACCCGTGCCCGACGGGCGCGGCGTGCCGCAGCCGGACGAGCGGCGTCTCGGCGAAGGTCAGCGCGGTACGGGCGCGTACCTGAAGGTCGGCGCGCGGCTCGGGCTCGATCCAGTCCATGGCCGTGCAGGGGTTGCGGCAGGTCGCGACGCAGACCGCGAGCGCGCCCGCGAGCTGGCTGTGCTGCCGGTCGAAGTAGGCCCGCCAGCCCTCGCCGGGCTCGACCGACACCCGCAGCGTGCGGTTGGTGGCCGACTGCTCGGACTTGGTGTGGTCGCACTCGCGGTCGCCGATCACGCCGAACCTGCTCCCGGGCGCGCTCAGCCCGGCGGGCCAGCGGGCCGGGTCGCCGGCGTGGCCGAGCTGCGGCTCGAAGGCCAGCAGCGGCAGGTATTCGCTGGCGATGTGCACGGCCGCGATCATGGGGCTCAGCTCCCGCCGGTGCCAGCGGACGGCGATCGCCTCGAGCAGCAGGCCGTAGGCGGGCTTGAGCGACTCCAGGGCCCCGCGCGGCTGCTCCCGCGGCGTCTGCGGCATGTGGCAGGCGCGGGCGAGCCGGCGCAGGTCGGCCGGTACGGACCTGGCCTCGGCGGCGAAGTCCTCGGCGTCGAGCGAGAGCAGCCGCTGCCCGAACTCGCACACGTCGGAGATCTCGGCCGTGGGGGCGAGCGCCCCCAGATCGGCGAAGGCGTACCGGCGGGCGAGGGCGATCAGCAGCTCACGAGTCGAATCCACGCGAAGACTTTCTCACGATCTTTCAGCAGTCACGGACATTGGGCACGCACGCACCGGACGTCCTGGTGTGGCCACGGGCTTGGGGCGTGCAGGCGTCGGACGTTCTGGAGTGACCACGGGCACTGCACGTGCACACACCGGACGTCCGGGGGTGGTTACGGGCACGGGGCGCGTACGCACTGGACGTCTTCGGGCGGGCTGGTGACCGTGGGCTCGTCCGTGGGCTCCTCAGGAGGCTGGGTGGGCTCCTGAGTCGGCTCGGGCTCGGCGGTGGTCACGGTCGGTGTGGGCTTCGGCGAGACGGTGGGCGTGGCGCTCGGGGTGGTGGGGGCCACGGTCGGGCCGGGGGTCGCGCTGGTGGTGCCGCTCGGCTTCACGGTCGGCACGGCCTTGGTCGGCGGCGCCGGCTCCTTGGTGGTGTGCTCGGGGCTGCTCGGGCTGTGGATCTGCGTGGTCTCGTCGGCGGGCGGCAGCACCTGGCCCGTGCTGGCGGGCTCGGCCGGACGCAGCCACACCGACCCCGCCACCGCGGCCGAGACCACGACGGCGGCCGCCATCGTGCCCACGGCCGTCAGCGTGCGACGCCGGCGGGACCTGCCGCCGTCGGGGGCCGAGGGCATGGTGAGCGACGAGCCGGTGTCGGCCACGGGCATGACGCCCGTCGGCTGGAGGCCCGGGTAGGAGCCCGTGGGAAGACCCGTGTGAGGGTCCGTGGGAAAACCTGCGTGGGAGCCCGTCGTGGGCGCGGCCGCCGGGGACGCGGAAAGCGGCGGGACGGGCAGGGCCGCACCGGTGACCGACGCGCGGGCCGCCCGCGCCATGTCGGACGCCGACGACCAGCGTTGCGCCGGGTCCTTCTGCAGCGCCCGCGTCACCACCTGGCGCACGGCCGGAGGCAGGTCGGCGGGCGGCTCGGGCACGGGCGCGTTGAGATGCTTGAAGATGATCTGCACAGGGGTGTCCCCCTGGTACGGCAGCCGCCCGGTCAGGCATTCGTAGGCCACCACGCCCAGCGCGTAGACGTCGACCGCCGGGGTGACCTCGTTGCCCGCGGCCATCTCCGGCGCGCAGTAGGCGGCCGAGCCGAGCATGGTGCCCGTGGCCGTGAGGTGACCGGCCGAGCCGGAGTGGGCGACCCCGAAGTCGGTCAGCGCCACCTGCCCGTCGGGCCGGACCATGAGGTTGGCCGGCTTGACGTCGCGGTGGACGATGCCCTGGGCGTGGGCCGCGGCCAGCGCGTCACCCACCTCGGCGACCAGGCGCATGGCCTCGTGCGCGCCGAGCGGGCCGCGCCGCAGGACCCGGTCGAGCGACTCGCCCCGGACGTATTCCATCACCAGGTAGCTGACCCGGCGCCCGTCGGCCTCGTGGACGCCGTAGTCGTAGACGCCGACCACGCCGCGGTGCCTGAGCGTGGCCATGGCCCTGGCCTCGTTCTGGAAGCGCTGGGTGAAGGTGGGGTTCTCCGACAGGGCGGGCATCATCACCTTGACCGCGACGGCCCGGCCCAGCACCAGGTCGTCGGCACGCCAGACCTCGCCCATGCCGCCGCCGCCGAGGCGGTCGGCCAGCACGTAGCGGTCGTTGAGCGTGGTACCGGCGCCTAGCACGTACTTGAGGCTAACACCCGGTCTCCGTGCTCAGGCCGTATTCGGCGCAGCGCGAAGCCGGGTCCCCGCCGGGCGTGGCGGGGACCCGTGCGGATCAGGCCGACGCGGCGTCGGTCTCGCGGTTGCGCAGAGCCCGGCTGACGCCGTCGGCGCCCTCCAGGATCAGCCTGCGCAGGGCCTGCGGCGGCTGCTCGGCGGCCAGGAAGTCCTGGGCGGCCTGGACCGTGGCGGGCTCGATGAGCAGCGCGGGGAAGCAGTTCATGGCGAACGTCGAGGCCTTCTCGAACGTCCACTCGCGGTAGACGCGCCCGACCTCGGCGAAGTACTTCTCCCGGTACGGCTCCAGCAGCTCGGCGTGGTGGGCGTCCTGGAAGCCGACGATGGTGTTGCGGGCGATGTGGTTGGCCAGGTCGCCGCCCACGATCCGCTCCCAGGCCGCCGCCTTGGCCTCGGCCGTCGGGATCGCGGCCCGGCACAGCGCGGCCGACCGCTCACCCGTCGCCGTAGGGTCGCGCTCCAGCTCGCCGGCGATGTCGGGCTCGCCCAGCCGGCCGCCGGAGACCAGCGCGGCCACCAGCGTCCAGCGCAGGTCGGCGTCGACGGTCAGCCCCTCGGGCACGTCGGTGCCGTCGAGGATGGCCTGCAGCAGGTCGAGGTCGGCGCCGGAGACCGCCACCGGGGCGAACGCCTGGAGGAAGGCGAGCTGGTGGTCGGAGCCGGGCGCGGCCGAGCCGATCAGCGAGCGCAGCTCGGCGGCCAGCAGCGCCTCGCCCTCGGCCCGCCAGGCCGGGGCGGCGTACTGCTGGACGGCCTGGCGCGCCTGCCGCAGCACCGCCTGCAGGACCGTGATGTCGGAGACCGTGCCCGCGCCGGAGATGACCAGCCGGACGTAGTCGCGGGTGGACATCTCGCCGTCGCGGGTCATGTCCCAGGCCGCCGACCAGCACAGGGCGCGCGGCAGCGACTCGGTGAAGGCCGCGATGCCGCCCTCGACGAGCGTGCGCAGGGAACGCTCGTCCAGCCTGATCTTGGCGTAGGTCAGGTCGTCGTCGTTGAGCAGCACGAGGTCGGGCTGCTCGGCGCCGATCAGCTCGGCCACACTGGTACGGGCGCCCACCACGTCGAGCTCGACCCGCTTGGTCCGGGTGAGCACGCCGTCGGCCAGCGAGTACAGGCCGATGGCGATGCGGTGCGAGCGCAGCGTCGGGTAGTCGGCCGGGGCCTCCTGCAGCACCTCGAAGGAGGTGAAGCGGCCGTCGGACACCTCGAAGGAGGGCCGCAGCGTGTTGACCCACGCGGTCTCCAGCCACTCCTTCGACCACGACGACAGGTCGCGGCCCGAGGTGCGCTCGAGGGCGGCGAGCAGGTCCTTCAGCTCGGTGTTGCCCCAGGCGTGCTCGGCGAAGTAGTCGCGCACCCCGGCCAGGAAGTTGTCCAGGCCGACGTAGGCGACGAGCTGCTTGAGCACCGAGGCGCCCTTGGCGTACGTGATGCCGTCGAAGTTGACCTCGACCGCCTGCATGTCGGGGATGTCGGCGGCGATCGGGTGGGTGGAGGGAAGCTGGTCCTGGCGGTAGGCCCAGGACTTCTCCACGTTGGCGAACGTGGTCCACGCGCCGTTGCCCCAGCGGGTGGCCTCGGCCTGGGCCAGCACGGACACGTACGTGGCGAAGGACTCGTTCAGCCACAGGTCGTCCCACCAGCGCATGGTGACCAGGTCACCGAACCACATGTGGGCCATCTCGTGCAGGATCGTCTCGGCGCGCCGCTCGACGACCGCGTCGGTCACCCGGGACCGGAAGACGTAGTCCTCCAGGAACGTCACGCAACCGGCGTTCTCCATCGCGCCGGCGTTGAACTCGGGCACGAAGAGCTGGTCGTACTTGGTGAAGGGGTAGCGGACGCCGAACACCCGGTGGAAGAAGTCGAAGCCCTGCCTGGTGACCTCGAAGAGGTTGTCGGCGTCGAGGTGCTCGCCGAGCGAGGCGCGGCAGTAGAGCCCGAGGGGGATGCCGTCGTGCTCGGAGGTGACCTTGTAGTACGGCCCGGCCACCAGCGCGGTGATGTACGTCGAGATCACCGGCGTCGGCTCGAACTCCCAGCGCTTGGCCGCCTGGACGCCGCCGTGGCGGCCGGACTGCCCTTCGAGGTCCTCGACCTTGGCCGCGGCGCCGTTGGAGACGACCTCCCAGTCGGCGGGGGCCAGCACGGTGAGCTGGAAGACGGCCTTGAGGTCGGGCTGGTCGAAACAGGCGTACATGCGGTGGGCGTCGGCCGTCTCGAACTGGCTGTGCAGGTAGACCTTCTGGTCGACCGGGTCCACGAAGCGGTGGAGACCCTCGCCCGTGCGCATGTAGCTGCAGTCGGCGTCGACCAGCAGCTCGTTGGACTCCGCCAGCGAGGGGAGGGGGAAGCGGCCCTTGTCGGCGTCGTAGGAGGAGACGTCGAGGTCGGTGCCGTTGAGGGTGACCTTGCGCACGTTGGCGCCATGGAGGTCGATGAAGGTGGAGGCGCCCGGGCTGGTGCTGGTGAAGCGCACCGTCGTGACGCTCTCGAAGCGCTCGTCCCCCTCCGTCAGGTCGAGTGCGACCTCGTACGACTCGACCTTCAACAGCCGGGCGCGCTCGCGAGCCTCGTCCCGGGTCAGGTTGCCTGCCAAGTTGCGCTCCTTTTCACCACTTCGTTGTAGTTTGTCGGTATCCTGCCACGCCGGGAATAGGACCTCGACACCCTCAGGTTATGGCCCCACGTGACTGAGAAGATTCCCGTGGACCTGTGGTTCGATCCTTTCTGCCCATTTGCCTGGGCGACGTCACGATGGCTTCTCGAAGTGGAGAAGGTACGCGCCATCGAGCCGCGCTGGCACGTCATGAGCCTCAACGTCCTCAACGAGGGCAACGACGTGCCCGACTCCTACCGTGAGGCCATCGCCAGGGCCATCGAACCCGTCCGCGTGGTGGCCGCCGCGCGGGCCGCGCACGGCGACGAGGTCGTCGGCCCGCTCTACACCGAGCTCGGCACCCGCCTGCACAACGAGCGCGGGATGAAGGACCTCAGCCGCCTCGGCGAGCTGATCGAGGACTCCCTGGTGGCGATCGGCCTCAGCCGCGACCTCGCCGCCGCCGCCCACTCCACCGAGTGGGACGACGCCGTACGCGCCTCTCACCAGGAGGGCATCACGCTGGTCGGCCAGGACGTCGGCACCCCGGTCATCCGCGTGGGCGCCAACGCCTTCTTCGGCCCCGTGATCACGTCCATCCCGAAGGGCGAGGACGCGGGCAGGCTGTGGGACGGCGTGCTTCTCGTCACCGAGTTCGAGGACTTCTTCGAGCTCAAGCGGACTCGTACCAGACAGCCCACCTTCGACTAGATATGTCGTCCACCGCCGGGGTAAGACTCATACCCCGGCGGTAGGTTCTCGGGCGCGCCGAGGATGAGGAATCTCCCTCTGCCCGCTCCGCGCTCTCGCCAGCCCACGACGTGCACGCGAGGATGGACCCATGCGCCAGCTGTATATCGGCGGTTCCTGGAACGCCTCTACGTCAGACGAGTCCGTCGAGGTCGCCAACCCGGCCACGGAGGAGATCATCGACCGGGTGCCGGCGGGCACCCCCGACGACGTCGAGGCGGCGGTGTCGGCGGCGCGCGAGGCGTTCCCCGCCTGGTCCGACACCTCGGCGGCCCAGCGCGGGAAGCTCCTCGGCGACGCGGCCGAGCTGCTCAAACAGCGCGCCGAGAGCGTCGCGGCGACGATCGCCACCGACATGGGCGCGCCCCTCGGCTTCGCGCTCAAGGTGCAGACGCTGATGCCCGCGGCCGTCCTGTCCTCCTACGCGCAGCTGGCCGAGAGCTACCCCCGCGAGTCCCGTATCGGCAACTCCCTGCTGGTCAAGGAGCCGATCGGGGTCGTCGCGGCGATCACGCCCTGGAACTACCCGCTGCACCAGATCATCTGCAAGGTCGGCCCGGCGCTGGCCGCCGGCTGCACGGTGGTGCTCAAGCCCAGCGAGGTGGCGCCGCTGGCGGCGTACGCGCTGGCCGAGATCCTCGACGAGGTGGGCCTGCCGCCCGGGGTGTTCAACCTGGTCAGCGGGCGCGGCCCGGTCGTCGGCGAGGCGATGGCCGCCCACCCCGAGGTGGACATGGTCTCCTTCACCGGCTCCACCGCGGCCGGCCGCCGGGTCGCCGCGCTCGCCGCCGAGACCGTCAAGCGGGTGGCGCTGGAGCTCGGCGGCAAGTCGGCCAACATCGTCCTGCCCGACGCCGACCTGGCCACGGCCGTCAAGGTCGGCGTGGCCAACTGCTTCATCAACGCCGGTCAGACCTGCTCGGCCTGGTCCCGCATGATCGTCCACCGTGACCAGTACGACGACGCCGTCCGCCTGGCCGTCGAGGCGACCCGCAAGTACACCGTCGGCGACCCCTTCGACGAGGCCACCAGGGTCGGGCCCCTGGTGTCGGCGGCCCAGCGCGACCGGGTGGTCCGCTACATCAACCGGGGCCAGGAGGAGGGCGCCAGGCTCGTCGCCGGCGGCACCGAGCGCCCCCGCGAGCGCGGCTTCTACGTCGAGCCCACGGTCTTCGCCGGGGTCGAGCCCGGCATGACGATCGAGCAGGAGGAGATCTTCGGGCCCGTGCTCGCGCTGATTCCGTACACGAGCGAGGGTCAGGCCGTGGAGATCGCCAACGACACCAGGTACGGCCTGGCCGGCGCGGTCTGGTCGGGCAGCCAGGAGCGCGCGGTCGCCGTCGCCCGCAAGCTGCGCACCGGCCAGGTCGTCGTCAACGGCGGCCAGTTCAACCCGCTGGCCCCCTTCGGCGGCTACAAGCAGTCGGGCGTGGGCCGCGAGCTGGGCGAGTTCGGCCTGGAGGAGTACCTGGAGATCAAGTCGCTGCAGCTGTAGGCCACCGCCCGCCGCGGCCTCAGGCGCGCAGCATGATCCTGCGGGCCTCGTCCTTCGGCAGGCGGTCCACGTACAGCTTGCCGTCGAGGTGTTCGGTCTCGTGCTGGAAGCAGCGCGCCAGCGAGCCGCGGGCCTTGATGCGCACGGGCCGCTGCAGCCGGTCGATGCCCTCGACGGTGACGCCCGCGGCCCGCGCGACGGGGGCGTAGATCGGCGTGCGGGTGCGGCGGTCGGGCACCGACAGGCAGCCCTCCTCGTCGGAGACCTCCTCGGCGTCGTCGACGGTGAGCACCGGGTTGGCGACATGGCCCTTGCGCCCGGCGATGTCGTAGACGAACAGCCGCCGCGACACGCCGATCTGCGGACCGGCCAGGCCCACGCCGTTGACCGCGTACATCGCCTGGAACATCTCCTCGATCAGGCGGCGCAGCTCGCGGTCGAAGTCGGTGACGGGCTCGGCGGGCGTGCGCAGCACCGGATCGCCGATGACGCGGATCTCACGCATGCGTCTCCACTTTCGTAAGGACTGGGGAACGGTAGGGGTCCTTACTCTAGCCAGCGAGTGGGATCGGCGGGGCTGTGGAAGACTGGACGGGTGCGTGTCTACATCGGTGCCGACCATGCCGGCTATGAGCTCAAGAACCACCTCGTGTCCTGGCTCAAGGACCACGGCCACGAGGTGACCGACTGCGGTCCCTTCGTCTACGACGCCGAGGACGACTATCCGGCGTTCGTGCTGCGCGCCGCCGAGGGCGTCGCCGGCGACCCCGGCAGCCTGGGGGTGGTGATCGGCGGCTCGGGCAACGGCGAGCAGATCGCGGCCAACAAGGTGCGCGGCATCCGCGCGGCCCTGGCCTGGAGCGAGGAGACCGCCTCGCTGGCCCGCGAGCACAACAACGCCAACGTCGTCAGCATCGGCGCGCGCATGCACACGACCGAGGAGGCGACCAGGTTCGTCGAGGTCTTCCTGACCACCTCCTTCTCCGGCAGCGAGCGCCACAGCAGGCGCATCGCGCAGCTGACCACCTACGAGACGATCGGCCAGCTGCCCTCGCTGCCCTAGGTCTTGCGTCTGGCCTCGCGCCGTGGCATCTCGTCGCGCAGGGGCCGCCGGTCGGCGGCCTCCTGCTGCTCCTTCGACGGCCTGGACACGTCGCGGGCCCGCATGGCGATGGTCGCGGTTATCTGCAGACTTTGCAGGGCCATGCTCCGAGCCTACGTCCTGTGTCTCAGAACACCAGACCGGCCAGCGGCTTGGGGCTCCACGCCATGGCCGCGGCCAGCGCCCGCACCGCCCCCGGCGTGTGCTCGCGCAGCAGGCCCGCGTCGAGCTGAGCGCCGAGCAGGCCGTCGCCCAAGTACGCCGAGCCGAGCGCGGACACCGGCACCGTCAGGTGCGGCTCGTCCTCCACCGGCTTGCACTCCGCGCCGGTGGTGTCGGCGGTGAGCCGCCGGCGGCCGGCGTTCCACGGGCACACGTCGTCCTCGATCTCGATCACCAGGTCCACGGGGGCCGCGTAGGCGCGGGCGGTCAGGGCCTTGTCGACGTCGACCAGGCGTACCCACAGCTCGTCGGACCAGGTCGCGCGCAGCTGGCGGGAGTCGGCGAACAGCGCGATCAGGGCGTCGTCCACCGGCCGGGGGTACGCCTCCAGCTTGGTGATCAGGTCGCGGTCCAGCATGTTGCGCCACAGCAGGGCGTAGGCCGCCGGGTCGGTCGCCTCCAGCTCGAACACCCGCAGTTCGCCGCTGGGCACGCCGTTGGGGTCCCACGCCGACTTGGTGCGGAACAGCGCGTAACCGCGCACCCCCTCGTCGTCCTCGGCGAGCACCGAGCGCAGCGAGCCCCAGCCGCCCCTGTCGTGCTCCTCGTCGGCCAGGAAGGCGTCCCAGACGTGCCGGTTGCGCTCGTACCGGCCCGGACGCCGGGTCACGACGGTGGCGAACAGCTTCTCGAAGTCGGCCCTGGCCTCGGTGGGGGAGACCACCCTGAGCCGGAGCGCCGGGTCGGTGGGGGCGTCCCGCACGAAGGCCGAGCGGTGCTTGTCGATCTTGTAGGACAGCTCGCTGGCCGCCCTTCCGTACCCGTACCTGCCGTAGATCAGCGACTCGGAGGCGTAGAGGGCGGCCACCGTCTCGCCGCGGTCGCGGATGTCGGAGAGCTGTCGGCGCATCAGCGCGGACAGCACGCCGCGGCGGCGGTGCGAGGGAAGCACGCTGACCGCGGTCACGCCGCCCACGGGGATCTGACGTCCGCCGGGGACCGTCATCGTGAGGCTGAAGACGGACGTGACGCCCGCCATGGTGCTGCCGTCGAAGGCGACCAGGGTGCGGTCGAACTCCGTGGCCGCCTTGAACCGCTCGTCCTGGGTGGGATGCGGCGTCCAGCCGAACCCCTCTGCGAGCACGCCGGCGAAGCCCGGCCACTCGGATTCGTCAATGGGACGGATCGGATAGGTCATCCGTCCACGGTAGGAGCGGGCAAAGGGGGACGGCCACCCAATATCCGTGCTTAATGATCAAGGCGTTGGTCAAGTGGGCTGCCCAAACAGGGGTCAGACCGATACAGTCACACGCATCATGAGTTCCCGTCCGGCGCCGTTGATTCCGCCACGGGTCCGCGCGGTCCTGGTGCGGGTGCCGTTCCTGGTGTCCGCCGTCCGGTTCGTCCGGAGAGGGCCGCTGGCCCGTGACCGCAACCTGCTCATCACGCTGACCGTGCTCTCGCTCGTCATCGGGCTGCTGGCGGCGAAGGTGTCCACCGAGTGGTTCTCGCCGTCGCTGCTCATCCTGGTCACCCTGATCGGCGGGCTGCAGCTGCGGCTGCGCAGCCTGGTCAAGCTGCTGGTGGCGGTGGGCGTCGCGCTGACCTACGTCGCGGCCACGCTCGGCGTGGCGCGGGTGGGGCTGGGGCTCACGGTGACGATCGTGTTCACCACCGTGCTCGCCGTGCTCATGGCCCGTACCAGGGGCAAGCTCGGCGTGCAGGGCCTGCGCGGCGACGCGATGCTGCTGGAGCTGCGCGACCGGCTCAGGAGCCAGGGCGAGCTGCCCCCGCTGCCGAAGGACTGGGGCGGCAAGGTGGTGCTCAAGCAGGCCGGAGGCTCGTCGTTCGGCGGCGACTTCCTGGTCTCCATGCGCGACGGCGACTCCGTGGAGATCGCCCTCGTCGACGTCTCCGGCAAGGGCGTCGACGCCGGCACCCGCGCGCTGCTGCTGTCGGGCACGTTCGGCGGGCTGCTCGGCTCGGTCGACGACTTCCTGCCCGCGTGCAACGCCTACCTCCACCGCCAGCGCGGCGACGAGGGCTTCGTGACGGCCGTACACGTCCGCCTCGACCTCGCCACCGGCGACTACACGATCACCTCGGCCGGCCATCCGCCGGTCGTGAAGCTCGACTCCGGCACCGGCAACTGGCAGGTCGCCTCGGCCAAGGGCGTGGTGCTCGGCGTGGTGCCCGACCTCCACTGCGAGCCCGACAGCGGCACCCTGCGCAAGGGCGACGCGCTGCTGCTCTACACCGACGGCCTGATCGAGCAGCCGGGGCGCGACATCGACGCCGGGCTCGACCGGCTGCTCGGCGAGGCGGAGCGGCTGCTGCCCTCCGGCTTCCGCGACGGCGCCAGGGCGCTGGTCAACGCGATGTCCTCGGGCCACAACGACGACTGCGCGCTGGTGTTGATCTGGCGTCCGTAGTGACGTTTCACACGGGTCAGGTCGTGATGGCGGTCACTGGCAACGGGTTCGGCGGGCTGAGATCATCTGACTGTTCGGGTCCCGGCGGAGCGGCGCGGCTCCACCGGGCCCGTCATCCCGTCCGGTCCCTCACAACCAGCCGCTGTCGCTGGCGATGCGCACGGCGTCGAGCCGGTTGCGGGCGCCCGTCTTGCACATGATCCGCGACAGATGATTGCGGACGGTGCCGACCGACAGGAACAACTGGTCGGCGATCTCCGTCGATCTCGCCCCGCCCGCCGCGATGCGCAGCACGTCGAGCTCCCGCCGGGTGAGCGGGTTGGCGGCCGACTGCAGGGCTGCCACCGCCAGCTCGGCCTCCACCGCCCGCCCGCCCGCGGCGACCTGGCGCACCCCCTCGGCCAGCCGCTCGGGCGCCACCCGCAGGCTCATGAACCCCAGCACGCTCCCGTTGAACGCCCTGCGCACCTGGCCGGGGCTCGGTCGCGCGGAGAGGATCAGCACCGAGCAGCGGGGGACCTGCTCGGTCAGATGCGTGGCGACCGGCAGGCCCGGCAGGTCGAGGTCGACGATCGCGACGTCGGGCGCGCTCGACCGCGCGGCCGGCAGCACACCGTCGGGGCAGCCCGTCTCGGCGACCACCCGCAGGTCGGGCTCGGCTTCGAGCGTGGCCTGCAGACCGCGTCGCACCAAGGGCAGGTGTTCGGCGATGAGTATGCGGATCAAGACGTCCCCCTCCATCGTCTCCCAGGGTGATCGGCTGATCGCTCACTGTCAATGCGGTCCGTTGATTCACCAAAGTGCGGGCAAGCCCGAGGGATGTGATGAGTTCGACTAGTCTGGGAACGTCGAGACCGTCTGTCTGCCTGGAGCGCGCGTAGATGAACTGGCTCTTTGTCGCCGGGATCCTTCTCTTCCTGGTGGGGTTGATGGTCTCCGTCGGCCTCCACGAGGTGGGCCATCTCGTGCCGGCCAAGATCTTCGGTGTCCGGGTGACCCAGTACATGGTCGGCTTCGGCTCGACGGCCTGGTCCATCCGCAGGGGCGAGACCGAGTACGGCATCAAGTGGCTGCCGCTCGGCGGCTACATCCGCATGATCGGCATGCTGCCGCCGCGTCCCGGCGACGACCCCGGCAGGCTGCGGAGCGCGTCGACCGGGCCGTGGCAGGGTCTGATCGAGACCGCCCGCGAGGCCGCCATGGAGGAGGTGCGGCCCGGCGACGAGGACCGCGTCTTCTACCGCAAGAAGTGGTGGCAGAAGATCATCATCATGTCGGGCGGCCCGGCGATGAACTTCGTGCTGGCCTTCATCTTCTTCAGCGTCCTGCTGGTCGGCATCGGCCTGCCGAAGACCGCCCCGATCGTGTCGCCCGACACCAACACGTGCGTGATCCCCACCACCGAGGTGCGCAAGACGTGCGCGCCCACCGACGAGCGCACCCCGGCCGCCAAGGCGGGTGTCAAGGTCGGCGACCGCATCGTCTCCCTCGACGGCCAGAAGATCGCGACCTGGCAGGACGCAACCCGCATGATCCGCGGCCACGGCGCCGGCCCCGTCAAGCTCGGCATCGTCCGCGACGGCAGGCCGATGACGCTCGACGTCGCCCTCATCGCCCGCGACATGGCGAGCCTGACCGACGAGGGCAAGGTCGACAAGGGCGTCGGGTTCCTCGGCGTCGTGCCCTCCCAGGTCTTCGAGCAGCAGAGCATCGGGCAGGTGCCGGGCTACATGAGCGACCTGACCGGCCGCGTCGTGGGCTCGATGGTCAACCTGCCGGCGAAGATGGTCGGCGTCTGGAACGCCGCCTTCTCCGGCGAGAAGCGCGACCCCGAGGGCCCGGTCGGCGTGGTGGGCGCGGGCCGGCTCGGCGGCGAGATCCTGGCCTCCGACATGTCCAACAAGAGCAAGCTGTTCACCTTCGTCAGCCTGCTGGCCGGGTTCAACCTGGCGATCGGCCTGTTCAACCTGATCCCGCTGCTGCCCCTCGACGGCGGCCACATCGCGGGCGGCCTGTGGGAGGGGATCAAGCGCGGCTACGCCAAGATCCTGCGCCGCCCCGAGCCCCGCTACGTCGACATCGCCAAGGTGCTGCCGCTCACGTACGCGATGGCGTTCGTACTGATCATCATGGCCGGTCTGCTGGTCTACGCCGACCTGGTCAACCCCCTCACGCTCGGCTGACCCGGTCGGCGCGCCACTGACTACCGGGTCTGGCGCACCCCGCGACGCCATACCTCGGCGATGTCGCCGACGGCGGTGACGTCCCGGGTGGCGTCGCCTTCGACCAGCACCAGGTCCGCGCGGAGACCGGGGGCGATCCGGCCCCGGTCGGCCAGCCCGAAGTGCCGGGCGGGCACGCTGGTCGCGGCGGCGAGCGCCTCCTCGGCGCCGAGCCCGGCCTCGGTGAGCAACTGCAGCTCGCGGTGCAGGCCGGCGCCGTGGGCAGGCACGAACGGGGTGGCGTCGGTCCCGGCGAGCAGGGGCACACCCGCGCGGCGCAGGGCCCGCAGCGCGTCGACGGCGTTGGCGGAGCTGCCGGGGCGGGCGCAGTCGGCCGTCTCGACGTGCTGGGCGGTGATCGCCTCGAAGTAGGCCAGCGTGGTCACCACGAAGACCCCCTGGTCGCGTACCCGGTCGGCCAGGCACGGCGAGGCCGGGTCGTCCGGCGCCAGGTCGGTCCACACG
The DNA here is from genome assembly GCF_040631115.1 of Nonomuraea sp. NPDC005692. NCBI lineage: Bacteria > Bacillati > Actinomycetota > Actinomycetes > Streptosporangiales > Streptosporangiaceae > Nonomuraea > Nonomuraea sp. NPDC005692. The sequence continues at coordinate 17,968 of NZ_JBEXYU010000025.1, read as the reverse complement.
TGCGCCAGGCCGTCGACGCCGGCGTCGAGCGCGATCTCCACCTCGGCGGCGGTGATCGCATGAGCGATGACCAGCAGGCCCGCCTCGTGCGCCGCCGCGGCCAGGGCGGCGGCGACCTCCGCCGTCATGACGGGGAGGTCGGCCCCGTGCACGGCGCCGTCGTCGATGACGATCTTGAGGTAGTCGGCCCCCTCGGCCACCCTGGCCTGGACGAACGCCGGCGCCTGCGCGGGATCGGCGACGAAGTCGATCGCCGTGACGTCGAGCCCGTCCAGGACGGTGCCCGCCAGGGCCGCCAGCAGCTGGGTCGGGTGCCCGCCCGGCGCGGTGGCCAGCGTGCCGGCACTGCGCAGGTCGGCCACGTCGTCGTTCTCGGCGGCCAGCCGCCGCTGCCCGGCGAGGATCTGCGGGAGGCAGAACATGTCGAGCTCGGTGGTGACCCCGTACCGCAGGACCTGGGCCAGGCTGCCGTCGAACACGTGGGTGTGCGCGTCGATCAGGCCGGGCAGCAGCGTCCGGCCCGTGCCGTCCACCTCGGCATCGGCCGGGTGGTCCGCGCCGGTGCCGACAGCGGCGATGAGACCGTCCTCGATCACCACGTCGGCCGTCGCGATGGTGTGCTCGCCGTCGAACACCCTGACGTCGCGGATCAATGTACGCATCGAAGCTCTCCCTTGTGAGTCGTGACGCCACCACAGAGGGGCAAGCGGCCGGGAACTGTGACATGAGTGGCATAGATCACGCTTGATGCGGTCATGTCACAATCGCCGCGCGACGGGACTCTTCGGTTGCGACAGATGAGGAGGCACGCCATGACACCGACCCCGCGGCACCCGGCCGACGCCGCCACCGAGCAGTTCCTCGGCTACCGCGAACTGCTGTTCTCCGTGGTCTACAACATGCTCGGCAGCGTCGCCGACACCGAGGACGTACTGCAGGAGGTGTGGCTGGCCTGGTCGGCCCGGCACCGCAGGTCGGACGCCGGAACCGTGGAGAACGTCCGGGCCTATCTGGTGCGGATCGCGGTGAACCAGGCGCTGGCCCGGCGGGCGGACCTGAGCCGCCGCCAGGAGACCTATGTCGGCGCCTGGCTGCCGGAACCACTGGTCACGGCCTCGGACAACGCCGGAGGCGCCGCCGGGAGCGGGGAGTCGTTGTCGATGGCGGTGCTGGTCGTGCTGGAGACCCTGTCACCGCTGGAACGAGCGGTCTTCGTGCTGCACGAGGTGTTCGGCTTCAGCCATCCGGAGACGGCCGACATCCTCGGGCGTACGCCGGCAGCGGTCCGGCAGCTCGCGGCCCGTGCGCGCCGCCACGTCCATGCTCGCCGTCCTCGTCACCGGACCGAACCCGACGTCCACGCCGAGGTGACCGAACGGTTCGCCGCGGCCGCCCTCGGCGGCGACCTGCGCGCGCTGCTGGAGGTGCTGGCGCCGGACGTGACCCTGTGGACCGACGGCGGCGGCAAGGGACCCGCCACCAGCCTGCACCCGGTCCACGGCCGGGACCGGGTGGCCGCGCTGTTCATGTCCGTCGCCGCGACGCTGCCCCCGGGCGCGGTGGACCTCCGCTACCGGCGGGTGGCCGGCGACCCGTGCGCGCTCGTCTTCTCCGGTGACGGCCCGCTGGCCGTGGTCGTCGTCGACCTCACGCCCGAGGGCGACCGGATCGCCGCCGTCTACTCGGTCACCAACCCCGACAAGCTCACCGGCGTCCGCTGAGCCGCCGGACGCGGCTAGTTCATCGAGATGTGCACGTGGTCGTAGTGGTTCTCGGTGATGCTGCCGCGGTCGGACATCGAGCGCCAGCCCGAGCCCTGGTTGATGCGCTGCTTCCAGATCACGTACTTGACGCCCAGCTTGGCCTTGTTCTTCAGCGCCCAGTCGGCCAGGCGGTCGCCGAGGGCGTTGTTGACGGCGCTCGGCATGGTGCCGCCCGTGCTCATCATGAAGTCGCAGGCCCGGCCGAGCGGGTGCTCGCCGCTGGAGCCGGACCGGAAGCAGCCCACCTCGTACGGCAGCGAGAAGTTCTTCCGCACCTGCGCCCGCATCAGCTGGGTGCGCGGCGTGATGTTGTCCGAGCCGGACGGCAGCTCGGGCGCCCAGCTCCCGTCGGACTTCTTGCCCGGCCCGAACGGGACAAGGTCCTGGAGCTTCTTCTTGATGTCGTCGATGACGTCCTGGGCGTCGTCGCGCTGCTCGGCCACCTCCGCCGTGCCCGTCTTGAGCTCCGTCGCGAGCGCGGCGGCGGCCGTGGCGGCCTTCTTCTGGTCGTCGCGGGCCTTGGCCACGCTGTCGACGACCGCCTGCTGCTCGGCGGTGAGCTGTTCGAGCACGGCCGCGCCGCCGCCGTCCGGGGTCATCATGAACGCCGGCAGGGAGGTGTCGCCGTTCTGGTAGCGCAGCCGGGCGATCTCGGCGACCCGCTGCTCGGCCGTGGCCACCGCCTGCTCGGCGGCGGTGAGCCGCTGCTGGGCCGCGGTGGCGGCCTGCTGCGCCTTGGCCAGCTCGACGCGCTTGAGGTTGTACGTCTCGATCAGCTTGTCGACCTTGCGGTTGAGCTGCTTGAGCTGGGCCCGCAGCTGCGCCTCCGACGGCTTGGGCGCGGCCGAGACGGCGGCTGACGCGGCGGCCGGATGGACGAGCAGGGCGGTGGCGGTGATGAGACCGACGGCAAGACTCGCGGGGGACGAAGCCGCCACGTGGTTGTTCCTCTCCCTCTGCCGGCCGGGTTAGCTGACGGGTTCGGGCACGGGAGCAGTCCCTACCACTTGCGCGGATTCACCCCGGATGCGATGGGTCCCCGGCTCCCGGGCAACACGCCCGGGATTAGGCGTACAACGGCCGTTATGGCCGATGTCTAACGGGATATTAGTGGTAGATCACGAGTCATGCGACTTTAATGAGAAACCAATTAGTGATCAATCCGTGATCGCAACATGCGTGCCGCCTCCTCCGGCAGCACGTCGTTGACGAAGGCGCCCATGGCCGACTCCGAGCCCGCCAGGTACTTCAGCTTCCCTGGCGCCCGCCTGATGCTGAACAGCTCCAGGTGCAGGTAGGCCAGCTCGCGGCCGTACCGCACCGGCGCCTGGTGCCAGGCCGAGATGTACGGCATCGCCACCCCGAACAGCGCGTCGAGCGCGCGCAGCACCGAGGTGTACAGCGGTGCGAACGCGGCCCGCTCCTCCTCCGACAGCGCCGCCAGGTCGGGCACCTGCCGGTGCGGATACACGTGCACCTCGAACGGCCAGCGCGCGGCGGCCGGCACGAACGCCGTCCAGAGCTCGTTGGCGGCCACCACCCGGGTGCCGGCGGCCCGCTCGGCGGCCAGCACGTCGGCGAACAGGTTGCCGCCCGTGTGCCGCGAGGCGGCCCCGAGCTGGAGCTTGGTGCGCGGGGTCACGTAGGGGTAGGCGTAGATCTGCCCGTGCGGGTGGGGGAGCGTGATGCCGATCTCCTCACCCCTGTTCTCGAAGCAGAACACCTGCTCGACGCCCTCGATGCCGGACAGCTCGGCCGTCCGGTCGGCCCACGCCTCCATGACCAGCCTGACCTGGGCGTTGGAGAGCCTGGAGAAGGAGGAGGAGTGGTCGGAGGTGAAACAGACCACCTCACACCGCCCGACACCCGGTCGCACCTCACTCAGGCCGCCGACATCCCCATAAGTCCCAAAATTTCCGGAGAAAGAGGGGAAGCGGTTCTCGAACACCACCACGTCATAGTCGTGGGCCGGGATCTCCGACGCCCGCGTGTCGGACGACGGGCACAACGGGCACTCGTCGGCCGGCGGCAGGAACGTCCGCGTCTGCCGGTGGCCGGCGATCGCGATCCACTCCTCGGTCAGCGGGTCGTAGCGCAGCTCGGAGGCCACCGGCCGCGGGTCGAGCGGCCGCCGGTCGATCGCGCTCCGGTCGGCGTCGTCGCGCCGGTCGAAGTAGATCAGCTCTCGGCCGTCTGCCAGGTGGGTGATGGTGCGCTTCAAGGCGTGCCCTCCGCGATGATCAGTTCTCCGGCCCGTTCGGCCAGCTCGGTGCGTGCTTCCTCGGGCAGCCCCGCGTCGCTGATGACCACGTCGGCCTCGGTCAGCTCGGCGATCGTGCTGATGCCGACCGTGTTCCATTTGGTGTGGTCGGCGGGGACCACCAGCCGGTGCGCCGCGGCCACCAGCTCCCTGTCGGTCTCGGACTCCAGCAGGTTGGGCGTGGTGAACCCGGCGCGCAGGCTCATGCCGTGCACCCCGAGGAAGAGCGTGTCCACGTGCAGGCGGCGGATCGCCGCCACCGCCACGGGGCCGACGAGCGCGTCGGAGGGCGTGCGCACGCCGCCGGTCAGCACGACCGTGCGGTCGGCGCGCGGGTTGCGGTGGAAGACCTCGGCGACGGGGATCGAGTTGGTGATCACGGTCAGCTCGGGCACCGTGACCAGGTGGTGGGCCAGCGCCCACGTGGTGGTGCCGGCGGAGAGCGCCACGGCGGTGCCCGGCCGTACGAGGGTGGCCGCGTGCCGCGCGATGGCTTCCTTCTCCTGCTGCTGGCGGGCGGACTTGGCGGTGAAGCCCGGCTCCTCGGTCGAGCCAGGGCCAAGGGCCGTCGCGCCGCCGTGGACCTTCTCCAGCAGCCCGCGCTCGGCCAGCACCTCAAGATCACGGCGTATCGTCATGTCGGAGACGCCGAGCTCGCGCACGAGGTCGGCCACCCGGACGCCGCCGCTGCTGCGCACGCGTTCCAGGATCGTCTGCTGACGCTGCTGTGCGAGCACGCCCACCCCTTCCAACAGATTCCACCAAATTATGACACGAGTTTGTTGAGGAATGTTAGGTCACGGCGTATCGCTTGTGCGACGCGCGGGCAGGGGAGACCTTGTAGGTCACGATCCCGACCGTCGGAGGTGAGCCCATGGCGAAACGTGCACGCAAGGGCAGGGGGCGCAAGAAGAAGAAGGCGAACCACGGGAAGCGCCCGAACGCGAACTGAACACGGGTGGCCGCGATCCCGCGGCCACCCGTTGTCAGCTCAGCCGGGCAGCTCGGTGAGCGCCTGGTCGAGGCGTTCCTGCGGAAGTGTGTAGTCCTCCAGTTCGCCGGCCAGGTGGCGGTCGTAGGCGGTCAGGTCGAAGTGGCCGTGCCCGCACAGCGCGGTGAGGATCACCTTCTCCTCGCCGCTCTCCTTGCAGCGCAGCGCCTCGGCGATGGTCTCGGCCAGCGCGTGCGTGGGCTCGGGGGCCGGGACGATGCCCTCGGTACGCGCGAAGCGCACGCCCGCCTCGAAGCACTCGCTCTGGGTACGGGTCACCGCCTCGAACAGCCCCAGCTCGTACATGTGGGACAGCAGCGGCGCCATGCCGTGGTAGCGCAGCCCGCCGGCATGGATCGGGTCGGGGACGAAGGAGTGCCCGAGGGTGTGCATCTTGAGCAGCGGAGTCAGCCCGGCGGTGTCGCCGAAGTCGTAGGCGTACACGCCGCGGGTGAACGAGGGGCAGGCGGCCGGCTCGACGGCCCTGAACCGAGTGCCGATCCGTCCGGCCAGCTTCTCGCGCAGGAAGGGGAAGGCGAGGCCGGCGAAGTTGGAGCCGCCGCCGGTGCAGCCGATGACCAGGTCCGGCAGCTCGGGCAGCTGCGCCAGGGCCTCCTCGCCGATCACCGTCTGGTGCATGAGGACGTGGTTGAGCACCGAGCCGAGCGCGTACCGGGCCTCGGGGTTCGCGGCGGCCACCTCGACCGCCTCGCTGATCGCCAGCCCCAGGCTGCCGGGGGAGGCGGGGTCGTCGGCCAGCGCCTTGCTGCCCGCGCCGGTGAGGGGGGAGGGGCTGGGGTGGACGGTGGCGCCGTACACGCGCATGAGCGAGCGCCGGTACGGCTTCTGGTCGTAGGACGCACGCACCATCCAGATCCGGCATTCGATGTCGAACTGGGCGCAGGCGAACGCCAGGGCCGACCCCCACTGTCCCGCGCCGGTCTCCGTGGTCAGCAGCCGCACGCCTTCCTTGGCGTTGTAGTACGCCTGCGGCACGGCGGTGTTCGCCTTGTGCGACCCGGCCGGTGAGACGCCCTCGTACTTGTAGTAGATGCGGGCCGGCGTGTCGAGCGCCTTCTCCAGCCGGTGCGCCCTGATCAGCGGGGTGGGCCGCCACAGCCGGTAGACGTCGATGACCTCCTTGGGGATGGGCACGTAGCGGTCGCCGCTGACCTCCTGCGCGATGAGCTCCATGGGGAACAGCGGCGCGAGGTCGTCCGGCCCGACGGGACGGCGGGTGCCGGGGTGCAGGGGCGGCGGAGGCGGCACGGGAAGATCGGGAACGATGTTGTACCAGTTGCCAGGGATCACCGTTTCAGTTTGAGCCGCCCCTGTGAGCCGTCAAGGGTATGGACGCGGACACGTTCCTTCTTTACCTTGGTTGAAACAGTTCACAGGAGGAGCGTATGAAAATCGATGCGGTCGTGTTCGACATCGGCGGGGTGCTGGAGCTGACGCCGTCCCTGGGCGTGACGGCCAGGTGGGAGGACCGGCTCGGCCTGCCCGCCGGTCACATCGACGCCCACCTGGAGCCGACCTGGCTGGCCGGCGCGGTCGGAGAGGTGACGGAGGAGCAGGCCGGCGCCGAGGTGGCCGAGCTGCTGGGCGCGCACGCCGGGGCGTTCATGGCCGACGTCTGGACGGAGTACCTCGGCACCCCCAACACCGAGCTCATGGCGTACCTGGGCGCCCTGCGTCCGCGCTACCGCACGGGCCTGGTGAGCAACAGCTTCGTCGGCGCCAGGGAACGCGAACAGGCCGCGTACGGCTACGCCGGCCTGGTGGACCACATCGTCTACTCGCACGAGGCGGGCATGCGCAAACCGGACCCGCGCATCTATCTGATGGCCTGCGACGTCCTCGGCGCCGACCCCGCCGCCACGGTGTTCCTCGACGACCACGAGCCGTACGTCGAGGGCGCCCGCGCGGCCGGCCTGCACGCCGTGCGCTTCACCTCGAACGCCCAGGCCGTCGCCGAGCTGGACGCGCTGCTCGGGCTCAGCCGTCCGTCAGCACCGCCGGCCGGTCCGGATGGTCGGCCCTGACCACCACGTCGGCGGCCCGCTGGGGGCGCACCTCCTGTTCGTACCGCTCGTAGGCCGGCAGCCGCCACCGCTCGTCCTGCGGGGTGCGCCGCGCCAGCGCCCCCGCCGACAGCCACACGTGCACGCTCACCTCGAACGGCAGCCCCCGCCCCAGCAGCAGCGTCCCGTCCACGAGCACCACCCCGCCCGGCGCCAGCTCCCGGTAGGGCAGCCGGTACGCGCGATCGATCCCGCTGTCCCACAACGCCGGCAGCACCCGCCCCGAGCCGCCCGGCTCCAGCGGTTCGAGCACCTCGCGCAGCAGGCCCTTGACGTCGAGCCAGTCCTCGTAGAAGACGTCGGGATCGGTCCGGCCGTGCTCCAGCCGCAGCGAGGCCGGCCGCAGGAAGTCGTCCGCCGACACCCGCAGCACGGGCCGGCCGCGCAACCGCAGGGGCGCGACCAGCTCGTCGGCCAGCGCGCCGGGCCCCGCCGCGGGCGCCCCGTCGACCGCCACCCGCACCCAGGCGTCCCTGGGCCGCGCGGCGACGAGCTCGGCCAGCTCCTCGACGAGCGCCTCCCGGGAGATCGGACGTGCACGCATCGACGCCAGCCTACGCCCCCGAAGATCACAAAAGGCCAGGCCCCCCGAACCGGGGATGACCTGGCCTTTCGCCTACGAGAGCGGACGACGGGAATCGAACCCGCGTAGCTAGTTTGGAAGACTAGGGCTCTACCATTGAGCTACGTCCGCGCGAACCGGTCGAACTCTGGTCTAGACTTCATCCGGTCGTCAGGGCGTAAGCGTACCGGAGTAACGGAGCGCATGCGCACCCGGCGAGGCGGGGCGTGGCGCAGCTTGGCAGCGCGCTTGCTTTGGGAGCAAGAAGTCGCAGGTTCAAATCCTGTCGCCCCGACCAGGTCAGCGGGCCCTCTCCGACACGGAGGGGGCCTCTTGCCTTTCCAGGACGCACGCCGAAGCCGGACGAACTGCCCACTAAGGTCGAGGCGTGACAGACAATCGTGTACCCCCTCCCTTCGCCGGCGACGAACGGGCCATGCTCGACAACTGGCTCGAATGGCATCGCGGCACGTTGGCCGTCAAATGCGCCGGCCTGACCGACGAGCAGCTCAGGCTCCGCTCCGCCGAGCCGTCCACCATGTCGCTGCTCGGCCTGGTCCGGCACCTGGCGCACGTGGAGCGCGTCTGGTTCCGCCGCGTGCTGAACGGCGAGGACATCCCCCGCCTCTGGAACAAGGACGTCGACAACGACGCCGACTTCAACGACGTGGACGACGCCTCGGTGGAGGAGGCGTTCGCCACCTGGCAGGACGAGATCGAGCGCGCCCGCGCCATCTCGGCCGCCAAGCCCCTCGACGCCGTGGGCGACCGTAACGGCCAGGACTGCACCCATCGCTGGATCCTCGTCCACATGATCGAGGAGTACGCGCGCCACAACGGCCACGCCGACCTGCTGCGCGAGCGCATCGACGGCGCCACCGGCGAGTAGCGGCAGGCGGGGGCTCAGCCCTCTTCGGCGCCCTCTTCGGCGCGGAACAACGCCCACACGGCCTTGCCGCCGCGGTCGAGCGGGTCCCAGCCCCAGCACTGGCTGTAGGTTTCGACGATGTAGAGGCCGCGTCCGTTCTCGGAGATGAAGTCCGGCTCCTTGCGGCGCGGCACCTCGTCGCTCGGGTCCGCCACCGCCAGCAGCACGTGCGGCGACACGCGCATCAGCAAGAGCTCGATCTCCCGCCGGCCGGCCGCGTACATCGCGTACCTGACGGCGTTCGTCACCAGCTCGGACACCACGAGCGCGGCGTCGTCGCTCAGCTCGTGCAGGCCCCATCCCCGCAGCGTGGAGCGGGTCACGTCCCTGGCGGTCTTCACCGAGTCGGCCTGGAAGGGCAGGGGGCACGCGGTCGTGTTCGGCTTCCCACCCTTGAGCAGGTGGTCGAACCCCACCTCACGGGTGATCTGCAGGCAATCGGCAGTGGCCAGAGGATCCTCCACCATGCCGCCGATACCTCCCCGTAGCCCTCGGTTTAGTGCATGTTTGGCCCACAATGCACTAAGCCATCATGGGTCACGAACGCGGCGGCTGCAAGACCCAAATGCACGTGCAGCTGCAATGTGCAACAGCATGCGCCTTTTGGGGCAAATCTCTCCTAATCGGACACGAGGTTGAGACCTTGTCATACCCGGCAATGTGGTGTCACTGTGTGTGCGGACCTTGATAGGAGGCAAAGTGACGCAGAACCAGCCGGGTTCCGGGCCGACGGCGCTGCGCATCCTCCTGGGCTCCCAGCTGCGAAAGCTCAGGGAGGCGAAGAACGTCACCCGCGAGGAGGCGGGCCACCTCATCAGAGGCTCCGAATCCAAGATCAGCCGCATGGAACTGGGCCGGGTGGGGTTCAAGGAACGTGACGTCTCCGACCTGCTGACCCTGTACGGCGTCGTGGACCCGCAGGCGCGAGCCGCCGTCCTCGACCTGGTGGCCACCGCGAACGAACCCGGCTGGTGGCACCGGTTCAACGACGTCCTGCCCACGTGGTTCCAGGCGTACGTCGGCCTTGAGGAGGCCGCCGCCCGGATCAGGACCTACGAGGTCCAGTTCGTGCCGGGACTGCTGCAGACCAAGGAGTACGCCAGGGCGGTCGTCACCGCCGGAGCGGCGGGCATCGCGGCGGAGGAGATCGCCAGGAGGGTCGACCTCAGGCTCGAACGCCAGCGCATCTTCGACCGGCCGGACGGCCCCGTCTTCTGGGCCGTCATCGACGAGGCGGCGCTGCGCCGGCCCATCGGCGGCGTCGAGGTCATGCGCGCCCAGCTCGAACACCTCATCGACCTCATGCGGCAGCCCAGCATCACCATCCAGATCATGCCGTTCAGCTTCGGCGGTCACAGTGCCGAGGGCGGCGCCTTCAGCATCCTGCGTTTCCCCGACCGCGACCTGCCCGACGTCGTCTACGTCGAGCAACTGGCCAGTGCGCTGTACCTGGACAAGCGTGAGGACGTGGACCGATACACAGAGGTCATGGAGCGGCTGTGCGCCGTGAGCACCACTCCTGATGAGACGATCGATCTGCTGCGGACGATCGCCGAGGAGTTCTGACGGCGACGGCGTCGTTGTTCGGTACGCATCTGCCCTAGACTGGCCATCGGCGTTGGATCCCGCCGTGGCGGAGCATGCCCAACGCCGCTCATGTGGGCGCGGCGCGTGAGCCGTACCGAATGGACGCGCCCGCGATCACTCGTAGCTTGATCAAGGAGACCATTCCGTGAAGACCGCTGTCGAGGAGCTCAGCCCGACCCGGGTCAAGCTCACCGTCGAGGTGCCGTTCGAAGAGCTGCGCCCGAGCATGGATGCGGCGTACAAGAAGGTCGCGCAGCAGGTGCGCGTCCCCGGGTTCCGGCCTGGCAAGGTTCCGGCCCGCATCATCGAGCAGCGCTTCGGCCGGGCGGTAGTGCTGGAGGAGACCCTCAACGACGCGGTGCCCAAGCTCTACGGCCAGGCCGTCGACGAGGTCGACGTGTTCCCGGTGAGCCAGCCCGACATCGAGGTCACGAAGATCGACGACGGTGAGCAGATCGAGTTCACCGCCGAGGTCGACATCCGGCCCAACTTCGAGGTGCCCGACTACCAGGGCGCCGAGATCACCGTCGACTCCGCCGAGGTCTCCGACGAAGACGTCGACGCCCAGCTCGACTCGCTGCGCCAGCGCTTCGCGACGCTGACCGGCGTCGAGCGCGCGGCCGCCAACGGCGACTTCGTGGTGATGGACCTGCGCGCCGAGATCAACGGCGAGAACATCGAGGAGCAGCAGGCCAGCGAGGTCTCCTACGAGGTCGGCGCCGGCTCGGTGCTCCAGGGCCTCGACGACGCCCTCGCGGGCATGTCCGCGGGCGAGGAGAAGAGCTTCAAGACCGAGCTCGTCGGCGGCGAGAACGCCGGCGAGGAGGCCGACGTGATCATCAACGTCAAGTCGGTCAAGGAGAAGGTCCTGCCCGAGCTCGACGACGAGTTCGCCCAGCTCGCCAGCGAGTTCGACACGCTCGACGAGCTCAAGGCCAGCATCCGCGAGCAGGCCCGCCGCAACAAGCTCATCGACCAGGTCGTCCAGGCCCGCGAGAAGGCCCTCGACGCGCTGCTCGAGAAGATCGACATCCCGCTGCCCGAGAGCGCGCTCAAGGCCGAGGTCGACGCCCGCAAGCACAACCTCGACCACCAGATCGCCGAGAGCGGCCTGAGCCGTGACGCCTTCTTCCGTCTTTACCAGACGACGGAGGAGGAGCGTTTCGCCGAGTTCGACAGCAACTCCGCCAAGGCGCTCAAGGTCGGCTTCGTGCTTGACAAGATCGTCAAGGCCGAGGAGCTGGGCGTCAACGAGCAGGAGCTGACCAACTTCGTGGTGCGCCGCGCCATGGAGATGGGCGTCCAGCCCAACGAGCTTGCCAAGCACCTGGCCGACAACGACCAGCTCACGCTGGCCATGGTCGAGATCGTCCGTGACAAGGCCAAGTCCGTCCTGGGCGACGCCGCCAAGGTCGTCGACGGCGAGGGCAACGAGGTCGACCTCAAGGCCATCTACGCCGAGATCAACGGCGCCCCGGTCGAGGACGAGGCCGACGAGGCCGCCGAGTCCGAGGAGAAGGCCGAAGCCTGACCTTCCTTCCCCGAAGCCCCCGCACCCCATGGGTCCGGGGGCTTCGGCGTCTTCCGGCCTCGGCGGCGCGCCATGCGCGTCCTCAAGGCGACCGAGCGCGTGTACGCGCCCAGAAGGCTCCTCACGATCCCGCGGGGCGCGGTCGGTCCCTCAGGTGCGGGGACCGCCCTCCGAAGCCTTGACAGCCCCTCACCGCCACCGCCCGCGCGACCGCTTCCCCGCCACGGGACGGCGTCCACCGGTACGCAACCCCACAAGCTCCACGAGCCCCATCAGCACGGAACCATCCCCGCCGAAACGCCCACAGAGCCGGACCACGAGCTGGACGTGGAGGAACGGCGTAGGCTGACAGAAGACCGGTCACCCAGACCTGCGCCGTCAGCGAACAGTACGGGGGACCGGGCATGACCTGTGGGCGTCGCGCGTTAAGGTCACAAGCAAAGCCAATCACTTACGACGCATCGGAAGGTGACGCTGTGACCAGCCCGCCGACCTTCTATCAGCCTGAGTCGCGAGGCCGTGAGAACGGCTCGTCCTTCCGGCTTGAGGACCAGCTTTACCAGCGCCTGCTGCGTGAGCGCATCATCGTGCTCGGTCAGGAGGTCAACGACGAGATCGCCAACCGGATCTGCGCCGAGCTGTTGCTGCTCGCGGCCGACGACCCCGAGCGCGACATCACGCTGTACATCAACTCGCCGGGGGGCTCGGTGAGTGCCGGTATGGCGATTTACGACATGATGGAATATGTGCCTAACGACGTGTCCACGGTGGTGATGGGCATGGCCGCCTCCATGGGGCAGTTCCTGCTCACCGCCGGCGCCCGCGGCAAGCGCTACGGCCTGCCGCACGCCCGCGTCATGATGCACCAGCCGTCCGGCGGCATCGGCGGCACCGCGGCCGACATCGCCATCCAGGCGGAGCAGATGCTCTACGTGAAGAAGACGCTCGCCGAGCGGATCGCCTTCCACACCGGGCAGCCGCTGGACCAGATCGAGTCCGACTCCGACCGTGACCGCTGGTTCACGGCCGAGGAGGCGAAGGACTACGGCTTCATCGATCACGTGGTGCGCAGCGCGCGGCAGGTGCCCTCCGTGGGCCCGGTCTCCTAGGGGGAGCTGACATGAACATCCAGAGCCGTTACGTTCTCCCCTCCTTCGTCGAGCGCACGTCCTACGGCGTGAAGGAGATGAACCCGTACAACAAGCTCTTCGAGGACCGCATCATCTTCCTCGGAGTGCAGATCGACGACGCGTCGGCCAACGACGTGATGGCCCAGCTGCTGACGCTGGAGTCGCTCGACCCCGACCGTGACATCAGCATCTACATCAACTCGCCCGGCGGCTCGTTCACGGCCATGACGGCGATCTACGACACGATGCAGTTCGTCCGGCCGGAGATCCAGACCGTCTGCCTCGGCCAGGCCGCGTCCGCCGCGGCCGTGCTGCTGGCCGGCGGCACCCCGGGCAAGCGCTTCGCGCTGCCCAACGCCCGGGTGCTGATCCACCAGCCCTCCACCGAGGGCGGTGGCCAGGGAAGCGACATCGAGATCCAGGCCCGCGAGATCCTCCGCATGCGATCCCTCCTCGAGGACATCGTGGCGAAGCACACGGGCAAGGCCTCCGCCGACATCCGCAAGGACATCGAACGCGACAAAATTCTCAACGCGGACGAGGCAAAGGCGTATGGTCTGATCGACGACATCATCCCGACCAGGAAGAAACGAGCTCAGGCCGTCGCTTCCTAGTTGAGATGTGACGCACCGGAGCGCTGCCCAATAGGGCACGTTCCGGTGCGACTCGCCGCTAGGGGGCTCACTGAGGGCCCAGAAGACGGTAACGTCGAAACCTGAGCGGTTCGGCCTAGTCCGGAGGATGTCCGGAGACACTGCTCGCGTGAGCAGGGCGGTCCCACGCAAAGGAGTATCTGGGGTGGCACGCATCGGCGACGGGGGAGACCTGCTGAAGTGCTCTTTCTGCGGGAAGAGTCAGAAGCAAGTCAAAAAGCTCATTGCCGGTCCAGGCGTCTACATCTGCGATGAGTGCATCGATCTCTGCAACGAGATCATCGAGGAGGAGCTCTCCGAGTCCTCCGAGCTCAAGTGGGACAACCTGCCCAAGCCGAGGGAAATCTACGAGTTCCTCGACGCCTACGTCATCGGACAGGACAAGGCGAAGAAGGCGCTCTCGGTGGCGGTCTACAACCACTACAAGCGGGTGCAGTCCGGCGACCGGGGTAGAGACGACGGCCTTGAGCTGGCCAAGAGCAACATCTTGCTGCTCGGGCCGACCGGGTCGGGAAAGACTCTCCTCGCACAGACTCTGGCGAAGATGCTCAACGTGCCCTTCGCCATCGCCGACGCGACGGCCCTCACCGAGGCCGGGTACGTCGGCGAGGATGTCGAGAACATCCTGCTCAAGCTCATCCAGGCCGCCGACTACGACGTCAAGAAGGCCGAGACGGGCATCATCTACATCGACGAGGTCGACAAGATCGCCCGCAAGAGCGAAAACCCGTCGATCACTCGCGACGTCTCCGGCGAGGGCGTGCAGCAGGCGCTGCTGAAGATCCTCGAAGGCACGACGGCCTCGGTGCCGCCGCAGGGCGGGCGCAAGCACCCGCACCAGGAGTTCATCCAGATCGACACCACCAACGTGCTGTTCATCTGCGGTGGAGCCTTCGCCGGCCTCGAGAAGATCATCGAGTCGCGCATCGGCAAGAAGGGCATCGGCTTCAACGCCATCATCCGCTCGAAGGAAGAGGTCGACACGGCCGACATCTTCGGCGACGTGATGCCCGAAGACCTGCTGAAGTTCGGCATGATCCCCGAGTTCGTGGGCCGTCTGCCGGTCATCACCTCGGTTCACAACCTCGACCGCGAGGCCCTCATCCAGATCCTCACCGAGCCCCGCAACGCGCTGGTCAAGCAGTACCGCAAGCTGCTGGAGCTCGACGGCGTGGAGCTGGAGTTCACCGACGGCGCCCTGGAGGCCATCGCCGACCAGGCCATCCTGCGCGGCACCGGCGCCCGCGGGTTGCGCGCCATCCTGGAGGAGGTGCTCCAGTCCGTCATGTACGAGGTGCCCTCCCGCCAGGACGTCGCCCGCGTGGTCATCACCCGCGAGTCGGTGCTGGAACACGCGATCCCGACGCTCGTCCCGCGCGACCAGCTCGCCGCCAAGCAGCAGCGCACGCCGCGCGAGAAGTCGGCCTGACCGTCTTACGAAACGCCCCCGGGATTCAACCCGGGGGCGTTTCGCTTGTCCGGCTCCCTAGAATTGGTCACTGTGACCACGCAAGAGCTGCCCACCCAATACACGCCGGCCGACGTCGAGACCCGTAGCTACGAGCGCTGGGTGTCCGAAGGCTACTTCCACGCCGACCCGGGCAGCTCGCGCGTGCCGTACAGCATCGTCCTCCCTCCGCCCAACGTGACGGGCGTCCTGCACATCGGCCACGCGCTCGACCACTCCGTCCAAGACGCGCTGACCCGCCGCGCCCGCATGCAGGGCCGCGAGACGTTGTGGCTGCCCGGTATGGACCACGCCGGCATCGCCACCCAGAACGTCGTGGAGCGCGAGCTGGCCAAGCAGGGCCTGTCCCGCCACGACCTGGGCCGCGAGGCGTTCGTGGAGCGCGTGTGGGGGTGGAAGGAGGAGTCCGGCGGCAGGATCCTCGGCCAGATGCGCAAGCTGGGCGACGGCGTCGACTGGGAGCGCGAGCGCTTCACCATGGACCCGGGGCTGTCGCGGGCCGTCCAGACCATCTTCAAGAAGCTCTTCGACGACGGGCTCATCTACCGCGCCGAGCGCATCATCAACTGGTGCCCGCGCTGCCTGACCGCGCTGTCCGACATCGAGGTCGAGCACAGCGAGGACGAGGGCGAGCTGGTCTCGATCCGCTACTCCGACGAGATCGTCGTGGCCACCACCCGCGCCGAGACCATGCTCGGCGACACCGCCGTGGCCGTCCATCCCTCCGACGAGCGCTACGCCCACCTGATCGGCACGATGGTCGAGGTGCCGCTGACCGGCCGCATGATCCCCGTGGTCGCCGACGAGCACGTCGATCCCGCCTTCGGCACCGGCGCGGTCAAGGTCACCCCGGCCCACGACCCCAACGACTTCGAGATCGGCCGCCGTCACTCGCTGCCGTCCCTCACCGTCATGGACGAACGCGGCGTCATCACCGCCCACGGCCCCTTCCTGGGGCTCGACCGCTTCGAGGCGCGCCCGGCCGTGGTCGCCGCGTTGCGCGCCGAGGGCCGCATCGTCGCCGAGAAGCGCCCCTACCTGCACTCGGTCGGCCACTGCTCGCGCTGCAAGACCGTGGTGGAGCCGCGGCTGTCGCTGCAGTGGTTCGTCAACGTCTCGCCGCTGGCCAAGGCCGCCGGCGACGCCGTGCGCGACGGCCGCACCCGCATCCACCCGCCGGAGCTGGCCAAGCGCTACTTCGACTGGGTCGACGACATGCACGACTGGTGCATCTCCCGCCAGCTGTGGTGGGGCCACCGCATCCCGGTCTGGTACGGCCCGGGCGGCGAGGTCGTCTGCGTCGGCCCCGACGAGGAGCCGCCGGCCGGTTACACCCAGGACTCCGACGTCCTCGACACCTGGTTCTCCTCCGGGCTTTGGCCGTTCTCCACGCTCGGCTGGCCCGACTCCACCCCGGAGCTGGAGAAGTTCTATCCGACCTCCGTGCTCGTCACCGGCTACGACATCCTGTTCTTCTGGGTGGCCAGGATGATGATGTTCGGCCTCTACGCCATGGACGGCCGTCCGCCGTTCCAGACCGTGGCCTTGCACGGCATGGTCCGCGACCAGTACGGCAAGAAGATGTCGAAGTCGTTCGGCAACGTGGTCGACCCGCTCGACTGGGTCGAGCGTTTCGGCGCCGACGCCACCCGCTTCACGCTGCTGCGCGGCGCCAACCCCGGCGCCGACGTGGCGGTGAGCGAGGAATGGGCGGCCGGTTCGCGCAACTTCTGCAACAAGATCTGGAACGCCACCAGGTTCGCGCTGATGAACGGCGCGGCGGTGGGCTCGCTCGACGGGCTCGAGCTCACCGCGGCCGACCGCTGGATCCTCTCGCGCCTGCAGACCGTGGTGAGCGCCGCCGACGCGGCCTTCGACGAGTACGAGTTCGCCAAGGCCTCCGACCTGCTCTACCACTTCGCCTGGGACGAGGTCTGCGACTGGTACCTGGAGCTGGCCAAGATTCAGCTCGGGGAGGGGCTCGAACACACCCGGCTCGTGCTCGGGCACGTGCTCGACGCGCTGCTGCGGTTGATGCATCCGCTGGTGCCGTTCGTCACCGAGGAGTTGTGGCGGGCGGTGACGGGTGGCGAGTCGATCGTCGTCGCCCCCTGGCCGCAGAGCGACGCCCGCTACACGGATCCGGCGGCCGAGGCCGAGATCGACGCTCTGCAGGAGCTCGTCACCGAGGTCCGCAGGTTCCGTTCCGATCAGGGGCTCAAGCCCGGCCAGAAGGTGGCCGCCCGTCTGGGGTTGTCCGGCACGCCGCTGGAGGCCCAGGAGAGGGCGATCCGCGCGTTGCTGCGGCTGACGGAGCCGGCTGAGACGTTCAACGCCACAGCGCGCTTCAGCGTGGGCGCGGTGACCGTGGAGATCGACACTGCGGGCGCCATCGACGTCGTGGCCGAGCGCAAGCGTCTGGAGAAGGATCTTGCCGCCGCCCGGAAGGAAGCCGCGCAGGCGGCCGGCAAGCTGGGCAACGAGCAGTTCATGTCCAAGGCGCCCGACGACGTGGTCGCCAAGGTCCGGGGCCGGGCCGAGCAGGCCGCCGCGGACATCGCGCGCCTTGAGGCACAGCTGTCCGGGCTCGGTGTTTAGACCATACGAACGCGGGGAAGGTCCATTCGTTACCGAAGATGGACCTTCGACGTCCTCAGGGCTGCTAGAGTTTTCAACGCGGGGCCGATCGGCACCGACACCCCTTCTGATCAACCCCGACTTTCGGGCTGTCTGACCTGGCGGTTGGACAAAGGCCGGAAGTTAGAGTAAGTTAGCAGGGTTGCTCCGAAACGGGGCAGGTCCGGAAGCTCCCGGATCGGGCGGTTTGACAAGAATCGTCCGGATCTGGTAGACTGAAGGAAATGAAATGTGAGCGCCTCTGAACGAGGATCCGGGAATGGGTTCTGGTGAGGAAGTACGCGTCCGTTTCTTGAGAACTCAACAGTGTGTTAAAAGCCAGTGCATGAAACACATGCATAACCCCGTCCAAATCTTCGGATGGACGGATTCCT